>JAEWRF010000146.1 GCA_023460155.1 Bacillota bacterium | reverse complement strand
GTCAGGATGCCCGCGTTCTCGCCGGCAAGGAGAACACGGGGGAGGAGTTCCTTCAGTTTCCAGGAATATCGGGAAGAGATTTGCTGATCGAATATGCTGAGCATGCCGGCGTCATAGTCGTTCGTACTGCTGTCGATCGGGAACATTCCGGAAGCGTCGTCGACGCCAAGCACCTTTTGACCGGTCAGCTGCCAGTGCACATAGCCTGCCAGAGTGGTCAAATAGGCAATATCCTTAACATGTTCCTCTCCGTTTAAAACAGCCTGATACAGGTGCGAAATGCTCCAGCGCTGAGGAATGTTAAAATGGAACAATTCCGAAAGTTCCGCCGCTGCGGCACCCGTACTGGTGTTTTGCCAAGTCCGGAAAGGAACAAGAAGCTTTCCGTTTTGGTCGAAGGGAAGATAACCGTGCATCATGGCAGAAACGCCGATGCAGCCGATTTTAGTCAGTTCCAGGCCGTATTGTTTTTGCACGTCGTCGGCCAACTTCCGGTAGCAGTCCCGCAGGCCGTCCCAGACGGCATCCAGAGGATAAGTCCAGAGGCCGTTTTCATAGGAGCTTTCCCAGTCGTGGCTGCCGGAAGCGACCTGCGTGAAGCTTTCGGTCAAAAGGACCGCCTTGATTTTTGTGGAGCCGAATTCAATGCCGAGAGCCGTTTTTCCTGAGGAAATTGCCTGCCTGATAGTACTTTGTTCCATTTCAGACGGTCCTTTCTGTCACTTATTACGGTTTTTCAGATAAGCAAAGATGCTTTGCAGAACAATGAAGAAGCACAGCAATGCCGCTGTTGCAATATTAGCCCAGCTGGAGAGCAGCTTGCCGTTTGTGGTTACAAGAGTATGGATGGTACCGGTAATGAGAACGCCGAACAGGGAACCGAAGACATTTCCTACGCCGCCGGTCAGCAGCGTGCCGCCGATAACGGAGGATGCAATGGCATCCATTTCAAAGCCTGTTGCCTGCTGTACGGAACCGGACATCGTGTTCAGGCAGTAGCAGATGCCGCCGATGGAGCACAGGAAGGAAGATAGAACATAAGCCATCAGCCTCGTGCGCTTTACATTCAGGCCCATCATGGCAGCCGAGGTGGCATTGCCGCCTACCGCGTACAAAGCGCGCCCGAATTTCGTGTATTTTAAGATAAAGAAAATAATTACAACTACAGCGAGAGCAATAATAACCGTAGGGCGAATGAACGGAACCTGCACTTTTCCGCGGTTGTTGGCATAACCGAGAAAAGGCGGCAGATAAATCTTAGTGTTGGCCCAGGCATAGAAAGTCGGGTTGGATTTTTCTGTGATTGAAAGCTGATCCGTACAGATCACCGCAGTCATGCCGCGGGCAAAGAACAGGCCTGCCATCGTGACAATGAAGGGCTGAATTTCGAGATAGCCTACCAGAAAACCTTGTACGAAACCGAACACAATGCCTACAATGATCACGAAGATCATCAGCGGAACAGCAGGGTATCCCTTTACGCTCATTCCGTAAGCCAGAATCATACAGTCCATCGCGATCAGGGAACCGACGGAAATATCGATTCCTGCGGTCAGCATGACGCAGGTCATGCCGCAGGCCACGCAGATCAGGCCGGCGTTGGTAATCAGAAGGTTCAAAAATGTCTGGACATGCGAAAAGCCTTTTGCGTCGTAAATCACGCAGCCGATTGCGTACATGACAAGAAACAGCACAACGGTAATGAAGAGCAGAAGAGTGTTGCTGTCAAGGCGGCGCTTTGACTGAACAAGGCGTTTTTCATTGTTCATGTTACAGCGCACCTCCTTCGGAACCGGCAGCTTTTGAAGCAACCAGCCTCCGCGCGGAACGGTTGCCCATCCATGCCTTGAAAACAGGAGCCTGAACAACGACGATAATCACAACGATGATCGCTTTGACCACAGGCGCCTGATCGGTGGAAACGCCCATTGCGAGCAGAGTGGTTGTGATTGCCTGAATTGTGTAAGCGCCGATAATGGAACCGGCCATGGTGAATTTACCGCCGCCCAGGCTGTTTCCGCCCAGTGCTACGGCGAGAATCGCATCCAGTTCGTATGTATATCCGATGTTGTTGGAGTCCGCGGAATAAATTCTCGAGGAAGCTACAATACCGGCGATCCCTGCACACAGTCCGCAGATCACATAGCACAGGAAGCATATCTTGGTGGAGTTGATTCCGGAAATCCGGGATGCTCTGGAGTTAATGCCGACGGATTGGATATAGACCCCCAGGGCAGTCTTTTTCAAAAAGGCCATTACAATCGCAATAACGGCGACTGTAACAAAAATGGCTGTTGGAATCGGCACACCCGGAATAAAGTTTCCCAGATACTTGTAGGGATCATAGCGTATGTAGGTGATCTGGTTGTTGCACAGCAGAAGACCGATGGCCCGGGCTGCCGTATACAGAATCAGCGTTGCAACCATGGGCTGAATTTTCAGGTTGGCAACCAGTGCTCCGTTGAATACGCCGCACAGACCGCCCAGAAGAATGCCGCCCAGCATGCCGATGACCATCGGCATAACCAGCGTGCTGGTGCTGTTTACGCCGTAGCCCGCCAGCAGGGTGCAGGCTCCGCAGGCAGAAAGACTCATGACCGAGCCGACCGAAATATCGGTTCCGGCGGAAACTGCTACGACCAGCGTCTGCCCGACCGCCAGAATAGCGGCCTCGCTTCCGCGGTTCAGAATGTCGATCAGCCGTCCGTAGAGGACGCCGTTGTTAATGTTAATGAAAAAAAACGACGGACTTTTAATCAAGTTAATCAATAGAACCAGAATCATGCAAAAAATAGGGAGAAAAAGCTTGAGCTTTGTCACTCTTTTTATTGTACTCACTGCTTGTCACCTCCGGCAATAGCGGCCATGACACTTTCTTGCGTCATCTCGCCCTCAATCTCTCCCACTTTGGTCCCGTCACGCATAACGCACATGCGGGAACAGGTGCGGAGCATTTCTTCAATCTCGGAGGAGATAAAGACCACGCTCATCCCTTCGGAGGCGAATTTTAGCACCAGCTTCTGAAATTCCGTTTTGGTACCGATGTCGATGCCGCGCGTCGGTTCGTCCAGAATCAGAAAATCAGGATGCGTGCACAGCCAGCGAGCCAGAATCACTTTCTGCTGATTTCCGCCGGAAAGCTGATTGAGAGGCGTTTCCCGTGAAGCAGTTTTGATTTTCAGAATATCGATAAACTGATCTGCCAGTTCGTTCTGCTTTGCTCTCGGCAGAGTATGAAACAGACCCTGTCTGGCCTGCAGAGCCAGAATGATGTTTTCCCGTACGGACAGGTCGCCGATGCAGCCGTCCGCTTTCCGGTCATCCGGAAGAAATCCGAGTCCGGCCTTAATGGAATCAATCGGCGCTTTTGCCTTCAGAATTTTGCCTTTCATTTTTTCCGTTCCGGTCTGAGCCTTATCCGCTCCGTAGATGCAGCGCACCATTTCGCTTCGTCCGCTGCCGAGCAGCCCGGTTACTCCCACGACTTCTCCTTTGTGGATCTGGAAGTCGAATGGCTTAATGGTACCTTTATGGCTTAGACTCTGCGCCTCCAAAACGATTTCATCGCTCGTGGTTGTGCTGCCTTCCGGTTTAATGGAGGCCAGATCGTCGAAATCCTTGCCGAGCATTGCTGCAACCAGCTTTACGCGCGGCAAATCCGAGATAAGGTACTCGCCCACGAATTCCCCGTTGCGCATGACGGTGATCCGGTCGCAGACCTCGTACACCTGCTCCAGAAAATGCGTCACAAAGAGGATACCGACCCCCTTCGCTTTCAGGTCGCGCATCAGACTGAACAGCTTTGCGACTTCGATGTCATCAAGGGAGGAGGTAGGCTCGTCTAAAATCAAAACCTTGCAGTCCATATCCACCGCGCGTGCAATTGCCACCATCTGCTGAATTGCAATGGAGTATTCCTCCAGACGGATTGACACATCCACACGGATATTCAGATCAGTCATGATCTTTTGGGCTTTTTGGTTCATCAGTTTCCAATTGATGGTTCCCAGCTTTGTGCGGGGTTCCCGCCCGATAAACAGGTTTTCCGCAATGCTGAGATTGGGGCAAAGGTTGACTTCCTGGTACACTGTGGCAATCCCGATATTCTGAGCATCCTGCGTGGAATGGTTGTAAATATTTCCCTCGATGTCCGCCATGTGAATTTCGCCCATATCGCGCTCATAGACACCGGTCAGGCATTTGATGATTGTGGATTTCCCCGCGCCGTTTTCCCCCATCAGCGCGTGAATTTCCCCTTTGCGCAGGGTCAGCTGCGCATTGTTGAGTGCGATAACGCCGGGAAATGTCTTTGTAATGTTGCGCATTGTAATTAGAATCTGTTCGTCCATGGTCATGCTCCCCTTTTACGGTATAAAAGGGTGGCTCCAACACCAGGGGCCACCCTTTTCCCGATCAGCTAAATCAATAGTCTGCGTCGACGAGCGCCTGCGTTACTTTGACCAGAGGCTCAGTAACAGCTTTGCCGGCGTTGTTGGTATAGGCAACCTGAGTCAGAACATCTTCCGAAACATACCAAGGTTCTTTCATGTAGGTTTTCTTGTCAACCGTCTTGCCGGCTGCAAGGCTGGAAATAATGTCTGCGCAGAAGGGGCCCTGCAGAGGATTGCACTGGAAGTCTGCGTTGATCTTGCCAGCCATTGTTTCCTTCAGACCGGCTTTGCAGGCATCAAAGGAAATCAGGACTACGTTGCCGCCAACACCGAATTTCACACCGGCGGCCTTCATGGCGTCTTCAGCACCGAACGCTTCGTTATCGTTCTGGCAGAGGACTACGTTGAACTTGCCCTGATAGGATTTGCAGTAGGATTCCATAACGGACTGGCCGCCGTCCTGCGTAAAGTTGCCGCTCTGGTGATCAAGAATCTTCCAGCCGTTCGCATCGGCAATCTTCTTGAAGCCGTTGGTGCGTCCGATCTGAGCGGAGGAACCGGTGGTGCCTTCAATAACCAGAATATTGAGGCTGCCCAGGTTTTTCTTCGCTGCGTAGTCTTTCAGCCAAGAACCGGCCGCAAGACCTTCGTTTGTGAATTCGGAGCCGACCCACGACACATATTTGTCGGAGTCATCAATCGTACGGTCGATAACGATGACGGGAATGCCGGCGTCCTTGGCCTCGCCAAGAACAGTGTCCCAGCCGGTGGCGACGATCGGGTCGATAACTATGTAGTCAACGCCCTGCTGAATGAAGTTACGAACTGCTTCGAGCTGTTTTGCGGAGTTGTTGTCGCAGTCAACGAACTGCAGATCAAAGCCCTTGTCCTTGGAGAACGCTGCCTGAACGGACTTCGTGGAAGCGGTGCGCCAGTCGGATTCATGGCCAACCTGAGCAAAACCAACCTTGATCGTTTTGCCGGCGGCCGGTGCCGCGCTGCTTGCCGCCGCGCTGCTCGCGGCTTCACTGCTCGCTGCAGGAGCTGCGCTTGCAGCCTCACTGCTTGCTGCCGGTGCCGCGCTTGCGGGTGCAGCCGTCGAACTGCCAGAACTGCAGGCTGCCAGAGAGAGCCCCATTGCCAGAGACAATACAAATGCCAGAACTTTCTTCATTACAATCTCCCCTTTTCATATTTTGCCCTTTTTATAGAAACGTGCATTTTGCACGTGAAGGCACCACACGAAATCCGAGGTCTGAGTTTGATAAATATTTAGTAAATTATCCGCAAAACTCATTAGCACAATTTTAGCATAAACGTAATATTTGTCAAGACAGTGGAATATTGTTAAATCAATTTTGTACAAATGCACACATAATCTATGAACTGTTTATGCAATTGTCTGAATTTTCTTTTCGCAGCTAATTAAATTTTTTATAAATTGATGATAAAATTTAGTTCTGACCTTGATTTCGGCACATGTTTCCCTTATAATAAGTGAAACAAATAACGTATATCCTTGAAACAATGGTTAGTGTTGTTTCCTCCTGTCATTTCCTGTTGTATTACATCACTATTAGGTAGGAGATAAAAAATGGAGATTACCGCGAAAAATATAGCTGAAAGGCTTGGCATTTCAGCCTCAGCCGTTTCTCTTGCCATGAATGGTAAACCCGGCATCAGCGTCTCGACACGTGAAAAAATATTGGCCGAGGCCGTTCGTATGGGTTACTCGGTCCAGAAGAAGTCATCTGCTGCCGCTTCGCAGAATATCCGCTATGTGATTTTCCTGGAAGGCGGCGATACAGTAAAGGAGACGTCTTTCTATTCGATCGTTCTCCAGGGCATTGAGGCGAAAGCGAAGGAATACGGCTACAACGTACTGGTCAGCTATTTCTATTCAACCGGTGACTGGGCCGAACAAATCTCAACCGTCAGCAAAGATGTGGCGGGGTTGATCATGTTGGCTACGGAAGTGGAGGACAGACACCTCGAGAAAGCATATACGTGCGGTATGGAGAAGCTGACCATACCGATTATTATGGTAGACAATGCGACAAGCATGGTGGATGTGGACTGCGTGGTTTCCGACAACCTGCGGGGCGCTTACAGGGCGGTTACCTATTTGCTGGATAAAGGGCACCGTGACGTCGGTTATCTGCGGTCGAAAAGCCGCATTGACAATTTCGACGAACGGCAGGCCGGTGTAGTGAAGGCCCGAAACGAGCGCGGGCTGGGCGATTCTGCGGCAATTCAAACGATTGATGTCGGCATTTCTTCCGAACAGGCCTATTATGATATGTGTGCATGGCTGGAGGCGGGGGGCAAGCCGCTTTCCGCTTTCTTTGCTGACAACGATATCATTGCCGCCGCCTGTATCCGCGCTTTAAAGTCCAAAGGATATCGCGTCCCGGAGGATATTTCCATCGTAGGCTTTGACGACATGCCGATTTGCACCATGATCGACCCGACGCTTACCACGATCCGGGTAATGAAGGAGCAGCTGGGAACAACCGCGATGGAAATTCTCCACCAACGGATTCTGGACGGGGAATCCGCCCCGGCAAATGGAAGAACCGGGGTGTATCGCATTACAATTTCCACGCACCTCGTGGAGCGGGACAGCGTTACCGCTCCGAATGAACTTCAGAATTCTGAGAGCCGCGCCGCCGCCCCGGACGAAAACTTACCGATCCTTCTCCAGACCCGGAAGGCTTAAGAGCACCGATAAAGCATTGTGCCGGAATAAAAAAGTTACACCTTGACAAATCGCCCTGCATATATTAATATTGGAGAATCTCTTTGCACTGCATATAAATCTACAGTACAAACTGAGCAGGCGATGAACCGATAGGTTTGTGGGGCTGGGCCGGTGACGGCAGCGGATTGATTGATATCACATCTGTGGGACAGTTGTATGTTCCATAGGTGTGTTTTTTTATACCTATTTGGAATTGAAAGAATTATAGCGTGCCATAGAGCTATCTTTAGGAAACGCCGGAAGGCGATACGGAGGTAACTGTTATGACAAACCCGAAGAAAACTTTCCTCACACAAGGCCTTACTGCGGATCAGGCCAGGACATTACAGGAAAAGTTCGGCAGAAACGAATTAACGCCGCAAAAAAAGCAAAGTTTCATTCGCAAAGCACTGCACACGATCAGCGAACCCATGTTCCTTCTTTTGCTGGTTGCCGCCACCATCTATTTCTTTTTAGGGGAACCCCGGGACGGCGCGATTATGCTGATTTTTGTTGTCGGCATCATCAGCATTGATCTCGTTCAGGAATGGAAAACCGATCAAACGCTGAACGCCTTAAAAGATTTGTCCGCTCCGCATGTGCAGGTAATCCGCGACGGCAGACAGCAGACCATTGAAAGCGTCAATCTGGTGCCGGGCGATCTCATGATCATCGCCGAAGGTGTAAAAATCCCAGCCGATGGAAAGATTTTGGAAGCGAACGACCTTTGTGTTGACGAATCGTCGCTCACCGGTGAAGCCGAAGGTGTCTGGAAAGTAACGCTCGATCAGGCGGAACCCAGTTCGGATTACTGGCGCAAAGATACTTGTTACGCGGGCACGCTTGTGACGCAGGGCAGCGCCGTCGTTCAGGTCGATAAGATCGGGGCAGCTACGGAATACGGCAAGATCGGTGCCAATGTCGTGTCGGCTCCGGAAAGCCCTACGCCGCTGCAAAAGCAGACCGGAAGCCTTGTAAAAACATGCTCCATCATCGCCGCCGTACTTTTCGCTCTGGTGTGTGTTTTTACGTATTTTGACTTGCCCGACCACGCGTTTGGCGAACGCATCATCGAGAGTATTCTGTCCGGAATCACGCTTGCCATGGCGATGATCCCGGAAGAGTTTCCCGTGATTCTTACGGTTTTCCTTTCCATGGGAGCATGGCGGCTCGCGAAGAGGCAATCCCTTGTCCGAAAGCTGCCGTCTGTGGAAACACTGGGCGCCGTATCTGTTTTATGTGTCGACAAGACCGGAACGATCACGATGAATCGGATGTCTGTTCAGGATGTCTGGGCGCCGGACGGCGATGCGAATACGCTGATTGAAACGATGGGCCTTGCCTGTGAAACAAACGCATACGACCCCATGGAAAAAGCAATGATTGCTTACTGCGGGGAAAAGGGCATCGGCACGGAGCACCTGTTCGGCGGGAGCCTCCTCACGGAATACGCTTTTACCAATGAGTTGAAGATGATGGGGCACGTCTGGCGGCACGACGGAGAAATTCTGATCGCAGCAAAAGGCTCTCCGGAAAGGATTCTGACGATCTGTACCCTTTCCGATGAAGAGAGGAAACAGGCCGAAAACAAAATCCGGGAGTTGTCCTCTCAGGGACTTCGTGTGATAGCGGTCGGAATCATGAAACCTGACGATACGGCTGGAATTCCGGCGGCCATTACCGACTGTAAACTTACCTTGTGCGGCCTCGTTGCCCTTGCCGACCCGCCGAGGGAATCGGTAAAGGAAGATATCCGGCGGTGCACGAAAGCCGGAATCCGCGTGGTTATGATCACCGGCGATAACGGAATTACCGCGAGCTCCATCGCAAAGCAGATTGGCATGCCGAATTCCGACCACATCATTACGGGTGACGAACTGAACGGCATGAACGACGAAGAACTGCGGGAACGTGTCCGTGATGTCAGCATTTTCTCGCGCGTTATCCCGGAGCATAAAATGCGCATCGTAAAAGCGCTGAAAGAAAACGGGGAAATTGTGGCCATGACCGGCGACGGAGTGAACGACGCTCCGGCGTTGAAGTATGCGGATATCGGCATCGCGATGGGCAAACGCGGCTCCGAAGTGTCGCGGGAAGCCGCAGACCTGATTTTAATGGACGACAATTTTTCCACGATCGTGGATACGGTTCGGGACGGAAGAAGAATCTATGATAATATCCGCAAAGCGGTGGGCTACGTGTTCACCATCCACATTCCAATTGCCTTTTCCGCACTGCTCGCGCCGTTCCTCGGCATCAGCCCGGCCTGCCTGTTTCTGCTGCCGCTTCACGTCGTTTTGCTGGAACTGATCATCGACCCGACCTGCTCCATCGTTTTGGAGCGTCAGCCGGCCGAGCGGAACATCATGGAGCGTAACCCGCGCGACCCCAAGGAAAAAATACTGACGCGCGGCATCCTTTTGAAAAGCGTTGCGCAAGGGTTCGCCATATTTGCCGCTTCGTTTGGAACCTATTTTGCCTTCTTACAGCGGAGTCCGGAAAATGCTTCCCTTGCAAGGACAATGGGACTCTCGATTCTCATACTTGCCAACCTGTTCCTCGTTCTGGTGAACAGCTCAAACCGCGACTTTGTATTTCAGTCTATTCATCGTCTGGCTAAGGATAAGGTCTTGTGGGCAATCCTGTTCGGAACGGTAGCCGGATTGCTTATCATTCTTTATTCTCCGCTCAACGCCATCTTGAAGATGGCCCCGCTTACGATTGGCCAGTTCATTCTGGCCATCGGCATTTCAGCTGTTTCTGTTTTGTGGTATGAAATAGTAAAGTGGATCGGCTTTAGCAGACGGACATGATTTTCCGCCCGGCCGGGCACAGAAAAAGAGTAATGCCCGCAAGCCGCCGCGGCTTGCGGGCATTACTCTTTTCTATTTTGATCTTACTGCGAGACAGAGGGTAAATTACTCAGGTTATTTCCTTCCTCATCATCCGGCAAAGATTTTAAATACTCGTTTCCATTTCTTGTAGCAACACCGACCCCGCGAATGCCGCCTTGCTTGGCAAGCTGAACGCCTTCCTGCTTATTGAGCACCCGGCCGTCCGACAGCTGATACCCCGTGATCCGCCCGCCTTCTTTCACCAAACCGGTGATCTGTTTGGCGTCCGCGTTGGGCTGAGGGACGTCTTTCAGCGTCTGCATCGGCAGCTTTGATAAGTCCTTATTTTCCTCCGGCACTGTAAACTCACCTCCTTTTTCAATATAGTTTTCCAAGGAGGGAGATTCTTATGCTGACGTCCGCTTTTGTACGGGATTGCCCATAGAAACCCAATTCTTATTCTCTTAGCTTGAATCTTCCGATTCCCTGCTGAAGAATCTGAGCCTGCGAGGCCAGCTCTTCGCTGGAAGCCGAGCTTTCCTCCGCGGTTGCCGCATTTGTCTGCACAACGGTCGATACCTGCAGAAGCCCCTGCGTAATCTGACTGATGGCGTCGGACTGCCGGGCTGAAGCCTCCTCGGCCTGTTCGATCGAATGCCCGGCGAGCTTTGCTTTTTCAGAAACATCTTCAAGCAGCCGGGCCGTCTCTGCTGCCAGCTCCTCGCCCTGTGAAACGGCTGCGGAGGACTGTTCGATCAAACCGGATGTCTGCTTTGCCGCTTCCGAAGACTTTGCCGCAAGGTTGCGCACCTCTTCGGCAACCACGGAAAAGCCCTTACCGGCGTCTCCGGCGCGCGCGGCCTCCACTGCTGCGT
>JAEWRF010000145.1 GCA_023460155.1 Bacillota bacterium | reverse complement strand
GCCTCAATCTGACGGATGCGCTCCCTTGTCACATTGAACTCCTTGCCAACCTCTTCCAGTGTGCGGGAACGTCCGTCTTCCAGGCCGAAGCGAAGGCGAAGCACCTTTTCTTCCCTTGGCGTGAGGGTGTCGAGCACATCAGCAAGCTGTTCCTTCAGAAGCGTATGAGAAGCGGCGTCCTGCGGCGCCGGAGCATCGTCATCGGGAATGAAATCGCCGAGGTGGCTGTCTTCCTCTTCGCCGATCGGCGTTTCGAGGGAAACCGGCTCCTGCGCAACGCGCATGATCTCGCGCACCTTTTCGACGGGCATGTCGAGCTCCAGCGAAATCTCATCTGCGGTCGGCTCGTGTCCGTTGGTGTGAAGCAGCTGGCTGGAAACCTTTTTCACCTTATTAATTGTTTCGACCATATGAACCGGAATGCGGATGGTGCGGGCCTGATCCGCGATGGCGCGCGTAATCGCCTGCCGGATCCACCAGGTGGCGTAGGTTGAGAACTTGAAGCCCTTTGTATAATCGAATTTTTCGACCGCTTTGATCAGGCCGAGATTACCCTCCTGAATCAGGTCAAGGAACTGCATGCCGCGCCCGAGGTACCGTTTGGCGATGCTGACCACCAGACGGAGATTGGCCTCGGAAAGGCGCTTTTTAGCGGCCTCTTCCCCGCTGGAAATGCGGATGGCAAGGTCGATCTCCTCCTCCGGAGAGAGCAGCGGAACGCGGCCGATCTCCTTCAGATACACCTTAACCGGGTCGTCGATTGCAATCCCTTCGGTGCTGAGGGCCGACTCAAGGTCTTCTCCTTCGTCAGCCTGAGTGGTAAAATCCAGATCTTCAAGCGGTTCGTCACCGAAATCCTCGACGATTTCGACGCCCTGCGCTTCCAGAGAATCATAGAATTTTTCAATTTGCTCCGGGTCGAAATCCAGCTCGCCAAGGGCGTCGAGAATTTCCTTGGTGGTGAGCTGCCCCTTGCTTTTTCCCTGCTCGATCAGTTCCCTGATTACCGTCTTTTTATCCGGTACTGCCATCGTAAACGTCCCCCTATTTCTTCTGCTGCCTAAGTTTCTGTAAATATTCCTCAATATCCTGCGGCTGGGCCGCGGCGGCGCTGCCGAGGATTCTTTTTTCGTTTTCCTGCCGGATCACGCTGATATATTCCAGCGCATCTTCCCACGCCGGGGTGATACCGTCGTACCGCGCGAGCATTCTCGCAACGGAGGAAGTTTCCTCCATGGTAAGCAAGTTGGAAAAATCCGCAAGAGACGCGGATTTCCCTTCTGTAATTCTGCCCACAATTATTGCATATACACGGCGGTTGAACGCCGTTATGAATTTTTCAGCCGGCAGAATTGCTCGTACTTTTTCGGCGTTCTCCGGGTATTTCACAAGATACGCAATCAGCGCCTCTTCGGCACCGGAAGCACGAAGATTTGCCTGCCTTTCCGGATTAACGTCGTCCCTCAGCCCCGCGACTTCCTGCTGGATAGCCCGGAACTCCTTTTGCTGACGGCTTTTCAGGTTCTTTTTCCATGTGGCTTCCACCTGATGCTTCAGTGTTGCGGTTTCTATTCCGGTTTCCGCCGCAACCTTGCCTGCATAAACTTCGCGCTCAATTTCATTTTCCAGCGTAGCGAGAATCTGCACCGCCGCGTTCAGATAAGCAACTCGTCCCTCCGGATTCTGAAGATTCCCGTTTGCTTTCAGCTTCTGCAGCCGGTATTCCACATCGTTGCCGCTGGATTCAAGCATCTGCTTGAATTTTGCGGCTCCGTTCGCCTTTATGTATTCGTCTGGATCCTTCCCGCCTGCAATTGCGAGAACCCGGACGGAAAGTCCGGCGCCGCGCAGAATCGGGATAGCGCGGGCGGCCGCCTTCTGCCCCGCCTCGTCGGCGTCGTAGGAAACAACCACTTCCTTCGCGTAGCGTGCCATAAGGTGCGCCTGCTGCGGCGTGAGCGCCGTTCCGAGCGTTGCGACCGCTTCGGTGAAGCCTGCCTGGTGCATGGAAATGACATCCATATACCCCTCGCAGAGGATCAGACGGCCCGACGCGAGATTCTTTGCAAAATTCAGGGCGAACAGCATCTCCCCCTTGCTGAACACGGGCGTTTCAGAGGTGTTCAGGTATTTCGGCTTACTGTCTCCCAGCGTCCGTCCCCCGAATGCGACGACATTTCCCCGCAGGTCAATGATCGGAAACATGACGCGTTCAAAGAAACGGTCTACTGCGCGCCCGCTCCGGCTTTTGAACGCAACATTGGCAAGGATCATCTCCTCCTGAGTAAAGCCTTTTTTCTCCAGATGATCGACCAGTGCGAAACGGGACTGCGGCGAATAGCCGAGGCCGAAATGTCGGATCGTCTCCGGCAAAAGCATGCGCTTTTGAAAATACTCGCGCCCGGCGGCGCCCGCGTCGGAATTCAAAACGGCGTAATAGAAACGCGCGGTCTCCCGATTGATCTGAAGAATCTTTGTACGGAGCTTCGCCATGGAGTCGTCGGCCTGCTCCTCCGGAACCTGCATTCCGGCACGCTGCGCGAGAAACCGTACCGATTCCATAAAGTCCAGATTTTCCACCTTCCGCACGAAAGTAATAACGTCTCCTCCCGCACCGCAGCCGAAGCAGTAAAAGAAGCCGTCCTCCGGATAAATATTAAAGGAAGGGCTTTTTTCATGGTGAAACGGACACAGCCCCACAAGATTTTTTCCGCTCCGCTTCAGGGTGATATAATTTGCCGCGATTTCGGCGAGACTGCAGCGCGCTTTCAGTTCCTCCAAAAAGGCATCGGGCAGCGGCATCCAATTTCCCCCTTCCGCTGAAACAATCCGTACCGTTCATCGGCGCTCCTCAGATTTTCCAGGCCCTCGGCACATAGATCCGCTCAAAAAGCTGTACGGCGTAATGGTCGGTCATTCCCGCAATAAAATCGCATGCCGCGCGCTCGATTCCCTCCTGCTCCGCAATTTTCCGAAGAACGCCTTCCGGAAGATTTTCGGGTTTCCGCAGGTGCGCGAACAGAGCGGCAATCAGGAACGGGACCTTTGTCTCCTCCGATTTCGCGTACGGGTTCCGGTAAACCTGCTGATCCATAAAAGCACCGAGGTTTTCGAACGCTTCCTCCACTTCGCCGTCCATGCGGATGCAGTCCCCCCGGCTGTTTTCTACCACCGAGTGCACCAGCGTATCGATTCTGATCGACTTTTTGCCTCCCAGAACAGCCCGGATTTTTGCCGGAATATCCTCTTCGGAAATCACTCCGGCCCGTTCCGCGTCGTCGATATCATGGTTTAAGAAGGCAATCCGGTCGGAGAGCCGGACAATCCGTCCCTCAGCGGTCTGAGCCTCGGTTCCGGAAGTGTGGCACAGCATCCCGTCACGGACCTCCCAGGTCAGGTTCAGACCTTTGCCGTCTTTTTCCAGCTTTTCCACAACTCGTACGCTTTGCTCGTAGTGGCGGAACCCTCCCGGCATGATTTCGTTAAGCGCCCGCTCACCGGCATGGCCGAACGGAGTATGACCGAGGTCGTGCCCGAGCGAAATTGCCTCCGTCAGGTCTTCGTTCAGGCGAAGTGACCGCGCAACCGTTCTGGCAATCTGCGAAACTTCAAGGGTATGAGTCAAACGGGTGCGGTAGTGATCGCCTTCCGGCGAAAGAAAGACCTGGGTTTTATGCTTCAGGCGGCGGAAGGATTTGCAGTGGATGATCCGGTCACGGTCGCGCTGATAGGGTGTGCGAAGATCGCACTCCTCCTCCGGGAATTCACGTCCCCGCGTGTTTTGGGAAAGAGCCGCCTCAAAGGACAAGGTTTCCCTTTCGATCTCCTGTGTCCGCTCTCTGACTGTCATGGAAATCCTCCGCGAAAAAATTCAT
>JAEWRF010000144.1 GCA_023460155.1 Bacillota bacterium | reverse complement strand
GCTCTATGCTGCTCTATGCGAATGAGCTGGAGGAGATGCCCGAGGAGGAAACACCGGATTATGCGGTGAATCTGTTCTTTACGCACGACGGCTATTTCAAAAAAATCACGCCGCAGTCGCTCCGCATGAGCGGCGAGCAGAAACTCAAGGAGGGCGACAAGGTTACTCTGCATCTGGAAGCGTCCAATGCTTCCGATCTGCTGTTCTTTACGGACCAATGCACCGTATATAAAGCGAAAGCGGCCGATTTCCAGGAGACAAAGGCCAGCGTGCTCGGGGAATATATTCCGGCAAAGCTCGGCATGGAAGATGGGGAGAATCCGGTTTTCATGGCCGTGACACAGGATTATTCCGGTTATATGGTATTCTTTTTTGAAGACGGAAAAGCAGCGAAGATCGACCTTTCCGCCTATGAGACCAAGACGAACCGGAAAAAGCTGATCGGCGCCTACGGGAACAAATCACCGCTTGCGGCGTGCTTTCAGATTTCGGAAGATCATGAATTCCTGCTGGTTTCAACGCAGGGACGCATGCTCCTGATGCATACCGGTGCCGTCCAAAGCAAAACAACACGTTCTTCTCAGGGCGTAGCTGTGATGACTTTGAAAAAGGGGGCGCGTGTGAATCGCGTTACGGATTATCAGGAAGGTTACCTGAAAAATCCCGACCGGTACCGGAAGACGATTCCAGCCATGGGCGCGCTTCCGAATGGGGAAGAGTTTGAGGGAGAACAGCTTAGCCTTACGGAATAATTTAAAAAACGCCGCTGACAGCCAATAGCTGTACAGCGGCGGGACAATTAAAGCGGCAAACGCAAGCACTTGTCTTTGTCCGTTTTTATAGTATCCTTTTTCGTCCGCCGTATTCAGGTAAATATTTGCCGTTGCAGGAAATACTTTGCGGCGGGTTCTTGCAAAAAAAGCGAATTTGTGTTAAACTATAGAAAATTGTTGCTTGAATGGCTGGAGGTAGCTTATGTCAGTAGCGGAAGTAATTCTCGGGATTATCCTGATGATTTTTTCGATTGCAATCACAGCGGTCGTTCTGATGCAGGAGGGCCACGAGCAGAACGTCGGAGTCATTACGGGCGGTGCCGATACATTCCTCGCAAAAAATCAGGCCCGGTCGGTTGATGCATTCCTTGCCCGATGGACTAAGATTATTGCAGTCGGATTTTTTCTTCTTGTAATCGGGATTAATGTGTATCTGTTCTTCGGTGGGAAAAAATAATCAATAACCTTTCGCCCCGCTTGGCAAAAGCGGGGCGTTTCTTTCGCAGGAAAAACATCGGGAGGGACATGCTTGAAAGATCTTGAAGAAAAAATCGTTGAATATCTGGAAACAGTGCCGGAGGGCGTGTCTTCCAGAGGTCTGCTGAAAAAGATGAAGCCCGACGACCGTAAAGACTTTTACAGCACGCTGGAAAAGCTCAGCCGCGACGGCGTCGTTTCCGTCAGTAAAAAACATTCTGTCCGGCTGAAAAAGAAAAAGGCCCGGATTGCCGCGACGATCGTATCGCTTTCGCGCGGGTTTGCGTTTGCGCGCCCGGAAGACGGCGGAGAGGATATTTTCATTCACGCCGACCGGCTCCACGGTGCGTTTTTAGGTGATAAGGTTCTGCTCCATCATCTCAGACAGAGTCCCAAAGGCTTGAGCGCCGAAGTGGACGCGATCTCGCAGCAGAACAGCCGTACAATAACCGGCACATTCCGCATGGAGAGGGGAGTCTGCGAGCTGATTCCGGACGACGCGATCCGCTACCCGATTTCCCTTGGAAAAAAGAGCACCGCAAAGGTGCGCAACGGGGATAAAGTACAGGCGCGGGTCCGCCTGATTCCGCATTCCTCATCCATGGAGGCCGAAATTGTTAAGGTTTACGGCAAATCGGACAGCGCAAAAATCTGCGCGGACGCCATCCTCGATCAGAACCGGATCCGTACGCAGTTCCCGGCAGATGTGCTCGAGGAGGCGCGGCAGGCGGCGGCCCGCATCATAACGGACGAAGACCGGAAGGGGAGACTCGATCTCCGCGAAACATCCGTCTGCACAATCGACGGCGCAGACGCAAAGGATCTGGATGATGCGATTTCCGTTAGCAAAACGCCCGGAGGCTTTCGTCTTGGCGTGCACATCGCGGATGTTTCGCACTACGTGGAAGAGGGCGGCGCGCTGGATCAGGAGGCGCGGGAGCGCGGCACATCCGTCTATTTTGCCGACCGCGTGGTTCCCATGCTGCCGCAGGAGCTTTCCAACGGTGTCTGTTCCTTAACGGCCGGACAGGATAAGCTCACTTTTTCCGCGATCATTGAACTGGACCGAGAAGGGAACCTTCTTTCTTACCGCTTCCGCAAAAGCGTCATCAATTCCAAGGTGCGCGGCGTTTATTCCGAAGTGAACCGCCTGTTTGACGGAACCGCGGATGCGGCCCTGAGGCAGAAGTACCACCCGGTGATCCGCTCGCTCCATGCGGCGCGGGAACTGGCGGCAATTCTGAAACAGAAGTCGGTGAGGAACGGTGCTTTCGACCTGGAAAGCACGGAATCGGAATTCTCGCTGGACGAAAATGGAATCTGCGTGGATGTGAAACCCCGCAGAAGCGGTGAGGCGGAACAGATGATCGAGCAGCTGATGATCACCGCAAACCAGGCCGCGGCGAAGCTTGCCCGTTCCAAGGCAATCCCGTTTGTCTATCGGGTGCATGAGCAGCCGAATCCGGAGCGCGTCAAAACTCTGATTCAGCTGATCGATGCTTTGGGATTGAATTCCC
The DNA here is from genome assembly GCA_023460155.1 of Bacillota bacterium. Taxonomy (GTDB): domain Bacteria; phylum Bacillota; class Clostridia; order Oscillospirales; family Acutalibacteraceae; genus Caproicibacter. The sequence goes on along the minus strand of JAEWRF010000144.1, from coordinate 2,685 downwards.
GGTGCCTGAAGCGGGAGGGTGACCTTTCTTCCGCCGACTTTGCGGAAATCATGAAGCAGGCGGAGGGAACTCCGATCAGTAAGATCGTATCTCACCAGATCCTGCGCACCATGGCAAAAGCTCGCTACGATGAGAATCCGATCGGGCACTTCGGTCTTGCCTTGGCAGATTACTGCCATTTCACCTCGCCGATCCGGCGGTATCCCGATACGGCGATCCACCGCATTTTGTCGGCGCTTCTGAAGGAAAAGGATCCTTCAAAGCTGGAACGGTTCCGTCCGTTTGCGTCCTCCGCATCAAAATCCTCTTCGGAAGCGGAAATTCGTGCCATGACGGCGGAGCGAAGCGCGGAAGACTGCTATATGGCGGAATATATGAAACAGCATATCGGAGAAACCTATGACGGAGTTGTCAGCGGCGTTACCCAGCGCGGTGTGTTTGTGGAGCTGGAAAGCTCTGTGGAGGGCTTCGTCCCGATGGACAGCTTCGAGGGATGCAATTTTCAGTTTGACGGAATGATTACGCAGGTGGACGCAAATTCAGGTAAACGGCTAACCATCGGTCAGCCGCTCCGGATTACGGTTGTGGCGTCGGATGTCACGAGCGGAAAAATTGATTTCGTCTATGCCGGAAAGGAATAAATTCCGGTACACAGCCACACACTGGTATATTTTCTGGAATATATGACCATCCTACTGACATATCTATTACCGGAAGGCGGAGTTGTCAGTATGGAATCGGTTTTAAGAATTTTGCAGCACGCCGGGTGCGAAACGCAGAAAGCAAAGGAAGACGGACGCGAGGTTGTCGAAGAGATTCAGGAAGTTTGCCGTCAGCTTGCCTATAATGAATGCTGGTTTCAGATGGAATGCGATGAAAATCTGATTGAGGCATGCATTTATCAGCGTGAAGAGCTCCGGGCCCGCTATCGCTACCTGCTGAACCTTGCGAAACGCAGGGGAGTAAGCAGCGCTACCTTCCAATTCTAAAAGGTTGAAGGTGGAACGGATGATGCTTTTATACGCGGGCATCGTTTTGATTTTACTGGTCGTACTTCAGCTGATTGTGAGCGCCCGTCACCCGGTTCGCCGGGCGTTGGGTGGCGTTATCACAGGCTTATGCGCTCTGGCGGTGGTTAACCTGACGGGCGGCTTTACCGGCGTGACCCTGCCGGTAAGCCCTCTTACACTCGGCGTCTCCGGCGTGGCCGGGATTCCCGGGGTGACGCTGCTGCTTCTGCTGAATCTTGTCGCCAAGTGACCTCGGCGTGAAAGAAAGGCTCTGTTCGCTTTCAGCGAACAGAGCCTTTCTCATATCAAAATCCCTTCAGGGGCTGTGCTTCCGTGTGCCGGGTTCGTCTACCGGATCAGGTCGGCGGCAAATTCCTTGTTTCCGGTTACCAAAGCAAGCAGCATGCGGTAAACCGTTTCCGGAGAGCGCTGAAAATTGCCGCGCACCATTTCCGCCTGCTTCTGGTCGGGAACATACAGGCTGAATTTCATAAGGTCCGTATTTCCTCCGGAAATGTGGCAGGTAACCTCATACCCGTTATTCACAGGATTTATTTCCACCGTGTTTTCCTTTTCGCGTTTGGCCTTCGCCAAAAGATTAATCGCCGCGCCGACGGCTTTTTTCCGCACTACGGAGGGAAGGGTCGTATCCAGCTGCCCGGAGACCATGCGGCCGGTTTCCCCGATCGAGCAGAGGGAATCTCCTTCACCGCTCAGCAGGATCATTCCCTTGCCGGCCATTTCCGAAATTGCCTCCGTAACTTCAAAATAATTTGCAAGTCCGTTTTCCTGAAGAATCGAGACAATGTCGTCCTTTGACAGGGGCGCGTTGACACTGGCAAGCAGATAACAGAGCAGAATCCGGATCTCATCTTTCGTTCTGAGTCCACCCGGTTCCACACCGGCTGAAAAAGCGTTAAACCCCATTAGAAACACCTCACATCCCTTTTATTTTATCACAGAGGAAGTTCTTCTGTAAAGAAGTGAAAAAAGACGGGACGGATGCGGAGGGAAAGGAAAAGCCCGAAAAACCGCAGTCGGTTTTCGGGCCGTATACTTTAATGCTGAGAAGTTTTTTTGTTGGAGGAGGACCGAAGCAAGTCAAGGACCTTTTTTTGCTGTTCTTCCGGAAAGGCACGGAACATCCCAATCAATTCTTTTTCCTCGCGGGAGAGTTCATAAATGTGGGAAGAATTTTTCTTGCCTTCGAAAAATTCGTTTTTCGCGCCGCTGTCGGCTACGGCGGCATGTTTCGTTTCATCGGCAAGGAGTTCGGTTAAGGAGATGTTGAATATTCTAGCGAGTGTCATCAGAGCGGAAAGATCCGGCATGGTCTTACCGATCTCATAATAGGAGTAAGTAGAACGGTCAATATTCAGTATTTTTGCAATCTGGCTTTGAGTATATCCGCTTTTAATACGCAGTTCCCGCAGCCTTTCATTAATACTGATTTTCATAGAATGACACTCCGCCTTCGCATATTCAAGTTTATTTGCCTTTTTCTTGATTATATCGACTCTTTGCCGCAGACAAATAATTTAGTGATTATTATTCACAAAAAAGGGCAGATTTTTTCAGGGAATCCCGAATTTAGCCTTGACGAATCAAAGGTTTTTTAGTATAATTACTTAGTCGGCTGCAGAAAATGCTACTGTGGCTCAGTTGGTAGAGCAGC
>JAEWRF010000143.1 GCA_023460155.1 Bacillota bacterium | reverse complement strand
CGTACCCGATCTTTTTCCCGATGATATTGATCTGAATCTGCGGATTGCGAAGCAGCTGTTTTGCGGCGTTGATCCGAAAATCACGGATATATCGAACCGGGGACAGCCCGGTGTTCTTGATGAATATTTTCGTCAGGTAAGAGAGGGAATAGCCTAAGCTGGAAGCCATTTCAGTCAGATTGATCGGCTCCTGATAATTTTTCAGGATATAATCTTTCATCAGCTGCACGATATCTTCCGGATTGTTTCCCGCGTTGATGAATTCGCTGGTCAGCTCTTTCTGACTGGCCAGAAAATCATTTTCGATTCGCCGCAATGTAACGGTGAGTTCATCCAGGTTAATGGGTTTCAGCAGATAATCCGCAACGTGATTTTTCAGCGCGTCTTTGGCATAGGCAAAATCGTCGTGGCCGCTTATGATGATGCAGCGGATCAGCGGGTATTTCTGTGCGAGGATCCGAACCAGTTCCAGACCGTTTATCAGCGGCATCTGAATATCCGTCAGGACTACGTTCGGCATGTATTTTTCCACCTGACGCAGAGCGTCCTCGCCATCCGCGGAGACTGCGACGACTTCAAAATTATCATTCGCCCTTTGAATATTTCTTACGATATTTTTGGCGATTAAATCCTCATCCTCCACAACGATTGCGGTCAATGCAAGCTTTTTCAAGTTTTGCCATCTCCCTCAGTAACTGGATTGCTTTGCGGTATCTCATAAGCACCGATCGTGATGACCGCGCCGTTCGGTGCGCGGTTCTCAATGTGGAAGATGTATTTATCCTTGTAAAGAAGCTTCAGACGAATAAACACATTCAAAAGTCCCATGCCGTTCAGCTCAAGATTCGGGAAAAGGCCCGTTTCCGAAATAATGCGGATTTTTTCTTTGATACTGCGCAGATCCTCTTCCGAAAACCCGGGTCCGTTGTCAATCACGCTGATTTTCCAGGAATGGTCGTCCGCACTGCCATTTACTTCAATCTTCCAGGGGAAACTCTTCTGCCTGCTGGTGTATTTCACCGCGTTTTCCACCAACAGCTGCAGGCACAGCTTCGGCACGCGGATCGGCAGCATCCGGTCCGGAAGATCGATTTTATCGGCAAGTTTTCCGGCGTACCGGAGCTTCATGGACTGCAGATAATCCTGCACGCAGTCCAATTCCTGCTCAAGGGGAACCAGTTGTTCATTGTTGGAGGAGATATAACGGAGAATTCTTGCATTCGACTGGCACAGCTGCACAATTTCGTCGTTCATCTGTTCATCGGCCATCGCCTGAATGGTCGATAACGTGTTATAGAGAAAATGCGGATTCATCTGGGACTGCAAAGCAAGAATCTTTGACTGGATTTCACGGTTTTGCAGCTCCAGTTCCCGCGTCATGGCCTCTTTTGCCTTGCGCTGCATTTTTTGAAGCGCTTTGTATAAGGTGTCAAGCTCGGTAATCCGGATGCTGATTTCCGGGAAGCTTGTGTCCTCGTCGCTCGTGATTTCAAAATGCCGGATTTCCGAGTAGATACGGTTCATCGGCTTGCCGATCCGCTTCGCGATGGAAAAAGAAAGAAGGCTTACCGCAAACAGGACAAACAAAAATATCATAAGGTACGTTCCGATATAATTGTAAATCGGTTTCATCAATTTGTCGTTGCTTACCACCATGGCGGTAGTAAAACCGCTGTACCCGGAAACCGTATAGAGAATGTATTCATTCTTCTCATTGAAAATATGGACGTTTTTACTATTTTGATCGGAGCCCGGCGCCTGTGCCTTGATTTGGGGAAAATAGCTGTTCGGCTTTTCACCGAACGGGTAAATCATCTTGCCGGATGTATCGTAAATGTAGATTTTTTCTTCATACAAACGATGAATGGAAGCAATGGTGTCGTCAATCTTTTTGAGAGACAGCTTTAGTTCCACAATGCCCTGCGGGGTGTTGAGCGAACTGAAATACACTCTGCAGAGAGAAAGATATCCAAAGCCTTTTTGGCTGGAGTAATAGCGGTCCAAAACCGAATCGCCGCCGCAGGAAAAAACTTTTGAGCCATAGGCATCATATGCATTTTTATACCATGGCATGTCCTTAACGGAAATGTTCTGCGTGGAGTTGTCAAGCCCGACTCCGAGGCGGCCGGAATTGAGGGAGTAAAGGTACACCTGATCGACCGGCTGGTTGGGGCCGATAATCGCAATCAGCATGTCGTAAAGCGCGAGCGTGTTCTGCTCGTAGTTGTATTTGTCCAGCGTAGTTGCCACCTGCGGGAAACCGCTGCTGTATTCCAGGTAGTTTTTAAACCGCTCCTTGATCAGATTGGAATACATAATGTTCTGGGAGACCGTGTCCAGACCCTGAACTTCCGTATCAAGAGCGCCGCTGATATTGCTTACGCTGTTCTTAATGGAGCTGAACGTGTCCTCCTTGATCTTTGAGGATTCCAGCACGGCAAAATATCCCATTGTGAGGGAAAAAACCAGAATGAACAGGATGGTATAGGGAACAAACAGGGCTCTCTGTATGGAAGTTGGTCTCTTTTTCATTTTAAAAATGGACCTCTTTGTTGAAGGAAATTAGTTAAAAAAGTACATGGAAAAGCGCTGCTTTATCCATTCAAATAAACAGTGGATAGTTATATGATATACATGGCTCAAAAAATTGTCAATATGTCACAAAACATGATGGGGAGGTATTGTGTATGAAAAAGAGTTTCAGAGTTCTGTCCGCATTTCTCACCGTGGGAATGCTCGCGTCTTTTACAGCCTGCAGCGGAGGGAATCCAATGGCATCTTCCAACAGCCCCGCTTCAGCCGCTCCGGCGGCATCGTCTTCGGCAGCGCCGGCCGGCGACAGTTCGGCCGCAGGCTCCGCGGCAAAGCAGGAAAACGTAACCATTACCTTTATGGCAAGTCAGGACTGGGTTCAGGATGCGGAAATGAAGCTTGGTGCCGAATTTGAAAAGCAGACGGGTATCAAGGTCGATTACCAGATCATTCCGTCCAACCAGTACACCAGTCTTCTGATGACAAAGCTGAACGCCGGCGAGGGCCCCGATCTTTTCGGCAATCAAAGCGGCAGGTTCGATATTCAGACACAGCTCAACGTTGAAAAGAATGCGGTCGACCTTTCTTCCGAAAGCTGGGCCGGCAAGGTTGATAAAGACGCCGCCGCGGAGCTCTCCGTAAACGGCAAGCTGTACGGCCAGCCGATTCAGGATGTGTCTTCCGTCTGGGCGATCGCGTACAACAAGAATATTTTCAAGAGCCTCGGAATCGAGATTCCAAAAACTTATGCGGACCTGAAAGCCGCCTGCGCCAAGATCAAGGCGAAGGGCATCACGCCGATCTACGAGTGTGTGTCCGACGGCTGGCACCACACCCTTTGGTTCCCGGAAATGGGCCCGGCCGCGGAAGCCGCAACCCCGGGACTGTCCGATCAGCTGAACAATAATAAAGCGACGTTTGCCGGAAACAAAACCATGCAGCTGATCCTTTCTCAGGTGAAGGAGATGGCGTCTCTCGGCTATTGGGGCGACAATTACATGTCGAACAAATATGCGGACGCACCGAAGAATTTCGCAACCGGAAAATACGCCATGACGGTAGCCAATCAGGGCTTCGGCTCAGACGTGCAGAAAGCCGATCCGAAGTTCAACGCGGACGACGTCGGGTATTTTGTAATGCCCCTCGCGGATAACCAGACGCTGAACGTGAACCCCTGCGGCCCGTCGCGCTTTATCTACAAAAATTCCCAGCATATCGACGCCGCGAAAAAATATCTTGAGTTTATGGCTTCCGACGCCAGCCTCAAATACCTTACGGATAACGTTTCGAAGTTCAACAAGCTTCCTTACAGCAACGCCCCCAGCAAGTACACAGATACGATCAAAGATTTCTACTCGAGATATCCCAAAACAGGGACCGTTTATCAGACCGCAGTCAAATATGTAAATTCCCAGTGGACGGAAATCGGCAAGGATATGTCCGCTATGCTGCTCGGTGAAGAAAGCCCGAACGATGTGCTGAAGAGCATCGACAAGAGAAGAACCGAACAGGCAAAAGCAGCCAAAGACGCCGCATGGAATTGACGGATTCTTGAACACCCAAACATAAATCCAGGCAGAAGGGACTGAAAAATGGTTTCAGTCCCTTCTTAAATGATGAGCGAGGACTGCGTATGAACAAAAACAAAACTTATCCTTTTTACTTTACCGTCGGTGCGCTTCTGATCTATACAACCCTGTTTGTCCTCCCGGGCATCATGGGAATCGGCTATTCCTTTACGGACTGGTCCGCATACAGCGATAAGCTCAACTTCATTGGTTTTGCGAATTTTAAAACCGTTTTTTCGGCAGACGAGGATTACCTGAAGATTCTCACCAATACCCTGCTGTTCACGGTTGTTACCACGATCCTGAAAAACGCGCTGGGCCTGCTGATGGCGGTTTTGCTGACGAAACACATCCGGTTTCTGAATTTTCACCGCGGCGTTATTTTTATGCCGAACGTGCTGTCGACTCTGATTGTCGGCATGATTTTTACATCGATTCTCGATCCTTCCACAGGGCTCCTGAATACGTCTCTTCAGGCCGCCGGGCTTGGATTCCTGGCAAAGCCCTGGCTGACGACCACGCAGTTTGCGTTCGGGTCGGTGATGGCAGTCGATATCTGGAAGGGCCTCGGGTATATTATGACGATCCTGATCGCGGGCATTCTGTCCATTTCCCCGACCTATTATGAAGCGGCCAGCATGGACGGCGCAAACGGCTTTCAGGCTTTTTGGCACATTACGTTCCCCCTGCTGCTCCCGACGCTCGCGACCACCACGGTGCTCAACGTGATCTACGGCCTGAAGATCTTCGATATCGTGTACGCAATGACAAATGGAGGCCCGGGAAAATCGACGACCGAAGTGCTTTATACGGCGGTGTTCAAGATGTTTTCAACCGGAGAGTACGCGGTTGGCACGGCGCTTTCTTCCGTTATGTTTGTCTTTATGGTAATCATCGGGTTCTTTATGATCCGTGGTATGACAAAGAATGAGGTGACCGAGTGATGAGAGCCAAAAAGACAGCAATGAAAATCTTTTCCAATGCGATTGCGTGGATCATCTCCATCATTTCTCTGGTTCCGCTGGTGCTGGTTCTGTTCAACTCCCTGAAGGATACGCTGCATGCTTCCGACATGAATCTGCATCTGCCGACTCTGCCGTTTGTATGGAAGAATTTTATTAATGTTATAGACAAGGGAAAACTGACCGTTTCTTTCTTCAACAGCGCGGTCTATTCCGTGGGAAGCGTAGCGCTCTGCTGCATCCTGGCGACAGCCTGCGCCTATGTTCTTTCCCGCAACCGGTCGAAGCTCAACAAAGTGATTTACCTTTATATTGTTCTGGGCATCGCTATGCCCATCAACTATGTGGCTCTCATGAAAGTCATGGCACTTTTCCACTTTATCAACAACCGACTCGGCCTTGTTCTTCTGTATACGGCAATGCAACTGCCGTTCGCGATTTTCCTTCTTTACGGTTTTGTTTCGAAAGTGCCGGTTGACCTTGACGAAGCGGCCATGCTGGACGGCTGCTCGCCGCTGCGCCTTTTCTTTTCCATTATATTTCCGCTGCTCAAGCCTGCATGGACGACCGTTATTGTTTTGACCTTTTTGAACACCTGGAATGAATTCGTATCCCCGCTCTACTTTTTGAGCAGCTCCGACAAATGGCCCATGACGCTTTCCGTTTACAACTTCTTCGGGATGTATCACACGGACTGGAACCTCATCTGTGCCGATATTATTCTGACCAGCCTTCCGGTCATCCTTGTTTATCTTTTCGGACAAAAGTATATCGTCGCCGGGATGACGTCGGGCTCTGTCAAAGGATAGGAGCGCAAAATGGGAACGATTCAATATACAACAGAAAAAAACACGGCAGCCCTTCGGTTTGAAAACGGTCTGATGCGGCTGACATCCTTAGGCGGCGGAATCATCCGTTGCGTCTGCACAAACGGTTCCGAACCGGCGGAATTTTCACCGCTTGGCATTGTTCCGCCCGACGGCCCCTGCTCGGACTGGAGCGCGGACGAAACTTCGGAATCCCTTTGTCTTCAGAGCGGTTCCATCCTGCTTCGGGTAGACCGCGTTTCCGGTCTCTTTACATGGCAGGACGCGGGTACCAAAGAGGTGCTGCTCCGGGAGGGCGGCAAGGAGCTTGCGCTTGAGCCTGTCATAAAATATTCTCCGGACGGTCCGAAAGCAATCATCAACCGGGTAAAAACTGTGGACGGGGAGCGCAGCTTTGTTGAAAATCTGGTTCCCCAACACGACAGGGACGCATACCGCGCCAAAATCCATTTTCAGTGGCAGCGGGACGAAATGATCCACGGACTGGGGCAGGAGGAGGACGGCGACTACAACCGCCGGGGCACGACCCAGTACCTATACCAGCACAACATGAAAATTCCCGTGCCCTTTCTGGTTTCCGACAGGAATTACGGAATCCTTTTCGACTGCGGTTCCCTGATGACGTTCAATGACGATGCGTACGGCTCCTACGTGTTTCTGGATACCGTGGAACAGCTCGATTACTACTTTATTCACGGAAACTGCCTGGATGAAATCATCGCAGGGTTTCGGAAGCTGACAGGCCGGGCCGCCATGCTCCCGAAATGGGCGTTCGGCTACATTCAGTCGAAGGAAGCCTATCAAAATCAGCGGGAGCTGGTGGATACCGTTGCACAGTACCGCAGGCGCGAAGTTCCGCTGGACTGCATCGTGCAGGACTGGAACACCTGGAAACCCGGCCGGTGGGGCGACAAGCACCTGGACCCGGACCGTTACCCGGACGCAGCCTCCGCCGTGGACGAAATTCATAACATGCACGCCCACACGATGATTTCCATATGGCCCAATATGAACGAAGGCGGCAGGGATTTCGAAGAATTTGCCGCTTCGAACCACTTGCTTCTGGATTATTCCACCTACGATGCTTTCGACGCCGACGCCCGGAAAATGTATTGGGAACAGCTCGAATCGGAGCTGTTCCGCGACGGATTCGACTCCTGGTGGTGCGATTCGACGGAACCCTTCAGCGGCCCGGATTGGAACGGCGAAATCAAAAGGGAACCGTGGGAACGGTTCCGGCTGGTCGGTGAAGAACACAAAAAATATCTCGATCCGGCTCTGGCCAATCTGTACGCCAAAGCGCACGCCGAGGGAATTTACGAGAATCAGCGCGCGGTATGTCCCGAGCGCAGGGTGCTGAACCTGACGCGGTCCGGCTCCGCAGGCTCCCAGAAATACGGGACGGTTTTATGGTCCGGAGATATCTGCGCAACCTGGGACACTCTTCGCAAACAGATAGCGGAAGGATTAAACCTGTGCATGAGCGGCCTGCCGTATTGGACTTTGGACATCGGCGGATTTTTCGTTGTCAAGGACGCCTGGCAAAAGCGCGGATGCGGCAGAAACAACGATCCCGCTCCGCTGTGGTTCTGGCGCGGCGGATATGAAAACGGCGTTGAGGATCTGGGCTACCGGGAGCTCTACGTCCGATGGCTGGAATACGGGGCTTTTCTGCCGATGTTCCGGTCGCATGGAACGGATACGCCGAGGGAAATCTGGAATTTCGGCGAGCCCGGCACCCCGTTTTACGATGCCATAAAAAAGTCCATCGAACTGCGGTACCGTCTGATAC
>JAEWRF010000142.1 GCA_023460155.1 Bacillota bacterium | reverse complement strand
GTGCTGCGCCCGGCGCTTCAGATTATCAAGACGGCTCCCGGCATCAAGGTGGTTTCCAGCTGCTTTATCATGGAGCTGCCCGACCAGAAGTGGGGAGACGACGGCGTGATGATCTTCGGTGATTGCGCCGTGATCCCCAACCCCACCGCCGAGGAGCTGGCCGCCATCGCCATTGCGAGCGCGGAATCCGGCAGGCAGCTGGTGGACCTCGACCCCCGGGTTGCGATGCTTTCGTTCTCCACCAAGGGCAGCGGCAAAGACGCGCTGGTGGACAAGGTTGTTGAGGCGACGAAGCTTGCGAAGGAAAAGGCTCCCGATCTTCTTCTCGACGGCGAGCTGCAGGCGGACGCCGCGCTGGTCGCTTCCGTCGGCAGTTCGAAGGCCCCGGGCAGCAAGGTCGCCGGTCAGGCGAACGTCCTCGTGTTCCCGGACCTGAACGTGGGCAACATCTGCTACAAGATGGTGGAGCGCCTCGCGAAGGCGGACGCCTACGGCCCAATCCTGCAGGGCATCGCAAAGCCGGTCAACGATCTTTCCCGCGGCTGCAAGGCCGAGGACATCGTCGGCGTCATCGCGATCACCGCGGTACAGGCACAGAACTGCTAAATATCAATTATACCAAAACAATCCGGGGCGGCATGCAATGCATGCCGCCCCTTTTGCGCCTTCACAGAATAACAATATAGAAATTAAATATGAATAGACTTTCCCTCTTTGATACACACGTGCTTCATTTTGTAGAATGACAATGTCAATAACAAATGCACAACATATGGTATATTCGGCATTTGTTCAGACTGTCCCGCCCGAAAAAGTGCTTTTCTTTCACATTTCCGAACGGCGGGCCATTGTCACCGGCGACGCGCCGGGAATTTCCTGCGGGAAGGAAAACACGTTGCCGGGGTCATATTTGCTTTTCACCTCCCGCAGGCGCGGGACGTTGGCTCCGTAATATTCGGCGAGGTAATCGGGCAACTCTCCGTACGGGAAATTCCCGTAGGAACCGCAGGTCGGGGCGGCGAACTCCGGGAACCGTTCCCGGATCCAGGCATCGTTTGCCTCCGCAAAATGCTGATCCTCCCACATGGTATTCAGCCAGAGGATGTACTTCGCGTCCCGATAATAAAACGCGGTTTCATCGCTGGCGATTTCCGCCACCTTGCCGCCCAGCGCGTACAGCGACAGCCCGGCGTAGATGGATCCGGGCGCTCGCTCCTGAATCAGCGCAACAAGAGACGCAGCCTCCTTTGTGGAAAGGTTCTTTCGGGCGAACCGGCTGACGGACTGGAACTTTTCGAAGGGAGGGTAGGTGGAACCGATCGCGTTCACGGCTTCCAGAAACGGCAGCTCTTTCACCGATGCTTTGGCGCCGTTCAGGCGGAGGAACGGACGGAGGATTGCCTCGGCTTCTTTGGGCGGTCCGTAAAAGAATCCCCGCGCCAGCATGGAATGTCCCGCGTCCTCAGAATTGAAAATACGTCCCTGCAGCGTCATCCGCGGCCCGGCGATGCTCAGCCATTCCTGCCACGCGAGCAGAAAAGCGGCCTGTTCCGATTCCGGAACCTCGTGCGGGTAGCTGATTTCAATCAGGGTCACGCGTTCCCTACGGGGCGGAAGACGGAAGGTCATGGAGACAAGCGCGCCGAAGTTTCCGCCGCCCGCGCCCCGGCAGGCCCAGAACAGATCGGGATTCCGGTTCCGGTCGGCCGTCAGGAATTCCCCGTCCGCTCCCACCAGCTCCAGCTCCTCCAGGCTGTCGCACCCAAGGCCGAACATGCGGCAGGAAAGCCCCCATCCGCCGCCCGCGGCATATCCGCTCAGGCCCACGGTGGGGCAGGTGCCTCCGGGGAACGGATAGCCGCGCGCCGCCAGGAATTCATACACCTCCCGGTTGGTCACTCCGGCCTGCACGTACAGCAGGCCCTCCGACTCCATCAGCTCCAGCCCATTCATGCGGCTCACGTCAATGACAAGAACGCCGTTGCCGTTGGAGTAGCCCTCGTAATGATGCGTTCCGCTGCGGACGCGGAGCGGAGCGCACCTCCGCACGGCCCAGTTCACCGCGTTCCGCACGTCCCACCGGGTGGCGCAGTAATCAATCACCGCGGGAAAATGCTGAACTCCGCGGTTGTAGCCCTGCCGTGCCAGCGGATAGTCCGGGTCGGCCGGGGTAACGATCCGCCCGGTCAGCCCGTCAACATCCAACCCCACAAAAATTCCCTCCTCTGCGAAATCTTTCTACAGTCTATGCAGAGCAGGCTGAACCTGCACGCAAAGACCCGGCGGTGTGTCGCCGCCGACAAAAAATCGGCACAATGAACGGGAATTTCCCGCTTATTGTGCCGTGATTGTCATGAAATACTCCCGACGGATACTGCTTTCCCCCCAAGTTTGCCCTCAGCTTTGAAGCATCGTCAGGATCAATCGTTTTCATCCTCATGAAGCTCTTTCTCTATCCTTTGCTGGCTCTTTTTATTGAGCATATATAGCATAGCAAATAGGGCGGAGGAAAATACAGTCATGGAAACAAATGTGACTGCCACCGCCGCAATAAAATGTCCATCCGATAATCCCGTGTATTTTTTACCGTATTGCATATAATTACAAACCCCACTTACCGCACTGACGCCAATACTCAGAACTAAAATATTGATTACCGTTATTTTTTTCCTGTTTTTCGAGTCGGAGATATAGTCGTTTCCAGCCCATATGCTTCTTACCCCAATGTAAACTACGGCCACAATCAGGCAGATCAGCTCGACGGCATATTGGGAAAAGGGTGCGTTAAAAACATAAGTCTGAATAAAAACAGATGCCGCTAAAAAAATCAGCATAACAATACAAGCGTCGCTTTGAATCTTTTGGTTTATCAGTATAACCCGTTCATCTTTTATTTTCTTATTTTTCATCATAATTCCTCCCAAAACAAGTCATTCAATGTTTTACCAAGAGCTTTGCAGATCGCAATGCAGAGCTTTAAGGTCGGATTGTACGTTCCGGATTCAATTAATCCAATGGTCTGCCGGGTCACTCCGACAGCATTTGCCAAATCTTCCTGTTTCATATCACACTCAATGCGGGCTATTTTCAGCTTCTTGTTTTTCATAGGCACCTCCCACCTTCCATATAATATATTATAACTGTCTTTATGTCAATTATATATTGCATTTAGTGTATCTCTCAGACTACTCTGGACAGTTCCCGGGCGCAAGCGCCGTATTCGCCTACGGCGTCCGCTTAGAGGTTTCTTTATCTGGGGTCAAAGTTAAAATCGGCATTTCTTAATACAGTCCCGCCCAACAAAGCCAATTTATTACACCGTGCCCCACGGCGGGTCATTGAATAGTTACAGATTCGTTGCAATGCTTGATTTTTCCAATCTACAGGTGTAGTATAGCACCGTAATCTACATGTGTAGAATTGAGGGATAAACATGAACAGCGGAAAATCGATCACCGACGCCGAGCAGGAAATCATGGAGGTGGTCTGGAAAAGCGGCGAGATTCCGTCCACGGAAATTGTGAAGCAGGTGAAGTCCGTGACGGGGTGGAAGGATAACACCATCTACACGCTTCTCAGCCGTCTGGCCAAAAAAGATATGATCCGCATTGACAAAGGGGTTTCCCCGAATGTGTGCACGCCCCTGATCACCCAGCAGGAATACCAGCAGGTTGAACGAAAATCCTTTATTCAAAAAGTTTATAACGGCTCCCTGAGTCTGATGCTCGCCAATATCATCGAGGAAGAAAACCTGACCCGGCAGGATATTGACCGCCTGAAAAAGATTCTTGACCGCAAAGATCCCAAAGGGAAGAAGGCGCCCTGATGAACCTTTTGACCGCCGCCTTCCGATTCGTGCTTGCGGCATCCGTACCGGCGTGCGTTCTCGTTCTGCTGATTCTCCTTGTAAAAGCGCTGTTCGGCCGATGGATGAGCGCTTCGTTTCATTTTGGAATCTGGTTTTTGCTGATCCTCCGGCTGGTGATTCCGTTTTCGGTCGCAAGCCCCGCGAGTGCGCTGAATCTGCTGACCCCGCTCTATGCTCTGGAACAGAGCGGCGGCGTTCTGAATTCCCAATGGACTCCGGACGTTTCCTCCGTTAAGGCGGCCGTCCCGCCGAAACCCGCATACACACAGCCCTCCCACGCTGCCCCAAAAGGCGGCAGTCAGGAAGGCCGTACAAATACAACTTCTTCCGATATGCCTTTTGAGCGCACTCTTGCCGTAATCTGGCTGAGCGGTGCTCTCCTGAACCTATGTTATGTGCTGACGGTGAATCTGCACTTTATGATAAGGTTAAAAAAATGCGCGCCGGTTACCGACGCCCGCATTCTGGAAACGGAACGGGAAAGCAGAGCGGTTCTCCGCATTTCTTCCGAGCTCCCGATCCTGTCTGCCGAATTTGTCGCTTCCCCGGCTTTATACGGTGTCCTGCGTCCGAAGCTCCTCATTCCCGATCACCTGACCGGGCAGCTTTCCAGGGAGGAGCTGAAATATGTCCTCCTGCACGAGCTGGCCCACTGGAAGCGGAAAGACATTCCCGTCCTTTTGCTGGCTGCCGTTGTCCGGTCGTTTTATTGGTTCCATCCGCTGGTCTGGTACGCACTTTACCGGATGCGGCAGGACTGCGAGGTTGCCTGCGACGGGCTGGTGCTTTCGCGCGTCCGGCCCGAGGAGCGGGATTGCTATGGGTATTTGCTGCTCCATCTGCTGGAATTGGGAATCCGGCGGAAACCGGCGCCCTGCGCCGCGTGCATTCTGTCCACGGAAAAAGGAGCTTTGATGAAGAGGAGAGTCGTTATGATTGCTAATTACAAAAGTCCTGCGCCGCGTCGGATTGTTCTTGCTGCCATTCTGACGGCCGCGGTCGCGGCGACGGGTTTAACCGGAGCCGTGCGGATTCCTGCCTCGGCGCAGGCAGTTTCCTCTGGATCCGTTCTTGCCCGGACCTTCGACACCCCGATTGTCGCAAGCGCCAAGGACGCCGCAATCGACTGGGCGGATACGCTCGCGCAGAGAAACGGAGCATTCCGCTTTGCTCTTCTGAGCGATGACTTAAAGCAGAAAGAATATCCGGATCATCTCCAGAACGGATGGGTCATCGGATTTTCGAGCCCATGGGTGACCGGATTCGCGGTGAGGGAAGACGGCCAGTCGGAGGCCGGAACAAAGTATGTGATAGACTATACGCTCAGCGATTCCACCCGGGCAAAATACGCCGGTTCGGAAACGATCACCGTAAAGCAGGCGGGGCCGACCTGGCAGGTTGTGCAGCACGAGGCGCTGGATTTCGGATTTCCCAAGATCACGGAGGTTCCGGGTTCTCTTTTCCCGCAGGTTCAGCAGCCGCCCGCCACTTTGCTGCCGAGCGGAACCGCGCTGGGAACCGCAAGCCTGTGGGCCGAGGCGCTGAAGGAACGAAACGGCGCATTCCGGTTTGCCGTTTTGGACCCTGATCTGCAGAAGGCCGAAGACGGCGCGTATCAGAAGATGAACTGGGTCATCGGCGGCTCCAGCCCGTGGGTTGTGGATTACACGGTCACGCCCGTCCGTCAGGACGCAGACTCCGCCCAGTTCCGCATCGACTATCAGCTGACGGATTCCACCCGGGCAGCCTACAAAAGCTCCGAAACGATTTCATTAAAGCAGAGCGGAAACAGATGGGTCGTGACGAAGCACGACAATTACACAGGAATGCCGGAAATCAAATAAAGTCTCCCCAGGCTGTCGATAAAGTCGCGCAGCCTGCATGTTTCCGTAAAGTCAGGGGCGTCTGCAAAATGATTTGCAGACGCCCCTGTTTCTTTATATCCTGTTTCTTGCAGCGAGCAGGAACCGATGTTCGCGGCTCTCGACAAAGCCGCGCTCCGCGCATTCCCGTTCCAGCTCGCAGAGCTGCGGAAAACATCGCTCCACTGAGAATTCGGGAAACTCCCACGGGATCACCTTCGCGAACCAGACCACGGCGCCGACGTCGAAAAAGCGAAGGCGGGGGAAAACCTCCTCACTCCGCAAAATCTCGAAACCCTCGGCCCGGAACTTCTCCGCCTCGCGCTTCAGGCAAAAGTCCGGAAACTGCGGCTGAAACGTGCCGAGCATCCGCGCCGACAGGCTGCGGTTGTTTTCCCAGCCGACCTGCTCGGTGACAAACACGCCGCCCGGCTTCAGCACGCGCCGGATTTCCGCTGCGTCGTAGGATGCGTGCCGGTTGATGACCCGGTCGAACGCGCCGTCCGCAAACGGCAGCGGAGCGCCCTCCTCCGTGGGGGCAACGCGGATTCCCAGCGGTTCCAGACGCTCTTTGCACAGCCGGATGTTCGGCTCCCACGATTCCGTTACCGCTGTGTTCTCAAACGGATGCCCCAGCGAAAGCAGGAATTCCCCGCCGCCGGTGCCCTGATCCAGCAGTTTTTGCTCCGGATGCCGGTATTGATTGACGATTTCTTTATAATCCCACGGAAGAGGTTCGTCCTCCCATCTTCCGTCCAGATGGGAAAAATCCCATCCCTTGAAAGGCGCGGCTTCTTCCCGAAGCCATTCTTCCCGTAATTTTTCCATGTTCATTTTTCTGCTCCTTTTTTCGGCTGATGTTGTCGAAAACGGTGCAGCAAAAACGGCGGCGGTTCATGCCCGGCATCAGCGCTGCCGCTTCTCCCGTACCGGGCAGTTATCTCGCATTTTCATTTTCAACCTCCATTTTTCCTATTATATCATAACTTGTGAAAAGGACGAGCTGTGAAATTGCGCAGCTCGTCCTTTTTATAGTCTTCTCAGAAATTTTTGAAGGTTCACATGTCCGTCTGCAAGGAACTCAATGCCCTCGCGCTCCAGCAGGGAACGCTGAACGCCGGGCCCGCCGAAAGCCTCCGCCGGCGCGGGTTCGCCGCTTTGGCGGACGACCCTGTGGCAGGGCAGACCGGACGGGGCGGAGTACAGCGCGCACCCGACGATCCGCGCCGCACGGGGCCGCCCAAGAAGGAACGCGATCTGCCCGTAGGTCATCACGCTTCCCGCCGGAATTTCCGACACGACCCGGTAGACGTCCTGATAGAACGAGCCCAGTTTCATAGTTCCAACCTTTCGGCGTATGCTCCGGTAAAAACTCTTTTTCGCTTTTCATTTATCGGCATTTAGAAAGACAGTCCCGACAAACAAGGGCTCTTTCTTTTTGTTTCTCAGGGAAGGCTTTTGCGTGCAGGCTCAGCCTGCGAGATTTTTGGAGAAGAACCGGAACGCGTTGTTGTAGCAGATGTCGTCCGCGAGCGCGATGCCAAAGCGGGAAACCAGCACGCCATAGAGACGGTCCAGATCCTGCACGCCGGAAATCCCCTCCGCGAGGTCACAGCCGTCGAAGTCGGAGCCGAGGGCAAGCACCTTTTCGCCGCCGAGGTTCAGGAAATGCTCCGCGTGGTCGGCAATGGCGTTGACGTCCTTCGTCCCGCCGAGGAAGTCCGTGTAGTAGTTCAGGCCGACCAGTCCACCGCCCTGCACGATCTCGCGGAACTGCTCGTCCGTCAGGTTGCGCCTGTGGGCGCACAGAACCTTCGAATCCGAATGTGTGGCGACGAACGGCTTTGTGCTGACGCCCGCCACATCCCAGAAGCCTTTTTCCGAAATGTGGGAAACATCCACCACCATGCCCATGCGGTTCATTTCCTTCACCGTCTCGAAGCCGAACGGGGTCAGGCCGAGGCCTTCCTCTTCGCCGACGCCGTCGGCGATTTCGTTGCGGCCGTTCCAGGTCAGGGTCATCATGCGGACGCCCTTTTCGTAGATTTTACCGAGGTATTCGAGCTTCCCGGCGATGGCCGCGCCGCCCTCGATGGCGAGCATGGCGATGTTTTTATTGTCCTTCTCCGCCTGTGCGAGATCCTTCCCGCTGCGGCAGAAGGAAATCAGGGTTTCGTTCTTCTTCCATTCCCCGATGATGCAGTCGGACATGTCGCTGAAATAGCGGTAGGCCGCCTCGCCCCGGTATTCGTCCTTGATAAAGCAGGCGAAAACCTGCGCCCAGCGATCGTATTTTTTTACCTTTTCCAGACTGATGTGAAAATCGTTGGAATATAGTTCGGCGTGCTTTTCCATGCACTCCATTGCCGTATCACAGTGAAGATCAAAGCTTTTCATGAGACCGCTCCTTTTCTGAATCGTACCGCTGTCGTATTTTCAACTATTATAAGACTTTAGGAGAAAAGGGGCAAGGGCTGAGCGGGAATTTGCAGAAAAGACACATTATTGGGAATATTTATTGCAATTGGTTCTATGGGGAAATATACTAATCTTTGAAATACTGCAAGAGGAAGCCCACCT
>JAEWRF010000141.1 GCA_023460155.1 Bacillota bacterium | reverse complement strand
GATCGATTCCGAACCGCTGATGCGCCTGTTGCTCTCCGCATTTAAAATCATTCAGACCGGATTTTCCTCCGACGAGATCTTCCCATATCTGAAAACAGGCTTGGCAGGCCTTTCGGCAGAGCAGATTTCACGGCTTGAAAATTACGTTTTCGTCTGGGACCTCTCCGGGAAGCAGTGGAGTTCGGAATGGACCGGCCATCCCGCCGGATTCTCCGAAGCCTTCACAGAGCGCGACGCCGATCTTCTCGCGGAGATCAACGGGGACCGCCGCTCCGTTCTGGCGCCGCTGGAACACCTCCGGGATAAGACGGCCGACTGCGGCGGAGCCGGCATGGCCCTCGCCTCCTATGAATTTCTGAGTGAAGTGAAGGCGGCAGAACATCTTCGGGAATTCGCCCGCCGCCTTTCGGAAACCGGGAACCCCGCG
This sequence comes from Bacillota bacterium, assembly GCA_023460155.1. Classification (GTDB taxonomy): domain Bacteria; phylum Bacillota; class Clostridia; order Oscillospirales; family Acutalibacteraceae; genus Caproicibacter. Next base: position 2,209 of record JAEWRF010000141.1, on the reverse strand, counting down.
CTTGCCGAACGTGAACTGCGTTTGTGGGATCTTCTGATGGGGATTCTGGATCAGACGGCGCTGGTTATCGGGCAAAAGAAAATCGCGCGTGACCGGTACGCGGAACTTCTGCGGCTTGTGATCCTTTCCTCTAAAATTGCAAGTATCCCGCAGGGGCTCGACGAGGTGACGGTGGGCGCCGCGAACCGCACGCGGGCAGCAGATCCAAAAGTCGTTTTCCTGATCGGCGCATCGCAGGGGAGTTTTCCCATGACGCCCGGCGATTCCGGAATCATCAGCGACGAGGAGCGCCGCGACCTCATCCGGCTCGGCCTGCCGCTTAACGACACGGCTTCCGGCGTAGCGGTACAGGAGCGGTTCCTTGCTTATTCCTCCATGAATGCCGCCTCGGAGCGGCTCTCTATCAGCTATTCGGTTTCCGACGGGGCGGGGAAGTCAATTTCCCCTTCCTCTATCGTCCACGAGGTACGAGCGGTTTTCCCGGATATTCCGCTCGAAAGTGAGTTCACACTCGACCCCGATCTTTTTGTTTCCGCAGAAGCCCCCGCCTTTGAGACGGCCGCAAGGCGCTGGAACTCAAACGACGTCTACACCGCTTCTCTGAAAGCGCTGCTGCGTGAGCGCGGTTTGGGGGACCGTCTGGACGCGGTGGAACACGCCTCCGAAAAAAAAGCCGTCCGCTTTTCAGACCCCGGAAACGCGCGGGCGCTGTTCGGAACGAACCTGCGGCTCTCTGCCACGCAGATCGAAACCTATCATCTGTGCCGGTTCCAGTATTTCTGCCGTTACGGGCTGGACGCGCGGGAACGCCGCGCAGCTGCGCTGGACCCGCTGGAATACGGCAGCCTGATGCATGCACTTTTGCAGGAACTGTTCAAGAATTACGGCAGCGAAGCGCTCCTTGCGATGTCCCCGCAGGAATTTCGGAGCGTGATTCAAAGCTCGCTGGATTCCTACATAAACAGCCGTTTCGGCGGCCTCGCGGACAAATCCTCGCGGTTTGGGTACCTTGTATCCCGTGTGGCGGAAGCCGCGGGTACGGTCGTGCTGCACATTGCCCGGGAACTGGCGCAGAGTGGCTTCCGGCCCGAAGACTTCGAGCTGGAGATCGGGAAAACGCTCGGTCCGCTGAGAATTCCCCTTCCGGACGGCGGCGAAGTTTCCGTAGACGGGAAAATCGACCGGGTTGACCTGATGATAGCGGACGGTGTGCGTTATGTCCGAATCGTGGATTATAAAACCGGAAAAAAGGAATTCCGCCTTTCGGATATTCTGTACGGCATGAACCTTCAGATGCTGCTCTACCTGGCCGCGCTCTGCGAAAACGGGGAAAAGCGGTACGGTAAAACGGAACCCGCCGGGATTCTTTACATGCCCGCGAGCCGTCCCTCCGTTTCCGCCGCGCGGGGTGCCGGAGCGGAGCAGCTGGAAAAAGAAGCCGCCAAACAACTTCGGATGGACGGGCTCCTGGTCGACAGCGCCCCAGTAATCGAAGGCATGGAGCCGGAGGGAAACGGAAAATATCTTCCGGTCACCCTGAAAAACGGCGTCCCGAGCGGGAAAGAACATCTGGTTTCCGGCAGGGAGCTGGAGCAGATTTTACGCTATCTTCGCAGGCTTGTTTCCGGCATGGCCCGGGAACTGAACAGCGGGAACATTGCCGCTGTGCCGATTTCCGGAGAATACGAGGCGTGCGGGTGGTGTCCCTACGCCTGCGTCTGCGGCCACGAGCGCGACGACCCCGTCCGTGAAATGCAAAAGGAGAACCGGGACGCCGCTCTGGCGGAAATTACGCGGCAGGAGGAGGAACAGACATGAGCACGGAATGGACAGAGGGCCAGCATGACGCGATTTTTGCGCGGGGCGGTTCCCTCCTTGTTTCCGCCGCGGCCGGTTCCGGAAAAACCGCCGTTTTGGTTCGGCGCGTCATCGAACGGATTACCGATGCCGAAAATCCGGTGGACGCCGACCGTCTTCTAATCGTTACCTTCACAAAAGCGGCTGCCGCAGAGATGAGTGCGCGCATTGAAGCGCAGGTTTCCGCGCTGCTGGAAGCGAACCCTTATAATGTCCGCCTGCAGCGTCAGCAGATTCTGCTGACGCGTGCCCGCATCTGTACCATCGACAGCTTCTGTGCCGACCTTGTGCGGGAAAACTTTTACCGTCTCGGCGTATCGCCCGATTTTCGCATTCTGGAGGACAGTGAAAT
>JAEWRF010000140.1 GCA_023460155.1 Bacillota bacterium | reverse complement strand
GACGCCGGGGCCGCGGAGGAACCCGCCGGCCCGGACGATGAAACGCCGGAGGAAGAGCTTTCAGCCGGAACCGACGAAGCCTGCGGCGCTTCGGAGGAAACCGCTTCCGATGAGGCCGGGGAAACGCCAGAAGCCGCCGCCGAAGATGCCGAAGCGGAGCTTGCACGGGAGGCGGCGGGGGGCGGAACGGACGAAAGGGTTGGGCATTCGGCCGTGGTGCACGCGGGAAGCAGCAGAAGAAGCGTCAGCAAAACCGGCAATATGTATTTTTTGTGCATTCGCTTCCCCCCTCCCGGTTATCGTTCCTGTTTCATAACGCCGAACCCATGGAGCCGGTCAGCTTTTTTGACATTGTTATTACATTGCGGAATATGGAACCAGCCAAAAGCGCACCTCGAAACCACTGTTAGAATTGATTTCATCTTAAACTATATGCCAATAATTGTCAAGCCGGGCGCGCCCTCCGAAAGGGGTACCCGAGTCTATGACTTTTTCCGGCTGAAGCGGTTCTTTACTTTATAATAGCCGTGGATTGCTCCGCAGAGCGGCCGGAAATAGAACCCTTCCATTTCCCGCGCGACCTCCCGAAGGTGCTGCCGGACCGGCAGATGCTGCGGGCAGTGCTGCTCGCATTTGCCGCAGCTTTTGCACAGCGAAGCATAGGAGGGCTTTTCTCCGTCCTTCCCGATAGTCATGCTCACGTAGAGCATCCGGCTTTCGGCGGCGTTCCCGGAGAGGTACCGGTTATTATAATACGTGAAGCACATCGGAATGTTGACGCCCGCCGGGCAGGGCATACAGTAGCTGCAGCCCGTGCAGCCGACCTTCATTTTTCCGATTGTGATATCCCGAGCCTTACCGATTTCGGCGAGCTCACCGTCCGTCAGAGAAAGGGGAAGCGCCGCGTCCGCGGTCCGGAGGTTTTCCTCGATCTGATCGTCGCCGTTCATGCCGGAGAGCACCACCGTCACCTCGGGATGATTCCACACCCAGCGCAGGGCGCGCTCCGCCGGGCAGCGTGTGTCCGCGCCGGCCTCCAGAACCTCCCGAGCCTCCTTGGGGAGCCGGGTCGCGAGAAGGCCGCCCCGCAGCGGCTCCATGATGACCACGCCCAGCCCCTTTGAGCCCGCGTACTGGAGCCCCTCCGTGCCGGCCTGACTGTGCTCGTCGAGGTAATTGTACTGGATCTGGCAGAAATCCCAGTCGTAATCGTCCACAATCTTTTTGAACTGCGCCGTTTCGCCGTGATAGGAAAACCCGATCTGGCCGATCCGTCCCGCCTCCCGCTGCTTTTGGAGGAATTCCACCACGCCCATATCCTTCAGCCGCTGCCAGCCGTCGAGGTTGTTGAGGTTGTGGATCAGGTAGTAGTCGATGCGGTCGGTCTGCAGGCGGCGGAGGGAGGCCGTCAGCGTGCTCTCCATGCCTTTGTACGACTGAATCAGAAAGGAGGGCATTTTCGTCGCGAGTTTCACCTTGTCGCGCAGACCCTTTGCGAGAATTGCACCCAGAATTTCTTCGCTGTGCGGATAGACATAGGCGGTGTCAAAATAGTTGACGCCGCCCTCAATGGCGCGGAGAATCTGCTTTTCGGTCTGCTCCGCGTCGATTTTTCCGTCCTTTTTCGGGAACCGCATGCAGCCGTACCCCAGAATCGACAGCTTGTCTCCGGTTTTGCCCATATCGCGATATAACATCTATAAAGTCTCCTTTATTGGCACATTGACCTCTTTCGGTTTTGTTTCTCGGTGCTTGCAGTATAGCATAAAAGAGACGGGTTTCCAATAACGGAGCCGCAGAGAATTTTAATCAGGCAACGGTAACGGTGCAGATCCTTTTTACGGGCTGGACCCCGTCCCCCATGTACATCCCGGAGGAGGAGCCGGAGGGGCCGACCGCCGTGATCTTATAATAGGAATCAAGGCCGGAGCGCTTGATCAGCTCCGTCTTGAACACGCCCGCCGTTCCGGGATTGAAGGCGGTTGCTCCCGTGATTTTGAAGGTGTAGCTTTTGCCCTTTGCAAGGGAGAAATTCTGTGTTGTGTCCGACTTCATCGGGTAGATGATCGGATCCCCGATTGTTATGGTGCAGACCTTCTGCGTCGTTCGGCCGTTGTACATGAAAAAGTCATTGTGAACGCCAACAATAGAATTCGGCTTGACCCGATAATAGGAATCGTCGCCCGATCTGCGGAGCAGCTCAATTTGGAAGTCTCCCGAGTTTTGCGCTGTGAACTGAGCGACGCCGGTGAGCTTGAAGGTGTAGCTCCGGTTCTCCGCCAGCGTGAAGTCTTTGGTGGTATCGGATTTCATCGGGATGACCGGCTTCGATGGGTCTGGCCCGATCTCCACGGTGCCGTAGCTTGATATGGAATTGGGATTGTACCAATCGGAATGGGGAAACTGGACGTAGATGTAAGAGCGGTCGCCGGTGTCGGTGCTGGTTGCCGTAACCTTAACATAGTAGTTTGGCCCGTCCTTTTTGACGAGCTGAACGTTCAGAATTCCGGAGCCGGGCACGGCGGGCACCGCGTTATAGACGGAACCGAAGGACGGTTCCCCGCCGCCCATAATCGTGAATTTATAGATGTAGGACTGACCTTTGTATAGCTTTACGACCGAATTGGTATCGCTTTCCACGGTCGGCGTGAAGAAATTGTCGACGTTTACGGGGAACGAAACGGTTTCGTTTCCCTGCCTGACCCGCACGAGGGAAGCTCCCATAAACCGGGCCTGACCGTCCGGATTTTTTACGGTCATGCGGTATTGGTAGCCGCCGGAAACCTTTTTCACATACTGTACGGCGACGAGTTCGTTGGTTGTGCTTGCGGCGGGCGGCGTGGAGGAGCTCGTATAGGCGACGAAATCGTAGGTGTCGTCCGTGTTGCAGGTATAGAGCCCCGTTGTATCAAGACGGATGCTCTTCGGCGCGGAGGAAATGCTCACACGGCAAAGGCTCTCCGGCTGATAGTTGTAGCTTCCGGTATAGAGTCCGGCGGATTCCCCGACGGCCCCGAACGCGTCGATGCGGAACAGAAATTTGGTGCCGCTCTGGGAAACGGGCGTCACCTGGATGTCGGGGTTGTCCGAGGTCAGAAGCGGCATGTTAAGCGGAGTGCTGTAGCCGCCGCTCACAAGGGAGCGTGTGGTTGGATCGTTGGTGATGGGTCCGGTATAGGTAAAGTCAAGCATCAGGAAATAGCTGCCGTTCTGCGGAATCGAGAAATCCCGCGTCGTATCGGAGGAGAGGGTGTAGTCCTTGCCGATTGATCCTTTTACGGTAACCGGCATGTTGTCGACGGTTCCGTCGGAGGCCGTAATCGTAATGGTGGTATAGCCTTCGCCTACCGCACGGACGGCGGTGGCGTAATGGCCCGGGTTCCCGGGTACCTTCTGCAGCGGGAGCACCTGGACGACGCTTTCGTTGTTCGAGACGATGGAAAGCGAAAGGCTCGGGTCGTTCACCGAAATCTCAGAATACATCATTTCGTTCTGCTTCAGATCTTCAAACCGTAAATAGTAGTAATTGTCGGAATAGGAGATGGCTGTGGTTTTGGCGCTGACCGGGGGTGCGGTCTCCTTGGGAGGGCCGACGGTGACCACACAGAATTTCTGCGGGGCCTGCCCGGGCGCGACCAGATAAAGCCCTGTGGAGGAGCCGACTTCGCCTACGGCACCGATGCTGTAGGTGCGCTGATTCCCGATCCAGTCCATCTGGCAGGCGTCGACTACACCGGAACTCCCGATTACAAAATAGGCGTCGCCGGTGATGGTGAACAGCATGCCATCCTTCTGAGCAATGGTGATGTTTCCGGAAATGCTGGCATACGGTGCCGAACCGGAATCAGCGGCCGCGCTGTCCGCCCGGACGGAAATTCCGCCGAAAAGCGAAAGTGTAAGCGTCAGGGAGAGAAAGACGCCGAGAGCCCGGAAATGGAACCTCTTCAGACCCGCACAAATTTTCATGAGTAATACCCCTTTGATTTTTGTCCTGTCAGAGCAGGACTTCCTATAAAAGAATAAGAAGAAAAGGGGATTCCATGATGGCGGAAAGCAATATTCTAAAATTTTTATTGTTTTGGAGAATTATAACATTTTAATTGCCGAAATGTGGAAACATAAAAACAAAAAAGAAAACCGCGCCGGAGCAAAAGCACTCCAACGCGGCTTTCAGCGATCAGCACGGTTACTCCGTAGGGTTCGGATAGGTGTATTCTTTTCCCTCAAAGTTTCGGAAGACCGTTTCCCGGTCATTCATGCGCACAATGTAGTCGAGGGAGGCGGGAGTCTTTCCGCCCCCGCCGGGCAGGTCGACCACATATTCCGGAACGGCGAACCCGGATATGAACCCGCGCACCTGCTTCATGAGCTCGATCCCTTCCGGAAGCGGCGTGCGGAAATGGCCGATCCCGCTGGAAAGGTCGCATTGGTAAAGGTAATAGGGGCGCACACGAATCTGCGTCAGACCGGTGAAAAGGCGCCGAAGCGTATCTGCCCGGTTATTCACACCGCGCAGCAGCACGCTCTGGTTCCCGAGCGGGATTCCGGCATCCGCGATTTTTTCGCAGGCGCGCGCCGCGTCCGGCGTGAGCTCGTCCGGGTGGTTAAAGTGTGTGTTGATCCAGATCGGCTGGTACTTTTTCAGCATGGCGAGCAGTTCGTCGGTGATGCGCATCGGCAGCACCACGGGGGTGCGCGTGCCGATGCGGACGATCTCCACGTGGGGGATGGCCCTCAGCCGCCGGATGATCCGTTCCAGCCATTCGTCGGAGAGAATGAGCGGGTCTCCGCCGGAAAGGAGCACATCCCGCACCTCCGTATGGCGTTCGATATAAGCGAAAGCGTTCTCAAGCTCCTCCTGCCCGAGCGAGAAATCCTCGCAGCCGACCATCCTGCGCCGGGTGCAGTGCCGGCAGTACATGGAGCATTTGTGCGTCAGCAGAAAAAGCACGCGGTCCGGGTAACGGTGCACCAGTCCGGGCGTGGGGGAATACTGATCCTCGCGCAGGGGGTCGTCCATGTCGCAGGCTTGTGTGCAAAGTTCCCGCGCGGAGGGAACCGCCTGCTTTTTAATCGGGTTGTCCGGGTCTTCCGGGTCGATCAGGGAGGCGTAATAGGGCGTGATCGCCATGCGGAACCGGCGCAGGCACCGCCCGATTTCCGCCTGCTCTCCCTCGCTCAGAGGCAGAATTTCCGCAAGCTTCTCCGCGGAGACAATGCGGTTTTCCACCTGCCATTTCCAGTCGTTCCACTTCTCGGGCGGAACGCCGGCCCACGGCCCAAAGTTTCGGTAGCTGTTTATGACCGATCCCCTCGATTCAACGCGACTGGTTGCATCCCGTACCGGAGAAGCGCGCTGTTCAGCACGCTCAGGATGAGGGTGCGGTAATCCATGCCGCAGAAGTCGGCCAGCATGGGATAGTCGCTGTAGCCCGGCGCCAGGCCCGGCAGGGGGTTGATCTCGATAAAATAGAGCGTCCCGTCCTCCGAGAGGCGGAAGTCGATGCGGGAAAAATCCCGGCATTCGAGAGCATTAAAAATGAGCGCCGAAGTCTCCTTCATCTGCCCGCACAGGGTGCGGCTGAGGTCGGGGGGACACCGGTACTCCACGTACTGTTTGTAATTCTTTTTTACCTGATAGCTGTAGATCTGTTTTTCGCGCTCCGCGCTGAGGTAGCGGATTTCCATCGGCTCGAAGACGGTCAGGTTGTTCCCGTTTCCCAGCACGCCCACCGTGAACTCCCGACCGGGTATGTATTCCTCCACCAGCATCGGCTCCCGGTACAGGCCGAAATCACGCGAGAGCAGCCCGCAGAGCTCCGGAACATCCTTCACGATCGCAAGATCGGTGATTCCCTTGCTGGAGCCCTCCGAATTCGGCTTTACAATGAGCGGAAACCGCAGGTCGAAATCCGCGCCGATGTCGGCCGATTTCAGATACCGGTAAGCGGGAGTCCGAACCCCGTAGGTGGCGAGGAGGCGCTTCGTCAGGGCCTTGTCCAGCGAAACGGCCAGCGTGGTTTCGTCGGAGCCGGAAAAGGGAACGTCCAGAAAGCTAAGAATCGCGGGAACCTGCGCTTCTCTGCCTCTGCCCTGCGTGCCCTCCGCAAGGTTGAAAACAAGGTCCGCTTTGGCCGCTCGGACCTTTTGGGCAAACTCGGAGTCGGCTTCCAAAAGCTCGGCGCGGATGCCGGCGGACTCGAATACCTTCCGAATGGCGTCGATGGTGTCGCAGGAGTCGTATTCCGCCTCCATATCCTCCGCCGGGGAGGGCAGTCCCTTTTTCAGGTTATAGGCGATTCCGACCGTCAATGGGGGAGGAAAGCTGTCATTTTCCATGCTCAACACGCTCATTTCAAACGTTAAATTTTAACGGAATTCGTGTCTGTTTTTGTCTGTTTCATTATAGCAAAAATTCACCCTATTGAAACCGCGGAAAACGCCCGCATTTCCTCAAATGAAAGCCTGAGAATGTGCCGCCGGAAATTAGGTGCCAGAACCGGCAATTATCATAATAATTCTCGCCCGATTTCCCCCCTTGATTAAAGTTTAACGGAAAAATACCGTCCGTTTCTTCCGTGCCCGGGATACGGTATCCTATTTGATGCCATTCAGGTAATCGATACAGTAGTTGATCCAGTCAATGTAGCCTTTTTCGCGGGCAATCGCTCCGTAGACGACCAGATAATCCCCGATTTCCCTGTTGTAGGTTTTGCCGTACGTTTTGCTCGCCTGCTGCTTTTCCTTCAAGCCCTGCTCCAACTTTTTCAGCTTCCGGCTCCGTTTTTGAAGCTGGTCCCGAAAGTGTGCAAAAACCGTATCTTTATCGGTTTCATTCAAAAAATATAATTTTAGACGGAATACGTCCTTGGGGGTCGACTCCAGCTCATCAAATTCCGAAAACCATTTCCGCAGTTCGCGCTTGCCTTTTTCCGTAATGAGGTACCGCTTTTTTTCCTGCCGGTCGCCCCGGGTGTCGATTTCGAACGTAACGAGACCTTCCTCCGTCAGCCGCCGCAGCTCCGGGTAAATTTGACTGTGCGTCGCGTACCAAAAGTTCACAAGCCCGCGGTCGAATTCCTTGGCAATATCGTAACCGGTGATCGGTTTCCGGTTAATCAGTCCTAAAATCGCAAATTTTAATAATCGCATCCGTTTGGCCCTTCCTTCTACTTTATACTATTTATTTTAACACTTTTTTCAGAAATTTCCATTTATTTTTATTCACTATTGATATGTCAATAGTGACATAATTGCCGATTGACACATAAATTTCATGTACGCGATCTGAGATCCCTTCGAGGCTGCAAACAAAAGTAAAATCTGTTTCCCCATGAATATAACAAAAGGAGCCCTCTCAGTTTTAACTGAGAGGGCTCCTTTTGTTTTACGGTCCCTGCATTTATTGCATGGATTCTAGAATGGCGTTTGCAAGGGCGTCAAGCTCCGGTTCCTTTTCCGAGTTCAGGGAGGAGGCCATGCTCAGCCGCTCGTTGAGCACGGTGATGTCCTTCATTTCCTCCGTCAGGAATTTCTGGATCAGGTCACCCGACTTGCAGGCCCAGGAGCCGTTTTCCACGATGGCCGCGGTTCGGTTCTGCACGTTCAGCGCCTTCATGTCCATCAGAAAATCGTGCATGGCGGGGTAGATGCCGAGATTGTACGTCACCGAGGCCAGTACCAGATGGCTGTACTTGAAGATTTCGGAAATCAGCTGCGAAACATGGGTGGAGGATACGTCGTATACGGCCACTTTGGTCATCCCTTTTTCGCAGAGCTTCGCGGCCAGCGCCTGCGCGGCGGATTCCGTGTTCCCATACATCGAGGCGTAGACGATCATAACGCCATTTTCCTCGGGAAGGTAGCGGCTCCAGGTGTCGTACTTCTGAATGAAATACATCAGGTCTTTCCGCCACACTGGACCGTGCAGCGGGCAGATGAATTTGATCTGGTCCAGAATGCCGCCGGCCTTTTTCAGCAGCAGCTGGATATGCGGGCCGTATTTCCCCACAATGTTGGTCAGGTAGCGGCGGGCGTCGTCCAGCCAGTCCCGGTCGAAGTTCACCTCATCCGCGAACAGCTTGCCGTCCAGCGCGCCGAAGGTACCGAAGGCGTCTGCGGAAAACAGCGCGCCGTTCGTGACGTCGAAGGTGACCATCGCCTCGGGCCAGTGAACCATCGGGGCGAAAACGAAGGTAACCGTGTGTTTCCCAAAGCTGAACGTGTCTCCCTCCTTCACTTCAATTTCCGCGTGCGCGTCCACGGAGAAGCCGAACTGCCGCATCAGCATGAACGCCTTTTCGTTGCTGATCAGCGTCACGCCGGGCCAGCGGAGCAGGACTTCTTCAATGCAGGCGGCGTGGTCCGGCTCCAGATGGTTGATGACCAGATAATCGAGCGGCCTGCCGTTAAGCACATGCTCTACATTTTCCAAAAACTGGCGGCAGGCGGCCCAATCCACCGTGTCGAACAGCACCGTCTTTTCATCCGTCAGCAGATAGGAATTATAGGACACACCCCGCGGGATGGGGTAGACGTTTTCAAACAGGGCAAGCCGGTGATCGTTGGCGCCCACCCAGTACAGATCTTCTGTTACGTTTCTTACACAATACATCGTTCAACCCTCCCTCAGGCTTCAATAAACTGATCTTTTGCTTCGGCGCATTCGGGGCAGACCCAGTCTTCCGGTAGATCCTTGAACAGGGTGCCGGGGGCCGCTTCGCCGTCTTCGTCGCCGAGCTCCGGTATGTATTCGTAGCCGCAGCCTCCGCAGATGTACCGAGGGCCGATCGGCTCCGGCTTTGGAGGGGCGGGCCGCTTGATTTTCACCATGGGCGGCGCAGGCAGCTTTTCGCGGGTGCCGAGCGCGGCGGTCAGCAGCGGGAGAATTTCCTGCAGATCGCCGACGATGCCGTAGTCGCAGTTCCGGAAGATCGGAGCGTTCGCGTTTTTGTTGATGGCAACGATCGTGGAGGCTTCCGTGATCCCCTTTAGGTGCTGGTTGGCACCGGAGATGCCGCAGGCGATGTAAAGGTTCCCGGTGAATTTCCGGCCGGACATGCCGACATAGCGGTTCAGGGGCAGATATTTCAGCGTTTCCGCCACGGGCCGGGAGGAGCCGATTGCGGCGCCCGCGGCCTGAGCGAGGGCCTCGATGAGCTTCATATTCTTCTTATCGCCGATGCCCTTGCCGACGGAGACTACGCGTTCCGCAATGGCGATCGGCGTGTCGGCCGCAATGCCCACCGTAAAGTCGTAGCCGTCTTTTTTCAGTGCTTCCACCAGAGCGGTTACCCGCTCCTTCGCATCGCCATCACGGAAGATCATCTTTTTGCGCAGCCCGGTGATCGGCGCGGGCTTGCTCAGGCGCGCGGAAGAAGTTTCCTTCGGCGGCTTGCCCAGAATGTGGGAGGCGATGACGACGCGCTGGATTTCGTTTGTTCCCTCGTAGATCGGGGTGATGCGCGCGTCGCGGACCATTCTTTCTACTTCCATGCCCTTCAGGTACCCGCTGCCGCCGAAAATCTGGAGCGCGTCGTTGGTTACCTCAAGGGCGATGTCGGAGGCGTACTGCTTTGCCATGGCGGATTCCATGCCGTAAGGCTCGTGGTTTTCCTTCAGCTCCGCCGCGGAGTAGACGAGGAAGCGCGCCGTGCGCAGCTTGGTCGCCATATCGGCAATTTTGAAGGAAATCGCCTGCTGGAACCCGATCGGCTTGCCGAACTGCACCCGCTCCTTCGCGTAGGTCACCGCCTGGTCGAAAGCACCCTGAGCGATGCCGAGCGCCTGGGAGGCGATGCCGATGCGGCCGCCGTCCAGTGTCGCCATGGCAATGCGGAAGCCGGTACCCTCCTTCCCGAGCAGATTCTCCTTCGGCACCTTTACGTCGTTGAAAATCAGCTCAGCAGTGCAGGAGGAGCGGATGCCCATCTTGTCGTAGTGATCGCCGAATTCGAAGCCCTTCCAGCCCTTTTCAATAATAAAGGCGGAAATCCCGCGCGTGCCGATGTCCGGGGTCGTGACGGCGAACACCACGTAAATGTCCGCTTTGGGCGCGTTGGTGATGAAAATTTTGCCCCCGTTGAGCAGGTAGTAGTCGCCCTTGTCTACGGCGGTTGTTTCGGTGCCGCCCGCGTCCGAGCCCGCGTTCGTTTCCGTCAGACCGAACGCGCCGAGTTTTTCACCCTTGCACAGCGGAATCAGGTACTTCTTTTTCTGATCTTCCGTTCCGAACGCGGCAATCGGCCAGGTACCCAAAGACGTATGTGCCGACAGGATCACTCCCGTGCCGCCGTCCACCCGGGAAAGCTCCTCCACCGCTACGGCGTAGCTGATCATATCCAGCCCCATACCGCCGTATTCCTTGGGGTAGGGGATTCCCATCAGCCCCATTTTCCCCATTTGGGCGACCGCTTCGTCGGGAAAACTGTTTTCCTTGTCCATCAGAAAGGCCAGAGGCTTTACCTCTTCCTCTGCGAACTTCCGGACCCGTGCCCGGAGTTCTTCGTGCTGTTGTGTTGTTTTGAATAACATGCTGCCCCTTCTTTCTTTATACTTGATAAATGTTATCCAGATTGTAGGTTGCCTGTTTACTCAGTTTGCTTATTCTAACTCCGCAATACTTGATAAATCTTATCCAGTATTGCGGATAAAAAAACGGTCAGTCGCCGAACAGAATTTCCTGCAGGCTGTGGGAATTCAGTTCCCGGTCGAGCTTTTTCTGAATGTCCAGCAGCTTAAGGTGTGCGCGGCAGATTCTTCCGTCGTGGGCACTGCGCCAGGGGCACCGGTAGTCCGGCTTCATGCAGGTACTGACCGAGGAATCTTCTTCCATGGCCTGAAGGAGGTGATACAGAGTGATTTTTTCAAGGTCGGCCGTCAGAACGCAGCCGCCGTCCGCGCCGCGAAGGATCCGAATGAACCCGGCCTTCTCCAGCTTTTTCAAAATCTTGTAGGCAAACTGCTGAGGGACCTGTTCCCCCTGGGCCAGCGCCGCTGCGGTAAGCTGTTCCCCGTCTGCCAGCACCCGAAGAATCCGCAGCGCGTAATCGGTCTCTTTTGTGATAAGCATTCGGGCGCCCTCCTTTTCTTTCTCTCTCTATTTTTAACATATTGGATAAAATATGTCAAGATTAATCCGGTCAAAACAGAGAATTTATTTCCCTGCGGGGATGCTTTTCAGCAGAAGAAAGCGGCGGGGGGGGCCCCGCCGCCGATTCTCTGTTTTGAAACCGATCAGGAAGCGTCGGCGTCTTTTTGGCTTTCTTCCGGAACGGCGCCCTTGGATTCCTTCCAGAGCCGGTCTGCCGTCGGTTTCCAGTCTTTCGCCGCGTCCACGCATTTTGAGCTCAGGTCGCGGACATTTTCCTGCTTGATCATATCCGTGGATTTTGCGCCGCAGGCCTCCACCATCTGCGTCAGGCGTCCCGGGTTGTCAAGCAGCGGACAGGGACGTAGCTGATTTTTATTGAACGGCTGATTCTTGTGGTACTGCATAAACATCGGGGACTGGAGCGCTTCCAGAAGGGTATTCCGGTAAACGTTGGAATCCGCGTAGTGGATGAACGCGCAGGGCTCGATGTCGCCCCCCGCGTTGATGTGCAGATAGCGCCTGCCGCCGGCGATACAGCCGTCCACATATTCGCCGTCGTTCCAGAAATCCATCGTGAACAGCGGCTTCGTGTCGCGGAACGCGCGGATCTGCCGGTACATGAATTCGCGCTGGGCGGCGGTGGCCATCAGATCCGGCACGGCGTCGGCGCCGACCGGCATGTAGGTGAAAAACCACGCGAACTTTGCGCCGCGCGAAATCAGCTCGTCGATAAATTCTTCGCTGCCGATCACCTCCGTGTTTCGGCGGGTGTAGCAGAGAGACGCCCCGAACGCCAGGCGCTTGCGTTTCAGAATCTCCATGGCGCGCATCACCGCCTGGTAGGTGCCCTTTCCGCGCCGGAAATCCGTTGCCTCTTCGAAGCCCTCAATGCTGATGGCGGGGACGAAGTTCTTTACGCGGAGCATCTCGTCCGCGAATGCTTCGTCGATCAGCGTGCCGTTGGTAAACGCCGTGAACATGCAGTCCTTATGCGCCTCGCACAGCCGGATGATGTCCTTTTTGCGCACGAGGGGTTCCCCGCCGGAATACAGGTAAAAATAAATGCCGAGCTTTTTGCCCTGCTCGATGATGCCGTCCAGCGTTTCGTAGCTCATGGAGAGCTCATGGCCGTATTCCGCCGCCCAACAGCCGGTGCATTTCAGGTTGCAGGCCGAGGTCGGGTCCATCAGAATCGCCCAGGGAATGTTGCAGTGGTATTTCTGCCGCATATCCTCCTGCTTTTCTCCTCCGACGACCGTGGCATTGATGATGAAGTTTTCGAAAAGGGCTTTCCGCACTCCGTCGTCGATGTCGCTCCAGACGCTGAGGAGCAGCCGGTACCAGTTGCTGTTCTTATCTTCGATGATTTTGCGGAAGGTCCTGCGCTGACTCGCGACGGCGTTTCCGCGGTCGAAGCGGTCCACCCAGTCCAACAGCTTCGGGAGATTCTTTTCAGGGTTGGAATTCAGGTAGTCGTAGGCCAATTTAAGGCCTGCTGCGCTCAGCCTGTCATTCATAAAGCCATTCCTCCTGTCGAAATTTGTCTGGCTTTATGGTAGCATAGCGGGTTCCTCCGGTTATCGGACAAACCCGGAATTGTGTAAAGTTTTCTGACACCCGGAAGAATCTGTCAATCGAGCGCCCTTTCGGAATCCGCTAAAATTATGGTAACGGCAGCGGCCGTTTTCGGGGCCGCGCTGCCGGCGGGAGGCAAATGTTATGGAACTGCGCCACAGACTGGTCCGGCAGACCATCGACCGGGCGATCACCAAAGCCATGGAGGATATGGCGGGGAATACCGGCCGCGGGATCCGGAAGCTCATCGATCTGGGCCTCATGTTTTCCACAGGCGAGAATCAAAAATGGTTTTTCAGCACTGCGCGGGAGGTCGTTTCAAACCCGAAGAATACGTATAACCGGCTGATTTCTGGGCTCCTCTCCGGCGTTAAGAGGGAAACTCTCCGCACGGTCGGTCTGAATCTGGGCTACAGCAGCCTGATCTACGGGGCCCGGAAGCTCCAGAGGAGGCAGCGCCCGGAGGACGGCCCGCTGCCC
>JAEWRF010000139.1 GCA_023460155.1 Bacillota bacterium | reverse complement strand
GCTCCGAAAAACGGCTTTGAGATCGTCGATATCGACGTGACGGGCTCTTCGGATGTGGAGCCAGCCGTCAAGTCCCTGATCGCAAAAGGAGTTGACTGCATTAATAATTTTACCGACAACAACGTCGTCAATCACCTCCCTGCTTTGCTGCAGGCCGCGAATCAGGCAAAAATTCCGATCTTCGGCTCCGAAGTTGAGCAGGTCAAGGACGGGTGCCTTGCCTCTGTCAGCATCGACTTTGTAGCGCTCGGCGAGGAGACCGGCAAGATGGCGGCTCAGATTCTGGACGGCAAAGCCCAGCCCGCAACCACGCCGGTTTATGTGGTGAACTTCGGCAAGCCGGTCTACAACAAGGCAGTGCTCGATAAACTTAGCATGAAACTCCCGGAAGGGTTTGCAAACGCGGAAGCGGTATCGAAATAAGGGAAAGCTGGGCTGATTCCAATGGATGTTGTTCTGAGTCTGGCCGCCAACGTACTGCAGGAGGGCCTGCTGTACGGCGTGATGGCGATCGGAGTCTACATTACCTATCAGGTGCTGAATTTTCCGGATCTTTCCGTGGAGGGGACGTTTGCGCTCGGCGCCTGCCTCTCCGGCACGATGATTTCGGCGGGAATCAGTCCATGGCTCGCCTGCCTGGCCGCGCTGATCTGCGGCGCGGCCGCCGGCGGCGTGACCGGCCTTCTGCATGTGAAACTGCACATTACCGATCTGCTTTCCGGAATTCTTGTAATGATCAGCCTTTGGAGTGTGAATCTCGTCATTACGAACGGCAGCGCCGTTCTTGCGTACTACAACAAGCCGACGGTTTTCACCTCCGGTCCCGCGGCGCTGATTCCGGCCTCCATGGCCGACTTGCGCATCCTCGCAGTGGCGTTTGTTTTCTGTGCGGCAGTAAAGATTCTGGTGGATTTGTACCTGAAAACCAAATCGGGTCTTCTGCTGCGTGCCGCGGGCGGGAATCCTCGGTTCGTGGTCTCACTCGGCCGGGACCCCGGCAATCTGAAAATCCTCGGCCTGATGATCGGAAACGGCCTGACTGCCCTTTCGGGCTGCATCCTCTGCCAGCGGGAGGAATCCGCTGATATCTCCAGCGGAACCGGTATGATCGTGATGGGGCTTGCGGCGGTGATCATCGGAATCAATCTGTTCGGGCGGCTGAAATTCCCGCGGGCTACTACGGCGGTTGTTCTGGGGGCTATTCTTTACCGGGCCTGCCTTGCCGTCGCGATGCAGATCGGCCTTCCTACCAATTTCCTGAAGCTTCTCATGGCGGCGCTGTTTACCGCCGCATTGGTCATGAACAATTTCGCGCCGCAGGGCGGAAGGAGGAAGAAACAGGATGTCAACCCAACCAGGCTCTGAGAGTTCTTCCGATCTGCTGGTGGAAATCCGGCACGTCGATCAGGTGTTCAACCCCGGTACGGTGAGTGAAGTTGCCCTGTTTCACGATTTCAGTCTCGCCGTCCGCCGGGGCTCATTTGTCTCCGTGGTGGGGAGCAACGGCTCCGGGAAAACCACCATTCTGAACATCCTGTGCGGGAGCGTGCAGCCGGATTCCGGCGAGGTGCTTGTAAACGGTCGGGAAATCAGCCGCATGACCGAGCCGCAGCATTCAAAATTTATCGGCCGGGTCTTTCAGGACCCCTCTATGGGAACTTGCCCCCAGCTGACGATTCTTGAAAACCTGTCCCTTGCAGACGGAAAAAACGGCCGCTTCGGCCTTGCGCGGGGCGTCTCGAAACGCAGGGTGGATTACTACCGCTCTCAACTGGAGCTGCTGAAGCTCGGCCTGGAAAACAAGCTGAACCTGCCTGTGGCCAGCCTTTCCGGCGGCCAGCGGCAGGCACTCGCCCTTCTGATCTGCACCATGACCCCGATTGAACTCCTGATTCTCGATGAGCACACTGCCGCGCTCGACCCCGCTTCCAGTGAAAACGTCATGGAGCTGACGGAGCGGTTCATCCGGGAAAAGGGAATCACCGCTCTGATGGTGACGCACAACCTCCGCTTTGCCGTGAATTACGGCGACCGCCTTCTGATGATGCATCGGGGGCAGATCGTGTTCGATGTGGAGGGCGAGCAGAAGAAATCGCTTGAAATCCGCGACCTGACCGAAAAATTCGACGCCATCAGCATTGAGGATGGAAACTGAACCGTTTTTGCCAAAAATTCGATAAAGCCGCGGATGCAAAGGGCCTTCATGCCTTCGGCCGCCACGACCTCAATGTATGGTAATAAAGAGCACCTGTTTGTACCGGGTGCGTCTACAGCAAGCAAATCTTGAAATAAGTTGTCAGCAAATAGAAGTTCAATTAACAGATATCAGACGTCTTCCCGCATCTGCAGGCTTGCAGTCATTACCCTTTTGCCGTAAACGGCATTTCCCCCGTACCGTCCCGCACAAAGTGCGGGACGGTATTTTTTTCCCCTTGACTTTCACAATTTCATACGATATACTATAGCATATAAACATTGTATGAATACTATGTAATAGAAATCAATCCGAAAAAGGAGCTGTAAGGATATGAAAATTGCAAAAAATCTGACGGAGCTGATCGGCAATACCCCGCTTCTGGAGCTTTCCAATTATGAGGCGGAAAAGGAACTGGGTGCTACACTGGCCGGGAAGCTGGAGTACTTCAATCCGCTTTCCTCCGTAAAGGACCGCATCGGTTACGCGCTGATCAAAGACGCCGAGGAAAAGGGTCTCATCAACAAGGAGACTACGCTGATCGAACCGACCAGCGGAAATACCGGCGTAGGCCTTGCCTTTGTGGCGGCGGCGCGGGGGTATCATCTGATCCTGACCATGCCGGATACCATGAGCTTGGAGCGTCGCCGTCTGGTGGGCGCGCTTGGCGCGGAGCTGGTTCTTACGGAGGGCGCGAAGGGCATGAAGGGCGCGATCGCGAAGGCCGACGAACTGCACGCGCAGATCGAAAATTCCTACATTCCCGGCCAGTTTGTCAACCAAGCGAATCCGGAGATGCACCGTAAAACAACCGGAGAGGAAATCTGGGCCGACACGGACGGAAAAGTCGATATTTTCGTCGCGGGTGTCGGAACGGGTGGGACCGTCACGGGAGTCGGAAAGGCGCTGAAGGCGCACAATCCGAATGTGAAAATCGTAGCGGTGGAGCCCGCCGCGTCGCCGGTGATTTCACAGGGCAAATCCGGTCCGCACAAGATTCAGGGAATCGGGGCAGGCTTTCTCCCGGACACTCTGGATACCGGTATTCTCGACGAGGTAATTACGGTTGCGAATGAGGATGCTTTTGCGACCACGAAGCATCTGGCCCAAAGCGAAGGCCTGCTGGTTGGTATTTCCTCCGGCGCGGCCGTGTTCGCGGCGACACAGCTCGCGCTGCGCCCGGAAAACAAGGGGAAGCTGATTGTCGCGCTGCTCCCGGATACCGGTGAGCGCTATCTTTCCACGGGTGTGTTCGACTGATTGCGAAAAAACTGCATGAAAATCGGGAACGGCGGTTGTCCGTTCCCGATTTTTTTGTTATGATAAAGGTATACTATTTTGGAATACAAAGGGGCGGTGAAAGAACTTGCGGATTTCCGTAATCGGATGCGGCCGGTGGGGAACATTCCTTGCATGGTATCTCGACCGGCTCGGCCACGAGGTTATGCTGTACGGCAGGGAGGGTTCCTCACGGCTGAATGGGCTTCGCGGGACCCGCACGAACGGGCTGGTAACGCTTCCGGACCGGGTACGGATTACCTCCGATCTTGGGAGGGCGGTTTCGCATGCCGAGGTGATGATCGTTTCAATCGGAGCCCAGGGGTTCCGTGGCTTTATGCAGGAACTGCCCGTCCGCGAACTGGGCGGGAAAACGGCGGTGCTGTGCATGAAGGGGCTGGAGGCCGGGACGGGCGAACGGCTGACCCGGATTTTTGAGGAATATGCGCCGGGCGTTCCGGTCGCGGTTTGGGTTGGTCCGGGCCATGTGCAGGATTTTACCCGGGAAATACCGAACTGCATGGTGATCGACAGCGAATCGGAGCAGGTCAAAAAGAATCTGGTCACCGCATTTTCCGGCGAGCTGATCCGCTTTTACTATGGAAATGATCTGCTCGGCAACGAGGTCGGAGCGGCCGCGAAAAACGTAATCGGCATTGCCGCCGGTATGCTGGACGGGCTCGGGAAGACTTCGCTGAAGGGTGCCCTGATGTCGCGCGGAACGCGTGAGGTGGCCCGCCTGATTCAGGCGATGGGCGGAAAAGAAATCACCGCTTACGGCCTCGGTCATCTGGGGGATTACGAGGCTACGGTGTTTTCTCCCTACAGCCACAACCGCATGTTCGGGGAAAAATTCGTGCGTGGCGAGCCTTACGGGGAACTGGCGGAGGGGGTGGCCACTACGTCGGCTCTGTTGCTTCTGGGGAACCGCTACGGGGCGGAAATGCCCATCAGCGCCGCCGTAGATGCAGTCATCAACGGGGGCAGGGAACCGGAAGAGGTGCTTTCGGATCTTTTCCTCCGAAGCCTGAAATGGGAATTTTAAAAGAGCTGGAATAATAAAAGGAGATAATGTATGAGTCAGGAAACGTGCAGCCATGATTGTTCTTCCTGCGGAGAGAACTGTTCCTCAAGAAAGAGCGATCCGAAAAGCTTTTTGGAAAAGCCGAACGCAGGTAGCCGAATCAAAAAGGTAATCGGCGTTGTCAGCGGAAAAGGCGGCGTGGGGAAGAGCTTTGTCACTTCGCAGCTCGCCGTGCTGCTGAACCGGCGCGGTTTTCACACGGGAATTCTGGATGCGGATGTCACCGGGCCTTCGATTCCGAAACTGTTCGGTGTTCAGGGGAAGGTTCTGCAGAACGAGCAGGGCCTGCTGCCCGCCCAAACCAAAACGGGTATCGGCGTCATGTCGGTCAACCTGCTGCTGGAAGACGAAAATCAGCCGGTCGTCTGGCGCGGACCGATCATCGCGGGTGTGGTTAAGCAATTCTGGAAGGATGTGGCCTGGGGCGACGTAGACTTCCTTTTTGTGGATATGCCTCCGGGAACCGGAGATGTTCCGCTCACGGTTTTCCAGTCGATCCCCCTGGACGGCATCGTGATCGTCACCTCCCCTCAGGAACTGGTCGCCATGATCGTTTCCAAGGCGGTCGGCATGGCGAAAATGATGAACATTCCGGTTGTCGGCATCGTTGAAAACATGAGCTATGTGCGCTGCCCCGACTGCGGCAGGGAGATTCCGGTTTTCGGCGAAAGCCATGCGCAGGAAACGGCGGAAAAATTCGGCCTTGAGCTTCTGGCAAAATGCCCGCTGGATCCTGCGGCCACTGCCCTGTGCGATGCCGGCCGCGCGGAGGAGATTTCGGCACCGTGGCTTGAACCAGCCGCGGATGCGGTGATGAAGCTGTAGAATTGCCGGTTCTTTCGGCCCGTACCGAGCGGTTAGAAAATGAAATTTACATTAGAAAATGATTTTGCAATAGAGAAACGTTATTAATTTTCCGTATAGTTATAAAATCCGGACGCCGAACGGTTAAAATGGCATTAATCAGCCTTTTACTTTTTCGGGGGTGTGAGAGAGTGGACAGGGAAGCGCGAAAGACAGAATACTTGAGAAGTTTTACCGAAGCCTTCAGCGAACATGGAATTGACAAAACATCCATTAAGAAGCTGGCTGCCGCGGCTGGCATTAACGAGGCCTCGATCTATCAGTATTTTGTAAACAAGGACGAAATCATTCTGGACTGTGTAAAACAGTATTTTCAGTATCTTGTGGAAAAACTCGATCCGCTTATTCGGGAAGAATCCGTAAGTCTTGAAGGACGCATCCGGGAGATGATCGGTGTGTTCCTGGAAGCGGAGGGCTCGACCAAATTTATTATTCAGGTGCTGGCAAATCCGATCTACGGTAAGCTGTGCGAGCCGGCCATTCAGCAGTTTGTGGAGAAAATTCAGCAGGGAGCGGAGCTGCTTTCCAAACAGCTGAATATTCCTTACGAACGGGTTCTTCCGATTCTGTATCTGCTGTGCAGCGTTACGGTTTCCGATAAGATTCTGAATCGGTCGGAGGTTACGACCATGCAGCTCAGGCTGCTGATGAGTCTGTTCCAGCGGGAAGCGGCATTTTAGAGAAGAACAGAAGGCGCGGGGCATATGCCCGCGCCTTCTGTTTCAATAAAGGAAATCAGTCCTGATCGGAGGCGGTCAGTTCTCCGCCGTCGCAGCTGATCACCAAGGTGGTTTTCGGCCGGAGGCTGCCCGCAATGATCTTTTTCGCAATCAGGGTTTCCACGTGGCTCTGAATGAAGCGCTTCAGCGGGCGTGCACCGTACATCACATCGTAGCCGCGCTCGATGATGAAGTCCTTTGCTTCCGGAGTCAGGCGAATCCCGAGCTGTTTGTCGGCCAGCCGCTTTTGGAGACCGGCGATCTGCAGGTCGACGATTTTGTCGATTTCATCGCGCCCGAGCGGTTTGTAGAACACGATTTCATCCAGGCGGTTCAGAAATTCCGGGCGGAATTCCTGCTTGAGCATGGCGCTCACCTTGCCGCGCGCTTCCTCGCTGATCTGTCCGCGGGAATCGATTCCGTCAAGGATGATTCCGGAGCCGAGATTTGAGGTCAGAATGATGATAGTGTTTTTAAAATCCACCGTGCGGCCCTGGGAATCGGTGATGCGGCCGTCGTCGAGCACCTGCAGCAGAATATTGAACACATCGGGATGTGCTTTTTCCACCTCGTCGAACAGGAGCACGCAGTAGGGGTGGCGGCGCACCGCTTCGGTGAGCTGGCCGCCCTCCTCGTAGCCCACATAGCCCGGAGGCGCCCCAATCAAACGGGAGACCGAGAATTTTTCCATATATTCGGTCATATCGATGCGCACCATGTTTTTCTCATCGTCGAAAAGCGACTGGGCCAGCGCTTTGGCCAGCTCCGTTTTGCCGACACCCGTCGGCCCAAGGAACAGGAACGAGCCGATGGGGCGGTTCGGGTCCTGAATGCCCGCGCGCGAGCGCAGAATCGCTTCCGTGACCTTCTGCACGGCCTCGTCCTGCCCGACTACGCGCTCATGCAGAATATCCCCGAGCCGCAGGAGCTTTTCCCGTTCGCTTTCCATCAGGCGGGAAACGGGGATGCCGGTCCATTTCGCGACAATTTTGCTGATTTCCTCCTCGGTCACACGGTCGTGCAGCAGGGTGTCGGAAGACTGCGTCTTTTCGGCGATCTCCTCCTCCGCCTTCAGCTGTTTGGTCAGTTCAGGCAGCCGGCCGTATTTCAGCTCCGCCGCCTTGTTCAGGTCGTAGGCGCGCTCGCATTTTTCAATTTCCGCGTTAACCTCTTCAATTTCCTCGCGCAGCCTGCGCACTTTTCCGATCGCGTTCTTTTCATTTTCCCATTTGGCCTTGCGCTCGTTTAACTGGGCCCGCTCGTCGGCAAGTTCTTTCTGAATCTGTCTGAGATGCTCCTGCGAAAGCGGGTCGGTGTCCTTTTTCAGGGCGGCCTCCTCGATTTCGCGCTGCATGATCCGCCGCGAGATTTCGTCCAGCTCCGTGGGCATGGAATCGATTTCCGTACGCACCATGGCGCACGCCTCGTCGACGAGGTCGATGGCCTTGTCCGGGAGAAAACGGTCGGAAATATAGCGGTTGCTCAGCGTTGCCGCGGCGATGAGGGCCTGATCCTGAATCTTGACGCCGTGGAACACTTCGTAGCGTTCCTTGAGCCCGCGCAGAATGGCGATGGTGTCTTCCACCGACGGCTCCTCAACCATTACGGGCTGGAACCGGCGTTCCAGCGCGGCGTCCTTTTCAATGTACTGCCGGTATTCGTTCAGCGTGGTGGCCCCGATGCAGTGCAGCTCGCCGCGCGCAAGCATCGGCTTTAAAAGGTTCCCTGCGTCCATGCTACCTTCGGTTTTTCCGGCGCCGACGATGGTGTGCAGCTCGTCGATGAAGAGAATGATCTTCCCTTCGCTTTTCTTAACCTCGTTGAGCACGGCCTTGAGCCGCTCCTCGAATTCACCGCGGAATTTCGCCCCGGCGATCAGGGAGCCCATGTCGAGCGAAAAGACCTTCCGTTCCTTGAGGCTGTTTGGAACATCCCCGCGCACGATACGCTGTGCCAGACCCTCGGCAATGGCGGTTTTGCCGACGCCCGGTTCCCCGATCAGGACCGGATTGTTTTTTGTTTTGCGCGAAAGGATCAGGATCACGCTGCGGATCTCGTCGTCGCGGCCGATTACGGGGTCCAGCTTGTGGCTTTTTG
>JAEWRF010000138.1 GCA_023460155.1 Bacillota bacterium | reverse complement strand
ACAGGTCCAGACCCATCCAGCCGTCCGGAATTGTATCGGAATCGACAACTTTGAATTCGCTGTCTTCCTTATACTCGGTTGCAATGACGTTGTCCACCGGAATCAGGAAGTTGACGCCCTTTTCCTTTGCCTTCGCCATCAGGTCTTTCGCAAGGTCAATCTTGTCGTGCTCGCAGAGGGAAGAGCCGGTTGAATAACCGAGCGCGTTCATAACCGTGTAGGCCATGCCGCCGCCGATGATGAGCGTGTCAACCTTGTCGAGCAGGTTGGTGATCACGCCGATTTTATCGGAGACCTTCGCGCCGCCCAGAATAGCAATGAACGGGCGCTTCGGATTGGTGAGTGCGCCGCCCATGATCGAGATTTCCTTCTGGATGAGATAGCCGCATACGGCGGGAAGATAATCCGCAACGCCGGCCGTAGAGGCATGCGCACGGTGCGCGGTGCCGAACGCGTCGTTGACGTAGACTTCAGCAAGGGAGGCAAGCTCTTTTGAGAAAGCCGGATCGTTCTTTTCTTCTTCCTTATGGAAGCGCACGTTTTCCAGCAGTTCCACTTCGCCGTCTTTCAGGGAAGCGGCAATTCCCTTTGCGCTTTCGCCGATGACATCCTTCGCCATTTTGACTTCCTGTCCCAAGGCCTTCGAAAGGTAAGCCGCTACGGGAGCAAGGGAATACTTCATGTTGAATTCACCCTTCGGGCGTCCCAGATGGGAGCAGAGGATGACCTTTGCTTTATGGTCTACCAGATAGCGGATGGTCTTGAGCGCTTCATCGATGCGCTTGGGGTCGGAAATGTTTCCGGCGTCGTCGAACGGGACGTTGAAATCACAGCGAACCAGGACTTTTTTCCCGGCAACATCAATATCTTCCACAGTCTTTTTATTCAGGTCGTTCATTGGTGCCGCTCCTTTTTAAAGTTAAAATTTTGCAGAACATTCGGTTGTTTATAAACTAACAAACTTAATCCATTATACAACCTTCTTCTTTTTTTTTCAAGCATTTGTCCCTTAAATTAGCGTTTTTGGAAAGTTTGGGGACTGCTGCCGGAAACGGGGCCCGGCGGGCGTTTACCACTCGAAATTCCGCAGCCGCCCTTTGCAGAGCAGGCCCGGATAATTCCACTGGCGCAGAACCTCGTATACTCCGATGGCAACGGAGTTGGAGAGGTTCAGGCTGCGGGCGTCGGGGTTGTTCAGCATGGGAATGTGAACGCAGGTCTCCGGGTTTTTCACCAGCAGTTCCTCCGGCAGGCCGGCGGTCTCCTTGCCGAACACAAGGTAGCAGTTGTCCGGGTACGTCACCTCCGTATGGATATGGCGTCCCTTGGTGGAAAAATAGAAAAAATTCCCGGTATTGCGGCTGAAAAATTCGGTAAGACTTTCATAACAGGTGATGTCGAGCAGATGCCAGTAATCGAGGCCGGCCCGCTTGAGCTTTTTGTCGTCAATCTGGAAGCCGAGCGGCCCAACGAGGTGCAGGCGGGCGCCGGTGACGGCGCAGGTGCGCGCCACGTTCCCCGTATTCTGGGGGATTTCCGGTTCGACCATAACGATATTCAGAACGGACATAGTATTCTCCTTTTGCAAAAAATCATGAATTTCCCGGCCGCGGGTCCGCGCGGGCGGGGCACTTTCCAGCAATTCTCAACCATATTGCCGGAGAAGGGAGGCAGAATAATGAAAGTCAGATCATGTACTGAAACAATTTGCTGCATAGGGAGGCTGTATATCATGTATAAACAGGCAATGGGATTCATGCGCGGGATGGGCACCGGAATTCTGGCCGGTGTAACCCTTGTTGCCGTCAGCGGGAAAATGATGCGCGGGAACCGCGGGATGCGCCGCAGGGCCAACCGCACCATGCGCACGTTCGGAGAACTGATGGACAACGTGCAGGGAATGTTCCGCTGAATGCTGCATGCAAAGCGGAGGGGGGACGGACTTATTATAGCCCGTCCCCCCTCCGCTTTGCAAGCGCCGCACGAGTGCCCTGTGAAGGTTTCCTTCTATAATACATTATATATGTAGGGATTTTCTTTTTTTCCGTGCCGCGGGAGTCCTTGCAAAAAAATGCAAAATAATATACTATTAAATACATATATCCCGACAAAAGTTGGATACACAGTGATTTTAAGAAGGGGAGCTGACACCCATGACAGACGCGGGCGGCGGTCCGGTGTTCTATGAGGTATGGTATCGTCCGTTCGGCGGCGGGGAAGATTCCCTGTTCGGCTCCGTGCTCCGCAAGTTCCTTACCGAGGGCAAAACGCTCCGGGGCGACGTACGGTATGTGGAATCCGGGCTGCAGGTACGGGTGCGCTATAAAATCGGGCGGGAATGTCTGCAGTGGAAAAAGACCGGAGGAAAAAGGACCCTGCAGGAGGCTTTCCGGCGCACCGGAGGCACGTTCAGCCTGCTGACGCACGGCCCTTCCGGGGAGCTGGTTTCTCAGGCGGTTTACGACGGCGGCATGCGCTGGCTCCGAACGGTCTATTACGGCTCCGATTCCCCGCGCCCCGCGGCCGTGCTGGAGCCGGACGGAGAGGGAATCGCACTTCTGGAGCCGGAGACCGGGGCGGACCGGTACCGCCGGAAGCTGCTCCTGCCTTCCCCCTACCGGGGCGGAACGGCAGTGCAGAGCTATGTGAACAGCGCGGCGGGCGGCGAGCCGCAGGTCTGCGCCAAAACGAATGCAGGGGACTTCTGCTACTGTGTCCTGAGCGAGCGGGAAAGCCGCCTTGCGGCATTTCGGGAGGCGGAGGCTGCCGGTGCGGCGCTGAAGCCCGCCTGGCCGGAGGAACCGGATGCCGAACTGAATTTTGCGTACATATTGAACGACGGCTCCAGGGAGCCGGAGCTTCCGCCGGAGCCGAAGCCGATCGTTTTGCCGGAGTTGCAGCCAGAGCTGAAACCGGAGCTGAAACCGGAGCCGGAACATGAGAAAGAATTGGAGCTGTGCCCGGCCGCGCCGGAGAAGGACTACGCCGCGGACCACGAGATCTTTACGATGGATGTGCTCCCGGCGGAGCCCGCGGAGCAACCGGGGCAAAACATCGGGACGGAGGAGCCTGCGGCTTCCGCTGTTCCGCAGAAATACGCGGTCGCCGCGAAGGGACTCTCCGGCGGCATTGTGCACGCGGACCGTCTCCGCCGGAAGACGCTGCCTGAGCAGCCACCGCTGGAGGACGGCCGCCTGATCCCCGCGAAGAGGATCGTCATCAGCGAGGCGGAGAGCTACCTGTATTTCGGGAAGATCATGGACGGCCTGCGTCAGGGGCAGGGCAGGACTCAGATGGCGAACGGCCATACGGCCTACGAGGGAGAATACCGCGGCGACCGCCGGGACGGCTTCGGCGTATATTATTATAAATCCGGACGGCTCTGCTACGCGGGGAACTGGAAGCAGAACCTGCGCGACGGCATGGGGGTTGCATTCGGCGCGCGGGACGGCTCCGTGTTCGTCGGCCACTGGAAAAACAACATCCCCACGGGGCGCGGGTCGGCGTTCGATATGGACGGCAATCTGCTTTATACGGGCGAATGGCGCGACGGCAGGCGCGACGGCGAGGGCACGGAGTACCGGCAGGGCCGCGTGATCCGCGCGGGCCGGTGGGAAGACGACCGCTTCTGCGAGGGCTTCGAGGCCGTGGGAGGCCCCCCCGCAAAGCCGGAGGAGTAACGGATGCGCTGGATGGAGCTTCAGAACGTCGAATTCGGCGAATGCATCGTCCTCGGCGGGGCGAAACGGGAAATCCTTATGGTGGACTGCGGCAGCAGCAACAATTTGATCCGGGACGGGAACGTCGGGTTTGACGAATATGTGAAAAACGGGATCATGCGCCGTTACCGCGGCATGGACCGCCGCGCGTTCCTGCTGACCCACTGCCACCGCGACCACGTCTGCGGGCTGTGGACGATCCTCGGGGTTTCCCCGCTGTATTTCAGCCGCCTTTACCTTCCCGTTTCCCCCTGCGACGAGAAAGGGGATCCGCTTCTGCTGGAATTCGCCCTGTTCGTATACGCGTTCCTTGACCGCCTGACCGGCTATTCGCGGGTAAACGTCTGCGAGCTGGAACTGTTCGGGCGCGCCGCAAAAGCCGCGGGTGCCGAAGCGGTGGTCCCGATTGCGCAGGGGAGCGGCTTTGTGTTCGACGGCGTGGAATACGAGGTGCTGTGGCCGGCGCGGACGGGGTTCCCGTTCCCGGCGCTGTTCGCTTCCGCCGTGGAAGAACTGAACGTTCGCCTTTCCTCGCCGTTTCTGCCCGCCTGCGCGGGGGAATTCCTGCGCCTGAAGCAGGCCTTCTGCACCGCTTACCGGCAGTGCTGCGCCGCTTCGCCTCTTACGGAGGAGGGCGTTGCGGAGCTTCGCGCGGCCTTCGGGCGAGTCTCCGCACTGATCCCGAGCCTCCGCCTCCTTCCGTGCGCGGGGGAGATCGCCGCTCTTCTTGAAAATCCCGTCACGCAGACGGCGTATTCGGATACGGTGAACGCCGCCAGCGTGATCTTCCAGAACGTACGCCGGCAGGAGGCAAGCGCCGATGATCTCCTCATGACGGGCGACGCCCCGCCCGAGAGCATCGAGGCGGTCGCAGACCGGCTCTACGACGCCTATTACGCGGTCAAGGTGCCCCACCACGGCACGGCCTCGTTTGTCAGCCCGATTCTGAACGGGATTGCCGCCTCCCATCTCCTGATCAGCAACGGCGAATACCGGCAGGGCGGGCAGATCGCGGAGGAATACGCCGCTCTGCCCGCGGTGAAACACTGCACCAGTCCCGACGCCTGTCCGTGGTACAAGCTCAACGGCGCCTGCTGCAACCGCCTCGCGGCCTGCTGGGATCATTCCGGCGGCCCCTCGCTGACGGTGCGCTGCCCGGTCTATGTGCGGCGTGAGAAAGCCTTCCCCTGCTCGATCGCCGTTTTGTCGCCCTCCGGGCGGCGCGCATGCTTCTGCGAGGCGGGCAGCGCCCTGCCGCCGGAAGAAAGACGGACAGGGGTATCATAATCTCCCTCTGCACGGCGTACATATATTCAGACGGGCAGTCCCATTTTTTGGGGCCCGCGTTCCGAAGCAGGTGGAACGGTGCGCCGCCGAGGAGGTGAATCTCATCAAACGGCCGATTGCGTATGGATGTAGGAACCCTCTTTCCGGGCCGCAGGGACGGGAAAAGATAATTTCCGTAAACACATTATAATTCCGCTGTGAGGCTCTTTGCAGGCACTGCTTTTCCTGCCATTTTCTTCCTGAGAAATTCAAGAATTTGGCTTAAATCCTGTAAAAATTATGGTTAATGTGCAAAATTTATTCAAAATTATCTCCATTATGTACTTGACATTAAGTACCAAATATCTTATAATCCAATTAAACATATGGGCAGTGCCAGCGGCTTTTGCGCTCAGGCGCGCTGTGGAGCGCGGGGAGACTGGCTCCGCTGCAAGTCAGGGGATACCTTAACACCCATGACGTACATGTATGTTAAATTCTCATAGCACACGCAAATGCACAACGAACTATTTTAAGGAGGACAAAAAGGATGAAAAAAATCACAGGAAAAGCTCTTTCCCTTGTGCTTTCTATAGCACTTGTGGCATCCAGCTTTTCAGCAAGCTTCGCCTCAGCGTCAACGAAGACCGTAACTGGCTCCGTTGATCTGAAAAAAGACGATGCGAAGACCATTACCCTCGTCAGCGGCGGCGCTGATAAAGATTCAGGTGTGAATCTGACTGACTGGATCGATCAGCAGCAGACTGGTGACAAAACCTCGATGGACACCCCGGATCATCAGACCGTTACCGTTGATCAGATCCTCGACGTTTCCCATGTTTCCGGCGACAGACTGGTCAAATGGGGCGATGAAACCGGCGGCAGCATCAGCGATGATGACAATGAAGCCACTCACCTGTTCCTGAGAAACAAAACAGGCGACGGCAAAGAAGTCATTTCCGTTCTGTACAAAGGTACTTATTCCGATGATGACGGCAATGATGTAACGGTTAAAGCCAAAGCTGATATTACCGTTAATGTCGTCAAAGAGGGCACAATCCTGATTGGCAAGGGCTATAGCACTGCTGATCTGGCCAAGCGTGCCGGCAAGTCGATCGAATCCATTGACACTCTTGCTCAGAAGAACGATCAGGAGTTCCAGGATCCGCTCAAGGACAGCGCTGTAGATAAGGCCGATGTAGGCGTTTATGTTGCTTTCGATGATCCGAACGACAAGAGCATCGAAGTTAAGTATGCTCCTGTTTCGACTTACTTTGACTTTGCTACTTCTACAAAGCAGAGTGATGGTACTACAGCTTCCGACTATAAAACAACAGCTAATGACGCTCTGTACACCGTTAAGATGAGCGGCAGCACAGGCTCAAAGTGCGATTTCCTGCCGAGTTCAACCGATAGCAACCTCCTGACTGTCTATGCAAAAGATGGTGTCAGCACGGGAACCATTTCCTTTACGCTGAACAATTCTTCCACCAAAAACAATGGCGGCAACAAGCTCAGCTATGTCACCGTTGATGGCGCCTACACCACTGATGGTAAGACCTACACCAGCGATGCAAGCAAGTATGACGACAGCAAGGTAACTGCGAAAACTACGGTTGCTAAGAAAGCTATCGTTACCAAAAATTCGAGCGTAAACAAAGACAAGAAGACACTGCTTGGCACACTCGATGTAACCGGCTATGATCTGAAGCTTTCTGATGGCATCACTTCTTTCAGTGTTGACAAGGATTGCTCCATTGGTACGATTTCCGTCGGCTCAGGCACAGGCTTTAAATCAGCTTCTAATGTGCTCAGCATTTCTTCCGCTAACGTCAAAGGTTTTGACCTCGATGATAACTTTGCTGGTAAGGTAGTTATCAACGACTCCAAAACTGGCGATCTCAATGCTAAAAAAGGTTCCGTTGATATTTCCGGCGATACCACAGTAGGCAATGTCGAGTGCGACAACGCCATTGATGTCAGCTCCGGCAATGTCGGTGACCTGAAGTCCAATAATGCTGACGTTACTATCAGCGCAAATGACGACGACAAGGCCACTACTGTTGGTAAAGTTCAGGCAGGCGGCAAGGTGTCTATCGATAATGATGACTCCAAAGTTGTCGTCAAATCTCTGCTTGCGAAAGCAGACAATTCTACCTTTGAACTTACCGGCGACAGCATTTCCATCGGCGCGATCGATTTCGATTATCGCGATGCGACTCTGTCCATCGGCGATTTCCAGGGCAAACTTCCGGCTCCTGTGAACGGGAAGAACGCTTCTATTGAGACAACGGATGAAGACGCTGATGTGGCCTTTACGGGCGCTGCAACGATCGATTCCCTCAATCTCAACGATTCCAGCAAGGTCACCTTTGACACTTCTCTGAAGGCTGGCGACATTACTGGTTCCGGCACGATTAAACTGCCGCTTGGTTCTCTCTATGTAACCAGCAGCGTTTCCGGTTCTCCGGTCCTGAAGTTCTCCAATGACTTCAAGGTTGGCGACACAGCTTTCAAGGCTGATTCCGATACAGTTGATGTCGATGATTTCGACGGATTCGGCTTTACTGTTTCCAAGAGCACTGGCTCTACCGTTGATACCTTTAAGATTGCAAGCGCTAAGTTTGCTGGCCTGCTGATTACTCCGTCTTCCGCTCGTATTGCGAAGGGCACCCAGTATGCACAGACCTTCAAGGCTTCCGCTTATCCGTCCGGCACTGTGATTCCTTCCGGCGACAAGGTTGCTTGGGACTTCGATGGCAGCGACACGAACTTCAAGTACACTGCAAATGCTGATGGCACTTACACTGTCGAGGTTATCGCTGTTGATCCGAACTTTGCTTCTGAAAATGAAGGCAAAGTCATTGCGAAGCTCGTTGACGAAAACGGCGACGAAGATACCGATTACAGTGAGACTGATTGCGCTGTAACAGCTCTGGCTGTTCCGGATGCAACCTTCACCTCCGATACCGGTGCTACTCTTACCGTTGCTCAGGGCGCTTCCTACACCTTCAAGATCACTTCTGTTGATGGCAAGGAACCCACCTTTAGTGTTGGCAGCAACGCATTCTCCGTAACCAAGGTCGGCAAGTCCGGCAATGCTTACTTCTACAAGATCACTGCTACCGGTGCTGTTAAGACTTCCACTGGCATTTATGTCAATGGCGTCCGCTCCACTATTGCAACGATCGGTGCTTCTGCCGTGAAGATTGATACCACCAAGCTTTCTCTTAAGACTGGTGCTTCTTACACCTTCAAGGTTACCGGCACAACCGTAGCTCCTTCCTTCACTTCCGGGAACACCGCAGTTGTTAAGGTCGTTTCCTCCAGTGCAAGTGCAGGCTCCTACTTCTTCAAAGTTTCCGGTGTTAAAGCCGGCTCCACTGGCATCTATGTCAATGGTGTTCGCGCGGCTGTTGTAACAGTTGCGTAAGCTCTGAAGAGTATCTCTTAATTAAACAATAACTAACCCAAAAAATTAGTAAGTTGTATTTGCGTAGCGGCGGTTTGAGCTCGGCTCTTACCGCCGCTTTGTGCTGTTCATTTATCTTTTTACACCCCAAAAGGAACCGTCTCCGGACCCGTGAACACAGCCGCAGTTTGGCCGCGGCGAAAAATGCGGGATGGGGGGGCGGTCCCTCTTGCTTTTTAAGAATACTTCCGGTAGAATGAAAACAAATGAGGAAACGAGGAATTTTGGAACATGGTGTTCAGCAGCCTGATTTTTCTGTTTGTTTTTTTACCGGCTTCACTGGCGGTTTACTATCTCGCTCCCAAAAAACTGCGGAATCTTATTTTGTTTATTGTCAGCCTGCTCTTCTATGCGTGGGGGGAGCCGGCTTTCGTTTTTGTGATGCTGTTCTCGGTTGGGGTCAATTATTCGGCGGGAAGGCTGCTCGCACGCTATCGTGAAAACAAAAGGCTGTCTTCCTCGCTTTTTATTTCGGCTGTGGTTTTGAATCTTGGACTTCTGTGCTGGTTTAAGTACTCGCCGCTGTTTGTAAAGACAGTGGATTCCCTTTCCCTGCTGAAAATACCCGTACCGGAGGTCACACTTCCCATCGGAATTTCCTTCTACACGTTTGAGGCGCTTTCCTATCTGATTGATATCCGAAATCAGGAAGCCTGTCCGCAGAACAATCTTCTCAATTTCGGAACATATCTTTCTTTTTATCCGCATCTGGTGGCGGGCCCGATCATACGGTATCGGGATTTTGCGCCCCAGCTTACGGACCGGCGAGAGTCTCTACAGGAGATTTCAGAGGGCGCGGTCCGTTTCCTGACCGGTTTATTTAAAAAAGTGCTGCTGGCAAACAATCTTGCGCAGATTGCAGATCGGATTCAGTACTACGGCCATCCGTCCATGCTCGGCGGATGGGTCTGTGCGTTTGCGCTTACCTTTCAGATTTATTTCGATTTTTCCGGCTATTCCGATATGGCGATCGGCCTGGGACGGATGTTTGGATTCCGCCTGCCCGAAAATTTCAATTATCCCTATCTTTCCCGCAGCGCCGCTGACTTCTGGCGCAGATGGCACATCACCCTCGGCAGCTGGTTTCGGGAATATCTCTACATCCCTCTGGGGGGAAACCGCTGTTCTAAGCTGAAAAATATCCGGAATCTGGCGGTCGTTTGGGTCCTGACCGGCTTCTGGCACGGCGCGAGCTGGAATTTTGCAATATGGGGCGCCTATTGGGGAATCCTGATTATTGCGGAAAAATATCTGATCAAAGGGTATGACAAAGCACCGGCGTGGCTGCAATGGGCCTGCTCGTTCCTCACTGCGGCGGTTGGGTGGGTGTTGTTCTTCAATACTGATTTCTCGAAGGCAGGCGTCATGCTCGCCGCGATGTTCGGCTTTTCTTCGAAGATCGATTCGGTCGGTCTGTACGGGCTGACAACCGGTTGGCTTCTGCTTCTCCTTGCCGCCTGTTTCAGCACTCCGGTCCCGGCGAAACTCGCTGACCGGCTGCGGAGCGCCGGAGTTCCGGGAAAAGTAGTCTGGTGCGCGGGATATGCCTTTCTGTTTGTGGTTTCCCTGTCTTTCTTAGTGGAAAACTCATACAATCCGTTTCTGTATTTCCGATTCTGAAATCGCGAGGGACTTATGAAGAAAATAAATCATCCATGGGAGTGCGGCGCACTCACAGTTATCATGGGTCTGTCGGTTCTCGCAGGGCTTTTTTGGCTTACAGTGGGGCCGAGAAGTGAATTCTCTGAGAACGAAAACCGGATGCTGCAAACTTTTCCGCAGCTGCGGCTTTCCGATCTTGCCGACGGAAGCTATATGAAATCAATGGAAGGCTATGTCTGCGACCAGTTCCCACTTCGGGATCAATTTGTTGATCTGTGCACCCGGACACAGCTTTTTTTCGGCAAGTCCGAACTGAATTCGGATTACAGCACACAGCCCGGCAAAGCCGGAGTCTATTTCGGTGGCAACGGCCACCTGTACGAGCCTACCCTGCCCGATACGGAGCAGACCTTTGAGGAAAACGCCGCAGCTCTCGGCGCGTTCGCAAAAAAAGAAGGCATTCCGTTTTATCTGCTTCCGGTGCCGTCCGCGGCGCAGGAACAGTCGGAAAACCTTCCGGTCTATGCGGCTCCGGGCGACCAGCTCCGGGATTTCCGCATCCTTGAACAGAATGTCGGTAGTCATGGAAATGTGATTAATCTGTTCCCTCTGCTGAGCCTGAAAAACGCCGGTGACGTTTATTTCAAAACCGATCATCACTGGAACATGCAGGGAGCATACCTCGGCTATCAGGCGCTGATTCGCGCCATGGGCAAACCCTGCGTGCCGCTGTCGGATTACAGCGTGCGTAATGCCGCGCAGCCCTTTTATGGGACACTTTATTCCAAAGCGGTGTACGGCGGGCAGCAGTCCGACTCCTTTTCTTATCCGGTCTGGAACGGAATGAATTTGGTGACCGTGCAGGTTGGCACAAATCAAAGCAAAGGAATCTACCGAACGGAATTTTTGGACCGGAAAGACAAATATTCGGTTTATCTGGGCGGAAATCCGGCCGTCGCAGTCGTTCGGAACCCATTGTCTTCCGGTGGAAAGCTCCTGCTTCTGAAGGATTCCTTTGCAAACAGCATGCTTCCGTATCTGTGCCGGGATTTTTCCGAAATCCATATGGTGGATCTGCGGTATTTCAATCAGGATCTCAGCGGGTATCTTTCCCGGAACGGGATTCGGGAAGCGGCTGCGGTTTACAGCATCCAGCAGCTCTGCGACGTTTCCATCGCCTCAAAGCTGCCGGGGTAGAAAGCCCGCTAAACGGACGCCAGCTCCGTACCGGGGTAATACCAGGAAAGGATCTGGCGGTAGGTGTTTCCCTGCGAGGCCATATATTCCGCCCCGATCTGGCTCATGCCGACGTTGTGCCCGTAGCCTTTCACAAGGAAGGTGAATTTGCCGTCGGCATAGGAAACGGAAAAATCGGAGGAGCGCAGATTGAACGCGGAGCGAACCTGAGGGCCGTCGGCTTTCTGTCCGCCGATGGAGATCGTTTTAACCATCCCGGCCGAAGTCCGTTGGGCAGGGCCAACCCAGTAGGACGGATCCCCGCTTAAAATAGCCTTCGGTGCGGCGGTAAGCGCATTGGTTTTAAACTGATCTGCGGAAAATACCGCGGAGGTCTGGTAGCCGCCCGCAAAGCAGTCTCCCGGGCTGGCAACCGAAACAAGGTACGGGCAGCTTCCGCCCCATACGTCGGAGGCGTTGTCCGTGTTGCCGGAGGAGATTGCGAAATACGTGGAATCAATCAGTTCGCCGCCGTATTTCAGGACCTGTCCGAAAACGGGCGAAACCGCGTCGGTCAGCTTCCGGTATTTTTCCTCGTAACCGTTTCCCCAGCGGGTTTTCATCAGGTCCGGAGAAACATATTTCTCCCCTTTCTGCAGGTCGGCGGAAAAGTCAGCGCCTTTCAGCTCCGACGAGGGAGATTTCCGTTCCGCCGCGCGAAGCCGGCCGTAATAGGTGTAGCAGGCGACGGCCTGTGCGCGCAGAGCTTCCGGCGGCGCATCGGGCGACATTTCAGCCGCAACCCCGCCGTAAAGGAAACTGCGGTCATCCACCGTAAGGATTTTTCCGCTCACCGAGTCTAAAATCCGGAATGAACCGGCGGAAGCCGGTACCGGCTGAGCCGCCGCTGAACTGTTCCTGCTCTTGGTTGGGGCGGGCGCGGAGGAACTTCCTTTTCCGCTCCCCACTGATCGGCCCATGGAGAGAAACGGAATGCAGAACATCAGGAGAAACAGCAGAAGCAGCAGCAGAAAGCTGCCCCTTTTTCGAGTCATGGGTAGCATCTTCCTTTCCGGTTATGATACATAAATCAGAGCAAAGTCCTGCAAATTTTGCTTTGGAATGTTCCTCAATGCAATCAAATGGCTTAAGCCTGCAGCCCTGACGGATTTTGATGCGCGTTGGTAATTCCGCAGGGCGATTGTCGCTTGACTTTGCCCGAACGCTGTAATAAAATAAGATTTGCAGCACAGCCCTATTGATTTGGAAAAATACGGCTGTTTTTTTACGGAAAGCAAGGGAATCGCTTGTAGATTCCCTAAGGGAAAGGTGTCTTGAATGGGCAAAAATTTGCTTGACAGCCTCGGCTCGGAGCTGGAAACGCTTTGCGGGGAGTACCGGGCGAACAATCGGATTGATCCGGATAATTTTGATCGCTATGAGGTAAAGCGCGGGCTTCGGAATCCCGACGGCACCGGCGTAATGGCGGGCCTTACCCTGATCTGCAATGTTCACGGCTATCTGATTGACGACGGTGAGCGGATCCCGGATATCGGGAAGCTGACTTACCGCGGAATCGACCTGAACGATATTGTGGAGGGCTGCTCCGCTGAGAACCGGTTCGGTTTTGAGGAGGTTGCCTGGCTGCTTCTGTTCGGTACGCAGCCTACGTCGGATCAGCTCAGCAATTTTCGCCGGGTGCTCAGCGATAACCGTGAGCTTCCGGAATACTTCGCGGAGGATATGATCATCAAGGCGCCCTCCAAAAACGTAATGAATAAGCTGGCGCGCTCCGTCCTGGCGCTCTATTCCTACGACGACAACCCGGATGAGGCTACGCTGGAAAACAATATGCGCCAGTCCATCCAGCTCATTGCGCGGCTTCCGCTCATCATGACGTATGCCTATCAGGTCAAGCGGAGGCATTTTGACAAGCAAAGCATGTATTTTCACCCGATTGATCCGAAGCAGTCCACCGCGGAGTCGATTCTCAACGCGATCCGCCCGGACCGTGCGTTTACGGATGAAGAGGCAAAACTGCTGGATATTTGCATGATGCTCCATGCGGAGCACGGA
>JAEWRF010000137.1 GCA_023460155.1 Bacillota bacterium | reverse complement strand
ATTATCTGAATTTTGTCTATCAGCTCCGAATCCGATCCATTTACAACACGGGAGTCAGTTTTAATGCCGATGATAAAATCGTGCTGCTGTCTACCTGCTCTTACGAGTTCAACGATTTCCGCGAAGTTGTAGTCGCGCGCAGGGTACGCACCGGAGAGAGCGCTATGGTTGAAACAGATCACGCCGCATACAATAATAAAGTTCTTTATCCGGACTGCTGGTATAAAAAGAACGGCGGGACAAAACCGATCTGGCCCAGCACCTACGAACAGGCCGCAAAGGAGAAAGCCCTGCCGTGGGATGAGAATTGAAACACCTTATGAAAAAGGCAGCAGACATGCAGGATGCATGTCTGCTGCCTTTTTCAGTTTGGTCGAAAAAAATTGAGATTTCCCGAATGAACAAGTTCACTGATTGGAAACAGTTTATTTAAAGAATCGATTTATAATAGGATGGTAAAATTTCTTGAGATAAAGGATTGGTGGTATGAAGAAAAAGCAGGTTCGGAATTATCTGATATTACTTCTAAGCGTAATTATGCTTGCCTCGGGAACCGGCTGTGTCTACGCAGATAACCTGTTAAATAAAATCAATTTTATCCCGGACGATCCGGCTTCTTCCAAAGTGGTGACGGGTTCCCTGTTTAAAGCCGGGACTCAAAGCACAGCTTCCGCTGCAAAGTCCGGCGTATTGTCGGGTCTTTTCCATGACGACGCCATCACCAACATTCTGCTTCTCGGAACAGACGATTATCAGGCTGGGGACGTAGGCCGCAGCGACAGTATGATGCTGGTCTCCGTCGATACCCGGCACAAAAAGCTGAAAATCACTTCGTTTATGCGCGACCTGTATGTAGCAATTCCCGGCTACAAAAGCAATAAGCTGAACGCCGCTTATTCCGACGCCGGCGGCGGGGCCAAAGGTGCGGCATTGGTCACCCATACGATCGAAGCGAACTTCGGCGTCGACATCGACCGCTATGTTCTCATTCGCGACAGTGCATTTCCCAAAATCATCGACCGGCTTGGCGGTGTAACCGTCACGTTAACCAGCGGAGAAGCAAAGCTTGTGAACGAATACTGCGGAGACCCCAACAGCCATCTGACGGCCGGAACGTTTAACCTGAACGGCGCACAGGCACACTATTATTCACGCATCCGAGCCATCGGTGACGACTACGCGCGCACGCAGCGCCAGCGCACCGTTTTTGCCAGTCTGGTCAACAAGCTAAGGAATGCCGACCTCACGACCATTTATGGTGCTCTTGCGGACACTTTGAATCTTGTAACGACCAACTTGACCAAGGACGAAATCATTACCATGGCCTCCCACTCTCTGACCTATCTAAAATATCCGCTCAGTCAGGACCGCATTCCAGGTGACAACGAATTTCACTCGGAAACGATTGCCGGAGCCGGTGATTCCCTTGT
Organism: Bacillota bacterium; assembly: GCA_023460155.1. Lineage (GTDB taxonomy): Bacteria > Bacillota > Clostridia > Oscillospirales > Acutalibacteraceae > Caproicibacter. The sequence goes on along the minus strand of JAEWRF010000137.1, from coordinate 2,865 downwards.
TCCGGACCTCGACGCCTGCAGAAAAAACGTTTCGGAATTTATTTATGAAAACGATCTTCCGAAAAGTTCCTATCAGACCGGCGGCTGAAAACAAGAAGGGAGATCGGCTTTTAGGGCGGATCAAAGCAAAAATTGAAGAAATACGGCGGCCATTGATTAATTAGGCGATAGGAACCGCAAATCAACCGGAAATACTAATGCAATGGAGGAACGCAATGTACTATTTTTCTTATGAATATCTTCCATTCTTTCTGGGCTTCACTCTTCTTGCGTATTTCGCGGCACCTCTGAAAAAGCGCTGGATTGTTCTGCTGGCTGCCAGCCTGGCGTTTTATTTTTACTATACCAAGCTGCTGGCCGTCTATCTTCTGATCACCTCCGCGGCCGTTTACTTTGCCGCGCTCTGGCTGGAAAAAATCGATTCCTGCTCCGCCGCGGCCATGCAGCATCTCCCCCCGGAAGGAAAAGCCGATTACAAAAAGGCCGCCGCGTGGCAAAAGAAAGCGGTCGTGGTTTTTCTTCTGCTGACAGACTTCGGCATGTTGGCTCAGCTGGAATATTCCGGCTATGCGGCGGGGGAAGTGAACCGGCTGCTTCGCCTGCTGCCGGTGCAAACACGTCTTCCTGTGCTGCAGATGGCGCTGCCGCTTGGGATTTCCTTTTATACGCTTCAGGCGGCCGGCTACGTGATCGATGTCTACCGAAAAAAGGTGAAAGCAAACTCCAATTTCGGCGAAGTGCTGCTGTTCCTGAGTTTTTTTCCCCAGATCGTGGAAGGCCCCATCGGGCGCTACGGACAGCTGGCCCCCCAGCTTTATGAGGGACACCGTTTCAATTATCAGGATTTCACCGGCGGCATGCAGCTCATCCTGTGGGGTCTGCTCAAAGAAATCGTTCTGGCCGATCGGGCGTCCATGCTGGTCGATCAGGTGTTCGGCCATCCCTCCCAGTATTCCGGCATGGCGGTTGTGCTGGCCGTGCTGCTCTACACGCTCCAGCTCTATGCCGATTTTTCCGGCTGTATCGACGTGGCGATCGGCAGCGCGCAGATGTTCGGCATCCATCTGGCGCCGAATTTCCGCAGGCCGTTCTTTTCCGCTTCCGTTAATGAATTCTGGCGCCGCTGGCACATTACGCTGGGCGCGTGGCTTCGCGATTATATTTTTTATCCGGTTGCCCTCAGCAAGCCGATCGGAAAACTCAACCGCTATGTCCGCCGCTGGCAAAGCACTCACTTGAGGAAATGCGCCGCGGCCGGAAGCGCGCTCTTTTTCGTATGGCTCGGCATGGGCATCTGGCATGGAGCGGGGTTGAAATACATCGCCTACGGCATGTACTATTTCCTTCTCATGATGCTCGGCATGCTGTTTGAGCCGCTTGCCTTCCGAATTTTCTCGGCTTTGCATATCAACCGCAGTAGCGGACCGTATCACATTTTTCAAGTTCTGCGCACGTTTGTGCTGGTCAACATCGGCCTGCTGATTTTCCGTGCTGGGACCTTAAAAACAGCGTTTTCAATGTTTCTTTCCGTTTTCCGGGGACCCGGATTTTCCGCAGTCACGAACGGCTCCCTTCTGCGCCTGGGACTGGACATCCATGATCTCGCGGTGCTCGGAGCCGGTGTTCTGGTTCTTTTCGCGGTGGGACTGCTTCAGGAAAAAGGGATCTCACTGCGCTCTGCGGTCGGCCGGTGGCCGCTGCCCGCAAGATGGGCCATGTATCTGTCCGCGGTTTTCGTGCTGATTATTTTCGGTGCCTACGGCATCGGCTACAATCCGGCGGATCTGATCTATGCGAAATTTTAGCGGGGGTGAATCAATATGAATGCACAAGCACCGGATTTCCGAACCGCCCGGTTTAAAAGCATTGCAAAATGCGCAGTTTTTCTTTGCATCTTCCTCTTCATCCTGATGATCCTATCGAAGCTTTTTACCCCGCCGGTCGGCTCGGCGTCCAGCCACATGCAGGATACGCCCTCCGGCGGATTTTACGCGGAGCCGGAAAATACAATTGACGTCATCGGGATCGGGAACAGCAATATGGCCAACGGCTTTTCCCCGATGGAACTCTGGAAGCAGTACGGCTACACCGGATACAACTGCGGGGTTTCGGCTCAGATTATTTTTAACTCGTATACGACGCTGTCGGATGTTTTTTCCCGGCAGCACCCAAAAGCGGTGATTCTTGACGCGGACGGCTTTTTCCCCAACAGCGGCCACATGAACACCTTTTACAGCTTCACAAACGGGCTGATGGCCCGTACAGTTCCTTTAGTCGAGTACCACGACCGCTGGAAAATTCTGCTTCATCCCGCAAAACTTCCGGAACTTGCCTTCAATCCGGAAAGAGGATATATGCTGAACGGACAGATCAAGCCGTTTTCAGGGAACCGGCCGAAGCCGAAAAGCACGGCGAAAATCGATGCGGTAACGCAGCTGCAGCTTGACATGCTGAATCATCTGTGCGAAGAAAACGGCGCCAAGCTGATTTTCGTTTATATTCCCACCGCCTTCTCCTGGAATCAGGGAAAGCACAATGCCATTGCGCAGTACGCATCGTCCCGCGGCATCCCGTTTTTCGACCTGAACACCCGGACCGAAGGCTTTTCCATCGATTGGAAAACCGATTCAAGGGACGGCGGAAGCCACCTGAACTATTACGGAGCTTCCCGCGTAACAGCTTTTTTGGGGAACTATCTGCACAGCCATTGCTCCATCCCGGACCGCCGCGGGGAACCTGATTTTCAGCATTGGAATCAGGACCTCTCAAAACATGAGAAGGCAGTCAGCGCGTTACGGACGAGGCCCTCCGCCCCAAAGCCTTCCGCAGGCGCGCGGCTTGTTTCACCGGTTATCAGGACAGGCT
>JAEWRF010000136.1 GCA_023460155.1 Bacillota bacterium | reverse complement strand
GTTCAGGGCTTCCCGGAGCTTTACGATCGCGGGGTCATTCACCCGGCTGGTTTTGGTCACAAGGACATTCGCGTAGGGGGAATCGGCGCCTTCACGGAACAGGGCCGTTGTAGCGTCGACGCCGGCGTCCAGAATCTTGTTCGTGTTCGTGATGTAAACGTCAAACTGATCGCGCACCCGGATGATCTGTGCCGAATCCAGCTCCGTGATCTTGACCGGCTTCGTGTAGGCGGCGATGTCCTGTACCGTGGCGGAGTAATTCTTGATGGTGCTCTTCAGCTTGATGAAGCCGTTGTCCTCCAGAATCTTGAGCGCGCGGTACTCGTTTGTGGTGTCGTTCGGGATCACGATCTTCGCATTGGCGGGCAAATCGGCAATTTTCTTATACTTGACCGAATATGCCCCGATCGGCTCTACGTGCACCTTCCCGGCCGGTGCGAGGTCGAAGCCTTTTTCCTTCTTCACGGAGTCGAGGTATGGAACGTGTTGGAAGAAGTTGACGTCGAACTCTCCGTTGTTTGTCCGCTCGTTCGCGAGGGAATCTCCGTCGCTGTCGAGCACGGTGATCTGCAGGTCAACCCCTTCTTCCTTCAGCTTCGGCTTGATGAAATTCAGAAGCTCCGCATGGGGAACCGGGTCCGCCGCAATTTTCAGAACGGTGAGCGGTGTGGAAGAGGCGGCCGAAGAAGCCGAAGCCGCGGAAGATGCGGAAGATGCGGCGGAGGAAGCCGGGGCTGCGGAAGAAGCGGCTGCGGAGGCCGCGGCGGGCGCGGAGGAGCTTCCCGCGCAGCCCGAAAGGGTCAGCACCGAGGCAATGACCGCCGAAGCGAGAACGGACAGGGCTTTGCTCTTTTTCATAACATATCATCCTTTATAAAAATTTTAGATCAGGAAACGCTTTTTCGAAAGATGCCGGGAAAAGAAATCTCCGGCCAGCTGAACCAGTTCGACCAAAACCACAAGCACAAGGACGGCGGCAATCAGAATGTCGGTTTTGAATCGGGTGTAACCGAACCGAACCGCAATGTCGCCGAGCCCACCCGCGCCGAAAGTTCCGGCCAGCGCCGTCGTGGAGATAATGGCGATCACGGCGATGGTGAAATTCCGGATGAGGGAGGGGAGAGCCTCCGGCAGAAGAACCTTGAAAATAATCTGCGCGTTGGAGGTACCCATCGATTTGGCCGCCTCGAGCTTGCCTTTGGCGACCTCGAGAATGCTGCTTTCCACCAGCCTGCCGAACATCGGCACGCAGCTTGCAACCAGTGCGATGATGCAGGCCTGCGGGCCGTAGGAAATGCCGATGATCAACCGGGAAAGCGGCAGAGTCAGAATAATTAGAATCATGGAGGGAAGGGAACGCAGAACGTTGACGACTGCTCCGAGCACGCTGTTGAACACCGGCATCGGGTGGACTCCGTTTTTGTCCGTCGCAACCAGAATGATTCCCAGAAGCACTCCGAACAGCAGGGTAAGCACCGTCGTGACGAACGTCATGTAAAGGGTATCCAGAATCGCGGGCGCAACAATGGCCCAGGTATCCGTGCTGAAAGCGCTTTTCAGAATTCCCCAGAAATCGCTGTTGTTGAAATTCATATTCCTTCTCCCTCCTGCACCCAGTGATCGGAATTGAACTGAGTGTTGATGTTGACAAACAGCTTCGCGGTGTCGCTTTGAGGATTTCGGAACAGGTTTTCCGCGGTTCCCTGTTCGACGATGGTTCCGTTTTCTAGCACGGCGACGTGGTTGCAGATATACTGCACCACTTCCAGCTCATGGGTAATCAGTACGATGGTCAGACCCAGCTTGCGGTTGATATCCTTGAGCAGATCGAGTACGGAAAGTGTGGTCTGCGGGTCGAGAGCGGAGGTTGCTTCGTCACTCAGAAGGACGTTCGGGTTGTTCGCCAGTGCGCGGGCGATGCCGACCCGCTGCTTTTGCCCGCCGGAAAGCTGGCCGGGGTAACAGTTGACCTTGTCGCCAAGCTCCACGAGCTCAAGAATTTCGAGAACCCTCTGCCGGAGCTCTTTTTTCGGAAAACCCGCGATTTCCAGCGGATAGGCCACATTCCTGAAGACCGTCCGTGAATCGAAGAGATTGAAATGCTGAAAGATCATGCCGATTTTCTGCCGGTACCGGTTCAGTTCCTTTTTGCCGAGACCGGTGATTTCCTGTTCACCGATGGCGACAGTGCCCGCGTCGGGCTCCTCCATCCGGTTGATGCAGCGAATCAGCGTGGATTTCCCGGCCCCGCTGAAGCCGACAATCCCGTAAATATCACCCTTTCCGATGGCAAGATCAATGCCCCTGAGCACCTCAACATCTTCGTCGGCGGTATGAAAGGTTTTGGTAAGGCCCTTGATATGGATAAATTGATCCGAATCCATGCCACTGCTCCTTCTGTTTTCAAACTTTGATAGAAAAAGGGCGAAAGACCGGCCGCCGCACGGCCGGTCTTTCGCCCCAAAGGGATAGTCCTATCCCACAGGCGTACGACATCGGCGCCGCACAGAGATTCCGCAGAGCAGAGAAAAACACGGATGATTGGGCATTCGGCAACAGAGAGCTTTCTTACAGCTTTTCATTCGTTGTTCCTCCTTTTTTGAACGTAATTTATTCCGCATGCCCCCTCTGACCGGACAAAAAATTCCCTCGGCCGTCGGAGCATCCATTTTTTCTCAAAGACTGCTGAGCAGCTTTAATTGGAACACTTTATCAAGCACTTGCTCAATTGAATAGGGAACTTCAAAGACCCGCAGCCCCTTGCCCAGCAGATATTCCGCCGCTGCGGGCCCGATCCGGCTGACAAGGACCGCCTCGCAGTCGTTCAGCATCAGACTCACCTTATCAAATTCCGCGGGGTTGTGGCCGAACGTCCTCTTAATATCGCGGCGCTCGATAAACTTCCAGCCGGTTTCCGACAAGTCGTAAATATAGAATTCCTGAGCCTCCCCGAAATGGAGGTTCACCGACCGGCCGTCGGTGCTGGCCGCCGCAACCCGGCCCGGCTTTACCGGCCGGCTCATCAGCGGTAGGTGTCGAGCACGCGGTCGTAAATATCCTCGATCACGCGCAGCCCGCCGCTGTAACCGGCATAGCCGCAGTTCAGGATCAGCCGGTATTCCACAGGTACGCCCACGGTGAGAAGATCGGCATGCAGCTCCTTTGCAAGGTCCCGGTCCCATCCGCTGCCGAGAATCAGCGCGCGGGTGCGGTTTTCATCCGCTCGGATTTTTTGCTGAATTATGCCGCCGTCCGTTTCGAATTCCGGCGCCGCCGACCTCCGGTCGGACAGATGGGCAAATTCCTTCCGGATCGCTTCGCGGAATTCCTCCGGTGTGTCGTCAATTACAAACTGCCGTGCGGGGAGAATCCCAAGTTCATTAAGCAAATACTTAGCAAATCCGACCGCATACGAGGCATCCAGAATCGAATAGAACCGGCGCGGAATCCCGTAGCGGAATTCCAGCATAAAATCCGCCATCCGCTCGAGAAAGGAGTAGAATTTGCGCTCTTCCGAATCAATGAACGCTTCCGTTTGGCTTTTATCTAGTCCGCCGAATTCCGCCGCCTGACGCAGGAACTTGCTTGTTTCCGCACCGCCGATCGGGAGATAGGGGAAGTGCAGGTACGGCGTGCCGTATTTTTGCTTCAGGTGCTCCGCAATGCCAAGGCCGACCCAGGAGCTGACGACAATATTGAATTCTGCGTTCGGAATCGATTGCCATTCAGGCAAACCTGCAGATTCCTGCCCGAACAGGATGTTAACCTTCAGTCCGATCCCCGAGAGCACCCGTTTCAGTTCGGCGAGGTTTCCATTCCAATAGGGGTCCTGATAGGGGACGGTTGCGAATACGTTGACCAGGCCCTTCTGCACGCCGCTCGGCGCGCGGTGCGCGTCAACGTACTGGTCAATGATTGCGTTGACTACGGTTTCGTGACTGCGGTAGTTGTTGGTTTTGAAACCGCCGGTTTCCGCGCAGACGACCGGATGCCCCTTGCCGCGGAAATCCTGCGCCACGCTGTCGATGTCGTCCCCGACGATGGAGGAGGTACAGCCCGTCAGAATCACATAGAGGTCGGCGTCCACCACATGGAGCGCCCCGTTCACAACGCTGCGCAGCTTTTCCACGCCGCCGAAAACCACATCCTTTTCGCTGGCGTTTGTGCAGGGAATCGTGCTTCCGCCCGCATACCCTTCGCCCTGACCGATCAGTGAGGTGATTTTGTTACAGCAGCCGGGCCCGGCATGGAGAACCGGCACCGCCCGCTTGATGGCCACCACTGTCTGCTGGGCGCCGAGTGCGCAGGAGTAGCGCGGCTGTTCAATAACTTTCGACATGCATTTCGCCTCCCAGAAAGGTATAGGGGTCCTGTTCAAGCCACCACTCCGTATAAGGCATGGAGCTGTGCTTCGCAAGATTGGTGACGAATTCCGTATTGTCCAGCGTTTCGGCAATGCGCTCCGCGTAACGCAGAATCCCGTCGTAGCCGAAGCTGAGCTGTTCGTCGCCGATCAGCAGGGTGGGAATGCCGAGCTTTGCGCCCCACACCGTCATACCGCCGTGCCGGGCGATGAAAATATCCGGCTTTTCCCGCCGCAGCAGGTTTACCAGTTCGAATGCCTGCTTGTTGCAGACATTGAAATTCGGAATATCCCCGTAATCCTTTACGTCCCGCGCCAGCATGTCGGCGCATTCACATCCGTTGTCGTAGACGGGGTCGTGGTGGAAAATCGCCGTTCCCTTTACCTGAAAGCCCAGCTCCCTCAGGACGGCGATCAGCGCGTGCCCGTGGGCGGCTCCCGCCGTGATGAACGCGGTCTTTCCGGCAAACTGCTTCCGATATTCTTCCAGTTTCGGAAGAACCCGTTCGTGGCCGTCCGAAATGAGCTTTTCAACTTCCGTTTCCCGGTGCAGCACCTGACCCAGTTCCCGCAGCCATGCGTCGGTCCCCGCGACGCCGTAGCCGGGCGAGGTTTTAATTTCCGGCACGCCGTACACCTGTTCAAGTGCCGCGCCGAGATAGGTGCCCAGGGTCTGGCAGACCTGGATCGATGCGGCTGCCTCGGAGATGTGCGAAAGCTCCGAGATGGTGGAGAAGGCGACAACATACTGTGGCTCATAGCCGAGCGGGCGAAGCAAATCGTCGAAAATATGGCTGCCCCAGAAATTAATGATGTTCACCCGATTCGTTTTCTTCTCAGGCGGTTTCACAATTTTCCGAACAATCGCGTGATAGGCCGAATCGAAGCCTGTCGTCCAGATGCGGGACTTGAAGCCTTCGCAGAAACAGGCGACGACCGGGATCCCGAGCTCCTGTTCCGCCTCGTTCGTCACGCTCTCTACGTCATCCCCCGTAATGCCGGAGGCGCAGGAAGTGGTGACAAAAATGGTATGGGGATGAACTCGCTCAAAAACAGCGTGAATTGCATTGCGGAGCGTTTCCGCACCGCCGAAGATCGTGTCCCCCTCTCCGATGTTGGAACTGAAATACCGCCCGGTGGAAGCGGGCAGGCCGCGTTCCATCTGCCCCACGCGGTACACGAAGTTGAAGCCCTCGGCGTCGCCCATGCAGCCGATCGGGGCGTGGTTGATCACGGCGGCGTCCGGAATCATGCAGAGCTGGCAGAAGGCCTGCCCGGAACTGCACCCGGTGCATTGACTGAAGCTGCGAAATCCTTCCTCCAGTGTGCCGCTGTGGGATTCTTTCACCAGCTTTTTCGCGTTTCCCTGATATCCGGTAATGGAGCCCAGGCGGATTTCCCGGATCACTACTTCGGGAGATTTTATATTAATACTGCTCAAATCATAACCGCCTTTCTCAAACGTTCTGAATCTGTGTCCTTGCGGAGCCTTTTGACGTACTGTGTGCTTCCATATAGGCACGGAGGTGTTCCATGGCCCAGACTATGGTGACCGGCTCCTCCGTCGGGGTTTCCAGACAGTCGATGCCGCGGCTGCGGAACAGACTGTAGGGATAGGAGCCGATGCGGTAGGTCAGCAGATAGCGGCAGTCGGACAAAAGCTTCGCCACCTCCTGAACATGGGTTTCGCTGTGGGAAAAGTTGTTGCACGTCCGTTCCGTTCTTCGAATCTCAGTGATTTTCCATTCCCCGTTGCTGCCGATCTCAGCAATGCGGAATTCGCTGCAATGCCCGAAATGCTGGTCGATCACGTCCCCATCGCTGCTTGTAATGGCGACTCTTGTTCCCATGGTGATCTCTCCTTCCTCATGCTTTTGCGGGTTTGTGGATGGCGGGTCTTACCCGTGCGAAAAGGTTTCTGGGCAGGCATCCCCATAGAGTTTCGCGGAAAGATCGCCCTTTCCGGGGATTCCGCAGGCGTCTGCCCGGCAGTGCTGACAGTGCCGGAAAACGGGGATGTGTTTTTCCGCCGCCGCCCGGGCCGCTTCAATCTGCAGGCAGGAGGGAGCTGGAATATCGGAAAATTCGTGCTGTGGAATCAGCGGGATGATGTTGTAAATGGTCGCCCCAGCTTCTTTTACCGTTTCCGCTACTGTTTCAATGTGTTGGTCGTTGATTCCGGGGACTAGGACGGTGTTCACCTTCACGATCGTCCCCAACCTGCTGATTTTCCGGATTCCCTCCAACTGCCGCCGGATCAGGATGGAAGCGGCCTCCGTTCCGACGTAACGGATTCCCTGATAGATGATGTAAGAAATGATCTTTGCCTGAATTTTTGGGTCCACGGCATTCACCGTAACCGTGACGGTTCTCACGCCGGCGTCGTATAAATTCTGCGCATAGTCCGGAAGCATCAGCCCGTTGGTTGAAAGACACAGGGTCAGGTTCGGGTAAGCTTCGTGAACCAGCCGGAAGGTACGGAGCGCCGCGTCGGTCGCGAGCGTATCGCCCGGTCCTGCAATTCCCGCAACCGTAATCTGCGGACAAAGTTCCAGTGCCTGCCGTACCTTTTCCACCGCATCCTCAGGCTGAAGCACCTGCGCGGTCACTCCCGGCCGCTGTTCCGTTTTGTTCCGTGAACGGCTGCAGAAACGGCATTGAATGTTGCACGCCGGGCTCACCGGAAGGTGAAGTCGCCCAAATGCGGCATTGGCCTCCCGACTCAGGCACGGGTGTGTTCTTGAAATTTGGAGCAGTTCTTCGTTTTGATAAAATTTGTCTCCCATTGTCCCGCTCTCCTTATAAAAATAAAAAATGGTCGGGCAAGACGCATTTCGCCTTGCCCGACCTCCGGTTTTCCGGTCAGCCGATTGATTTGACTGATTTCAGACAAATCTGACTTTTTCGTTTTTTTCAATCTGAATGATTTTACCGTCCTGAATGACCACCACAATGGAACCGAATCGTATTTCTTTTATGTACTGCTCCAGCTTCTCGTGAATTTCCTTTAGGTCATAAGTCCCTTTTTCAGACATGACATTCACCGCCTTCTCGTATTCTCCCGCTGTCTCGGCAAAAAAAACAGACTCACGGGTCTATTGACCCGTGAGTCCTCCGAATGCTTCTCTCCCGCGAGGGAGAAGCGCAGAAAACTTCACCATCAATCTGACCCTGGACACGACAAGAAAAGCGAATTGTCAGTAATTGACATTCGCCCACAACACATCATGCACAGGGAGATCGGTTTGCTCAGTGATAAAATAGCAAACATGAATTTTTCCTCCGGTCTTTCGTTCAACGGTCAGCCAAAGGCTGCCGGACAGGCACAAAACAGCTTGATCTGCGATATTACGGCTCAAATAAACATATTAATCATATATGTTATAGATGCTTGCGATTATTATAACCTGACGTTTTCAAAAAGTCAAGATAGAATTCCGAAAAAGGTTTGTCCTTTTTGTTTGAAAATTCACCTGATCCGGGAATCGGATGAAAACACCCCCGCATGGGCAGGTTTTTCCCGTTTCCCGAGAAGCTCCGACAACCATTTCACAAGCTCTTGCGCGAGCCGGATGCGGCTTTCGCACAGGCAGTGGCCGTCCTGAAAGAGAATTGTCTGAAAATTCGCTCCATCCGTTTCCTGCATGGAGCGTTCCAGCGGCTGGAGATGATATTCCGGCATGGAGATGGGGTCCTGTGTGCCTCCGATCAGAAGAAGCGGCCGTTTTGAAAGTCCTGCAGCCAGAGCGGGGAAATGCCATTCCCGCGCGTGATCGTCGATTTCCCGCATCATTGCGTTCAGACCGATCCGGCGGATCGGCGGGCTGTCGGCGAATTCCTTTCGCACCGCACTTTTGAGCTTCGGGTTTCCGGATACCAGGGAAAAGTCAAACCCAGCCAGCGCCGCCGTACCCAGCAGGCCGGAATCCCTCGCGGCGGTTTCCAGCGCGGCAAATCCGCCCATGCTGTGGCCGATCAGGAAGATCCGGTCCGTGTCGAACGGATATCCCGCCGAGCCGGCATGCTCTCGAAGAAAGCGGAGTGAGTCCTCGACATCTTCCAGCATGTGGCAGAGACTGAATCGACCCTCGCTTCCCCAAGTTCCGCGATAGTGAAATATGACAACTGCACAGCCGAAACGCTGAAGCACATGAGCGAGGTCATAGTTGTTTTCGTCTCCGGGGTAGCCGTGCAGCAGCAGAACGGTTGGATGGGATCCGGAACCCTGCGGCCTGAGCAGGTTGGCGTACATCCGCTCTCCGCCCCGGGCGGGAATGACAAAACCCGTGATTTCTGCCGGGTACCGTGGATCGTACCGGGAAGGGTCGGCGGTAATACAGGAAAAATTCAAAGAAAACGCCCCCAGTCACTCGAATTTCCTGTGACAATTTCAAAAATGTATTTTATTAATAATATAAGAATAGTATATTATTGTCAAGATGTGCGCCTTTTCTAGCGGAGGTACGGAACCAATGTTGTATTTTTTCAGCGATCTCAACAGAATAATAGGCTTTTGAGCGTGATTTTCTTCATCTTAAAATATAGAATACATATAGAATTACTTGACATTGATGAAATCGGTGCTATAATAAATCGCAACAGGTTTTTTACGAATCCCGGCGCTGCATCCGGGCGGGCTTTGTTCCGCCGGCGGAGGCAATGACAGAAGTCGGAGACCGACCGGACGACCGGAGGCCGAGCATGCGTGCTTTTGTGCGTGTGCCCGGCCATTTTTATCCGTTTTTACAGAGGAGAAGGCAAACATGAGATACTGTTCTTCCGCGGCCCGAACAAAAGCCATGCGAATGACATGTGAAATGCGAATGTTCCATTGGAACCTCCGCTCTGTTTCGCTGTGCCCGGATGGATAACTGACTTTCTTTGTTTTGTCCCTGAGATGCGGGGAAAAAGAGAAAGCCCACGGGTCAGCGGACCTGTGGGCTTATTTTTATCCCTATGCCCGGCCGAGGGCCCGAAAGAGCGCGGGAAAAACCTGTTTTGCAGGCAAACCTGTCTGAAATTATACTCAGTCATAAAGGAGAACGAAGGAAATGAGCAAAAAGCTGAAACAGATTGCAATCTACGGGAAGGGTGGAATCGGGAAGTCAACGACGACTTCAAACATCAGTGCGGCGCTGTCGAAGATGGGGTATAAGGTGATGCAGTTCGGCTGTGACCCGAAAAGCGACTCCACTAACACTCTGCGCGGAGGGGAGTATATTCCCACCGTTCTGGATACCCTTCGGGAAAAGGGGACGGTCAACGCAAACGACGTGGTATTTCAGGGCTTCAACGGCATCTACTGCGTGGAAGCGGGCGGCCCTGCTCCGGGCGTAGGCTGCGCGGGCCGCGGGATCATTACGGCGGTACAGCTGTTCCGGCAGCAGAAGGTGTTTGAGGACCTGGATCTCGATTTCATCATTTTCGACGTTCTGGGCGACGTAGTGTGTGGCGGTTTCGCCATGCCGATCCGCGAAGGCATCGCGGAGCATGTGTTCACGGTTTCCTCCTCGGATTTCATGTCAGTTTACGCGGCCAACAACCTCTTCAAGGGTATCAAACAGTATTCGAACTCGGGCGGGGCGCTGCTGGGCGGCATCATCGCAAACTCCATCAACCAGCCGTATTCAAAGGACATTATCAACGATTTTGCGAAGCAGACGCAGACTCAGGTTGTGGAATACGTTCCGCGCTCGGTGACGGTGACGCAGTGCGAGCTTCAGGGAAAAACGACCATTGAGGGTGCGCCCGATTCCGAGCAGGCGAAGGTTTACACCCGTCTGGCGGAAAAAATTGCGGCGCACGAGGTTTCCCATACCCCCGCACCGCTCGGAACCTCCGAACTTCGGGCTTGGGCGTCAGGCTGGAGCAAGCAGATTCTCGATGTGGAGGCGCAGCGGATCGCGACGGGAGCCTGCTGAACCCCGCGGCGGAGGTTTCCCCCGCAATCCCTAAAATTTACGGTGCAAGCGAGGTTTGGAATTCATGAGCATAAACTTGAAGGACCCAGTAGTGGAAGTCCGCGAGGCACGGCTGAACTCCATTACGGGCTACTGCGGCAGTGCGAAGGAGCTTTGCCGCAGGTCACACGGGCCGCAGGGCTGTCCCATGCTGGATCAGCAGCGAGCCTTTACGCAGTGTATTTCCTGCAGTGCGAACCAGGTGATGAACCAGCTGGTTTTCATTCAGGACGCGGCCGTGGTGGAGCACGGGCCCGCCGGGTGCAGCGGCGATATTCCGGGCCGCAACATCACTGGCCGCTCCGGACGGAAAAAACGCGGACTTCCGGTTCACAACATCCATTATATCAACACGAATCTGGATGAAAAGGACATCATCTACGGCGGCGCGGAGAAACTGCAGGAGGCAATCCGTGAGGCAAAGGTCCGCTTTTCGCCGAACGTCATCTTTGTGACAACCACCTGCGCATCCGCGATTATCGGCGACGATGTATCCGGAATCTGCGACCGCATGGAAAAGGAAGTCGGGGTTCCCGTCGTCTCCATCTCCTGTGAGGGTTTCCGCAGCAAGGTGTGGGCGACCGGTTTCGACGCCGCCTACCACGGTATTCTCCGTAAGCTTGTGAAGCCGCCCCGCAAAAAGGACCCAGGAATGATCAACGTCATCAATTTTCAGGGTCGGGATGTGTTTTCGGAGCCGTTCCGGCAGTTGGGCCTCTGGCCGAACTATATCGTGCCCTACACCACCGTCGAGCGGCTTTCGCATATTTCGGAGGCTGCCGCGTCGGTTCAGATCTGCTCCACGCTTGGCACCTACCTCGCGGCGGGTTTGGAGGAATACTACGGTGTGCCGGAGGTCAAATCCCCGCTTCCCTTCGGAACGGCGGGAACGGATGCATTTTACCGGGAGCTCGGGCGCGTGACCCATCATGAGGAGGAAGCGGAGCGGTACATTCAGTATGAGCATGCGAGAATTGCACCCGAGCTGGAAGAGCTTCGCCGTCAGCTTCAGGGGAAACGCGCATTTATCGGGGCCGGGGCAGCCCATGCGCACGCGATGGCAGCGATCGTGCGTGAGCTTTCAATGGAACTGGTCGGAAACTGCGTCTGGCATCACGACGCCGTTTTCGACAACGGGGACGCCCGCTCCGACACGCTGGCACACGACGTGGAAAAATTTGGAGATTTCAATATCGACATCTGCAATAAGCAGTCTTATGAGCTGGTGAACATGCTGAATCGTACCCGTCCGGATATTTACATCGCGCGCCACGCAGGCACGCGATGGGCCTCCATGTTGGGAATTCCGTCATTTCTGATGGCCGACGAGCACTTCGGTCTCGGGTATCAGGGCCTTCTCCGGCTCGGCCGCCTGATTGCGGATACCATCAGTCACCGCCGCTTCGTGCAGAATATCGCCGCGCACAGCAAACTGCCGTATACGCAGTGGTGGCTGGAACAAGACCCCACGTTTTTTCTGGGGGGTGATGCGGAGTGAAGCCGATTTTACAGGAACCGCGCTTTTTCTGCGCGCTTGGCGCACAGCAGACGGTGACCGCTATCGAGCGGGCCGTTCCGATTATCCACGCGGGGCCGGGCTGCGCGGCAAAGCTGTTCCAGGCCATGGCCGGCGGAGGGGGAAACCAGGGGGCCGGTTATGCGGGCGGTGATTCCATCCCCTGCACCAACATGATCGAACGGGACGTGGTATTCGGCGGCGCGGAGAAGCTGCGGCGCCTGATCGACGGAACCCTGAAGGTGATGGATGGCGACCTGTTCGTCGTGCTGACCGGCTGCACCTCAGACCTCGTCGGCGACGATGTGGGCAGCGTGGTTCACAGCTTCCGGCAGAAGGATGTCCCCATTGTCTACGCCGAAACGGCCGGGTTCAAGGGGGACGCATTCAAAGGCCACGAACTGGTACTGCAGGCGATCATCGAACAGTATCTCAGGCCAGCAGAGAGGAAAATTCCGGGGCTGGTCAATGTATTTGCGTCGGTCCCGTATCTTGATCCGTTCTGGGAGGGCGACCTCGCAGAGCTCAGACGGCTGCTCGCTTCCATCGGACTTAAGGCAAACATCCTGTTCGGTTACGGGAGCGGGGGAGCAAAGGCGCTTCAGGAAATTCCAGCGGCGCAGTTCAATTTGGTTGTTTCCCCGTATATCGGGCTGAAAGCGGCGCAGCTGCTTCAGAAAAAATTCGGGACCCCATACCTGCATCTTCCCGTTTTCCCGATCGGTGGAATCGAAACCTCGCGTTTCCTCAGAGAGGTCGCCTCCTTCGCGGGTTTGGACGGAGCCGCTGCGGAGAAGACGATCCGGAGACAGGAGGACGAATATTTCCATTACCTCGGTAAGGCGACCGATTTCCTGATTGAGACGCGCTACAGCCTGCCCAAACAGTTTATCACCGTCGAGGAATCCGCCTACGGTCTGGCGCTTTCCCGTTTCCTCGTCAACGATCTCGGGCTGACTCCGGCAAGGCAGTACGTTACGGAGGATGTGCCGGAGGAATACCGGGATTCCCTCCGAAAGGAGTTTCATCATCTTGCAGACGACGCGTCGGCGGAGGTTTCCTTTCTGCAGGACGGCGGCGAGATCAACGACAGCATCCGGCAGCAAAAAGGCCTTGACGGCCCGCTGATTCTCGGGAGCTCGTGGGATATGGACATTTCGGACGAGGTGCGCGGGTTGTTCCTCGACGTGGGGCTGCCGGTTACCGACCGTCTGGTACTAAACCACTCCTACGCGGGCTACCGCGGCGGACTGAACCTTGTGGAGGAAATCTACAGCAAGATTCTGGCCCGCCAGAACGACGCCTGAATCCGGAAAGGAAGCAACCAAAAATGAGTGACGAAAAGCACGGATTCGAAACAATTCAGGTGCAGGGCGATTACGACCCGAAGGAGCACCACTGGGCCGTTTCGGTCCCCATTTATCAGACGGCTTCGTTCGAGATGGGCTCGACCGAACGGGCCCAGCGTATGCGTGCGCGCAAGGAGATCGGATTTTTTTACAGCCGGGTCAACAACCCCACCGTCGATATTCTGGAGAAAAGGCTTGCCGAACTCTGCGGCGCCGGCGGCGCGGTTGCCGTAACCTCCGGCATGGCGGCGATCAGCTTTACGTTTCTGAATCTTCTCGGGAATTCAGGCGGCAGGATCCTGACGACGCCGAAGCTTTACGGCGGCACGTTCGACAGCCTGAAAAAGCTGTTCCCCGGCTGCAACGCTTCCTTCGATTTCGTATCGGACCCGGACAATCCGCAGTCCTATGAGGCGGCCATCCGCCCGGATACCAAAGCAATTTTCGTGGAATCCGTCAGCAATCCGGACGCGGCCGTAGCCGATCTGGAGCCGATTGCCGCCGCCGCGCACGCTCACGGCATTCCGCTGGTCGTGGATAATACCATCCCGACG
>JAEWRF010000135.1 GCA_023460155.1 Bacillota bacterium | reverse complement strand
GGGTGAGGGCGGCTACATCGTACCTCCGGCCGGCTTTCTCCGCTTTCTGCGCGAAATCTGCGACCGCTACGGGATTATGCTGATCTTCGACGAGGTGCAGACGGGCTTCGGAAGAACCGGAAAGCTGTTCGCACAGGAGCATTTCGGCGTGCGGCCGGATATTTTTTCCGCGGCCAAGGCGATTGCCAGCGGGTTCCCGCTCAGCGCGGTCTTTGGGAAAAAAAAAATTATGGAGCAGTGGAAGCCGGGGGCGCACGGCGGCACCTTCGGCGGGAATCCGGTAGCCTGCGCGGCCGGATTGGCGACGCTGGAGGTTTTACAGGGCGGCGCGATTGACAACTGTGCACGGATGGGTGCATACTTAAAAGAGAAACTGCTTCAGCTTCAGAAAAAGTATCCCGTTATCGGAGATGTCCGCGGGCTTGGCCTGATGCTGGCCATCGAGCTGGTGGGCGAGCACAGGAAGCCGGACGGCGGCCTGACCGGACGCGTGATCGAGAACTGCCTGAAACGCGGGCTTCTGCTGCTTTCCTGCGGGTGCTGTCACAATGTGATCCGCTTCATCGCGCCGACAATCGTCACGAAGAATGAAATCGACCAAGCGGCCGCGATTCTGGAAAGCGCTTTTGCCGAGGAAACCTGACACGGGACCGGAAGCTGATTTTGTCAGGGCTTTATCTACAGAGAGGGGAACCAACATGGATTTTCATTATTATCTTCCTGTCAATCTGATTTTCGGAAGAGGAAAGATTGCAAAACTGGGCACCGAAACCGCTCAATACGGGGAAAAGGCTCTCATTGTTACGGGCAGGTCCAGCACAAAAAAGACAGGGCTGCTTGCGAAGGCGGAAACAATTTTAAAGGAAGCCGGCGTGAGTTCCGTCGTTTTCGACCGGGTTGAGCCCAATCCTCTTACCACAACCGTCCATGCCGGCGCGAGACTTGCACGGGAAGAGGGCTGCGACGTAGTGGTCGGGCTCGGCGGTGGAAGCATCATGGATGCCGCCAAGGCAATCGCCTTTATGGCGCTTAACGAGGGCGACGTTTCCGACTATGTATTCGGCAGGAAAACGTCTTCCAGCGCGCTGCCGCTGGTCCTTGTGCCGACCACCTGCGGCACGGGAAGCGAGGGCAATGAATTTGCGGTTCTGTCCAACCCGGAAAATCACGACAAAAAATCGCTCCGCACGATGGTCGTCGCCGCGAAAACCTCTATTATTGATCCGGAACTGATGACGACCATGCCGAAGGGCGTGCTGGCGTCGGTGGGATTCGACGCGCTGTGCCATAACATGGAAGCGTTCCTTTCCGCAGCGGGTCAGCCGATTTCGAATGTTTTGGCTCAGGAGGGGATTCGGCTGATGGCGGAATATCTCCCGAAGGTGTACGGCGGCAGCTCCGATCCGGCGGATTGGGAAAAGGTTACTCTGGGCAGTACGATCGGCGGCATGGTGATTTCCGTTGCCAGCGTGACCGCCCCGCACGGGATGGAGCATCCGGCCAGCGGGCTTCGGAATATTGTCCACGGTCGCGGTCTGGCGGCCCTTACGCCGGTTATTTTTGAGGAATCCATCAGCAGTGCCCCTGAAAAATTCGCGGTTATTTCAAAGCTGCTGGGCGGCAGGGACGAAAAAGACTGCGCGGATCAGGTGAGAAAATTCCTGACGAAGATCGATCTGACGCAGACTCTGGGGGACCAGGGCGTGCTGGAAGAGGACATCGACTGGATGGCGCAGAATTGCCTGAAGGTTTCGGTCGGCTCCATCGGGAACCATCCGATTGTGTTCGGGCAGGAGGATATCCGGCGGATTTACCGAAAAGCCCTGTGATTTCTACGGGATTGCTTGCGGTAGCTGTGCGGGCAGCCTGACAGAAAAACAGTTTGCTTTCCTGTTGACAAGAAAAGACGGTCATAATAAAGCTGACTAATGAAGGTGAATTCTTGGCTATTGTAATCGGACTCGACGTAGGAGGAACCAAGATCTCGGGTGTTGCCATAAATCAGGACGGCACGGTTATGACTTCCTTTTCAAGGGACAGTGATTTTTGCGGGCCGGATTACCTTGCAAATGTAGCGGAGGTAATTCGGCATGTGCGGGAGGAAACGCCCGGGAAGATCGACGGAATCGGGATCGGGGTGCCGGGAACGGTGGACTATCCGAGCGGCTTGGTTCGAACCTGCCCGGCTTTCAAATGGAAAGACGTCCCTTTACAAAAAATTCTGGAACGGATCTTCCGCGTGCCTGTTTGCGTTGAAAACGATGTAAACGCATGGATAACGGCGGAAAAATACATGGGGGCTGCGCGGAAGAGCGACAATTTTGTCATGGTGACCATGGGAACGGGGCTTGGCTGCGGCCTCTGGATTGACGGGAAGCTGTATCACGGGAGCAGCTGCGAAAGCGGGGAAATCGGTTATATGCCCTTGGGCATCAAGGCGTATGAACGGCCCTTTCATGAGAACGAATTCGGCTATTTTGAAAGGATCGCGTCGGCAAACTCGATTTGTGAAACCTTTTTTAAGCGCACAGCGCAGAAGCTAGACAGCCGGCAGATTTTTGAAAGGGCAAGGACCGGAGATTCCATTGCCGGTCAGGTGGTTCGGGAGGCCTACGATTATCTCGGCATCGGCATTGGCTGCATCGCATGTCTGCTCAATCCGGAAATGGTCGTGCTCGGGGGCGGAATGGCAAACGAGGGGGAGAAGCTGGCCGCCGAGCTCCAGAACCGGATCAACCGTTTGGTTCCCGTTCATACCAGCGTCGTGATTACTCAGGTCGGCAAATACGGCGGCGCCATCGGGGGCGCATTGTGTTACGTTTACCGGGGATCGGATCTGCGCGGGTTTGCGGGGCGGCAGGATGAAGGCAGAACCGGAGCTCCTTAAAA
>JAEWRF010000134.1 GCA_023460155.1 Bacillota bacterium | reverse complement strand
CAATAGGTATCCGTCATGAAGAATTCCTGACCGGAGGCAAGGTAGGCAACCTCTACGATCGGCACAGAAATGTATTTGTTGTCCGTCCGCTTGATCTGAATCCGGTCACCCGGCTTCACCCCGAGCGTCTCGGTGAGTTTATGGCTGATCACAAGCCCGCTGTCGGGCAGAGGAACCGCGTTCCCGGAAACATCCTGCAAATGGATCAGCGGGCTGTTTTTCGGCGTGATGGTCACCGGTTCCATCTTCCGCCTGCCGTCGGGGCAGATCAGCTCCAGCGCGCCCTCCTGCACCTGCTGCGAAATGCCGTTGATGGGCTGGTTTGCAAGATAGCGGGTGTCCGTCTTGGCGGTATCCAGCAGGATTTTCTGGTCGTAGGTATAAACCTTCGTATACATTTGATCGGTGATCCCCCCGATCATGGTGCGGATCGTCAGCGCCGACAGGATCGCTCCGGTACAGCCCATGACTCCGATGGTGCTCATAATGAGGCGGCTTTTGTTTTTCATGGTGTTCCGGGCGATCAGCTTGCTGCTGAATTTCATCTTCTGCCACAGCGCGGGGATGGTCTCCAGAAATATGTGACTGCCCTTTTTGGGCGGCTTGTCGCGCAGGAGCGTCGCCGGGGTATCCCCCTGCAGCCTCCAGCAGGCGTAGAACGACACTCCGCCTGTGCAGAGAAGGATCAGTGCGGAGGCAAGCGCGAAATTCCCCCAATTGACGCTCAGGTTGTAGTCGCTGAACGTCAGGCGGATGCGCGGAACCAGAACGCGGCCGAAGACGTTGGGGCCGGTCACCAGACCCGCAATCATGCCGAGAAGGCCGACCATGACGCCGTAGGAAGTGTAGTGCCACAGAATGCTCCGCCGGCTGTAGCCGAGCGCCTTCAAAAGGCCGATCTGCCCGCGCTGATTTTCGACCATTCGCACCATCGTGCTCTGCGTGATGAGCGCCGTCACGATAAAAAACAGTGCCGGGAACACAAGCGAAAGAGTTCGAAACTGCTGAATGCGGGAATTTACGCTGTTGACACTGCTGCTGTCCGCCTGAGCGATGACTCCGATCAGGTCGTTCCCGATTACGGCATCCGCCCTCTGCTCCACGTGCTTGAGGTCGGCGCCCGGGGATGTTTTCACGCCGATCTGATTGTAGACTTTCCGCCCGTAAACACTTTCCAGCACCCCGGTGCGAACCACCAGAAAGCCGTAGGTGTTTGGGTCCGGCATCAGGGTGGAGGAATTCTTCACGGCAAAAATCTGCTCGCTGCTGAGCGCAAGCCCTGTGATCGGCACCCGGACCCATACGTCGTTCAGCTTCACGGAAACGCTGTCGCCGATCTTCAGCTTGTGAGCTTTGGCAAACATCTCATCCAGAACCGCACCGCCGCTCCTTGGGAACGTCCCCTGCTGCAGGTCGGGCTGGTCGAGCGTGCTGCGGTCGTCCAGCGCATAAATCTGCAGGGTCGGGTTCCCGGCCAGATTCGTGTCCGCGGCGGCGGTGTACCGCTGTTCCACCTGCGTGACACCCTCGATCTGCCGGATCCCCCAGAGCTCCTGCTCGGAAGGATTCGCGACGGTGACCCACAGGCTGGAAAGGTTCGTCGCGCTGTACATGGCCTGCGCATGCTTCTGCACGGTGTACCAGATGCTGTCGAGCCCGGTCACGATGCTGATGGCGAGCATCGACATAATAAAAATCGAGATGAACTGCGCTTTCGATTTTTTCATATCGCGGAGCGCTTTTTTCCAGAGCGCGCCCCTCACCATACGATCTCCTCCACACTCTTCGGATACTCGTGGAACTCCTGCTCCGCGATTTTTCCGTCCCGCATATGAATGACCGTCTGGGCCATCTCGGCAATCGGCGCGTTGTGCGTGACGATGATCACCGTTTTGCCGAGGTCGCGCGAAACATCCCGGATCAGTTTTAAGACCTTCCGGCCGGTTCCGGAATCCAGCGCGCCCGTGGGCTCGTCGCACAGAACAATCTGCGGATTTTTGGCGAGCGCCCGCGCTATGGAAACTCTCTGCTGTTCGCCGCCCGACATCTGGCTCGGAAAATTATCCATCCGTTTTCCAAGGCCGACGCGCTCCAGCATTTCGCGCGCATCCAGCGGGCCGGTGCAGATTTCCTCCGCGAGCTGGACGTTTTCCAGTGCGGTCAGATTCGGCACAAGGTTGTAAAACTGGAACACAAAGCCGATCTTCGTCCGGCGGTAATCGGTCAGTTCCCTCTCCGACATGGCGGACACTCTTTCGTTTCCCACCGAAATGCACCCGGCTGTCGGGGAGTCCATTCCCCCCAGCATATTAAGGATCGTTGTTTTTCCCGCGCCGCTCTGGCCAAGGATTACGTTGAACGTTCCTTTGTTCAGCGCAAAGCTGACGCCGTCCACCGCTTTGATAACGGCGTCGCCGACGCGGTATTCCCTTTCTACATTTTCAAGCTCGATAAATTCCATCTTTGTTCTCCTTGCCGCCGGATTTTCCGGAAAGAATGTAACTCTCAGGCCGTCAAAAATCGTGCAATTTTATCGGCGGTCTGGGAAATATGCTTTTCTTTTCCTTCCGTTTGCATTATAATAGTTTCGGTGGAATTAGCAACCGCTAATTCCTTAATAAATGACGGATAAGCAACAGCTGCGGCGAATCTGTCGAAAAAAATTCAAACTGCCAAAGGGGGATCTTCCATGCAGGAGGCTGCGGATCTTCGGGTACAGAAAACCAGGGAAGCCATTCAGGACGCTTTTCTGTCTCTGGTCGGAGAAAAAGGGTTTAACGGTGTAACCGTTCACGAGCTCTGCGTGAGGGCAAGGATCAACCGCTCCACTTTTTATCTGCATTACACCGACAAATACGACCTGCTGGATAAGATCACCCGCGAAGCCACCGGCAAAATCCTCCGTCTGGTCAGCCCGGCAACGATTGTCGGCGAAGACGGAAAAGTCCGGATGCCCTATTTTCAGGCGATGGTGCTTTCGCTGTTTCGGAGCATTCTGGAGGACCGCGTTCTGTACAAGACCCTGCTCGGAATCAACGGCGATTACGGGTTTCTGCAAAATCTGGAAGCGGTCGTCAAGGAAAAGATTGTGCAGGAATGGCATACTCGTCACCTCGGCCGGGGCCGCCCTCCCATTGCCGAAGGTCTTTACATCAATATCATTCTATCGATCTACGTTGGAGCGATCCTATGGTGGATCGACGGAGATTTTGCGCTGACACCGGAAGAAATGACAACGCAGCTCACCCGCTATATGATCTACGGGACCTCGCTGGTTGCGGATTTCAAACCGCTGCCGGAAAACGAATGCTCTGTTTTTTATGATACCGCCGATTCCTTAGCCGGTAAGGGGAAAAAAATTAAAAATAATTAAGGCCAAGAATACACAGAGCCGCCCCGGAGCAATGCTCCGGGGCGGCTCTTGCTGTAATGTGACAATTTCCTTTAGGGAAGCTGATGGCCGGCGGCCAGGTAGATGTCGTACCACTCCTGCCGGGTAAGCTCAACCTCCGACGCCTTGCAGATGTCTTTCAGGCGTTTGGGGTTCATGGTGCCGACGATTGTCTGCATTTTCGCCGGATGGCGCAGAATCCAGGCGACCGCGATTGCGGTGTTCGGCACGCTGTATTTTTCAGCGATCTCATTGATCTTTTTATTCAGCTCGGGGAACTTCTCGTTGTCGAGGAACACGCCGTCGAAATAGCCGTACTGGAACGGCGACCACGCCTGAACGGTGATATCCTTGAGCCGGCAGTAATCGAGGATGCTCCCGTCGCGGTCGACGGAGCCGTCCCACTTCATGTTGACGTAAAGGCCGGCGTCCACCATCCCGGTGTGCATAATGCTGAACTGGAGCTGGTTGACGATGAGCTTCTGGTTGAGGTACTTGTTCAGCAGTTCAATCTGCATCGGGTTCTGATTGCTCACACCGAAGTAACGCACCTTTCCGCTGCTGTGCAGCAGGGTAAAGGCTTCCGCAACTTCTTCCGGTTCCACAAGAATATCCGGCCGGTGCAGCAGGAGAACGTCAAGATAATCGGTTTTCAGCCGTTTCAGGGAACCGTCTACGGCCTCGAGAATGTGTTCTTTGGAAAAGTCAAAGCACGTCGGCTTGATGCCGCATTTGGACTGGAGGAACATTTTCTCGCGGATGCTCGGCGTCATGCCGATGGCGTTCGCAAAAATCTCTTCCGACCGTCCGTCGCCGTACTTGTCGGCATGGTCGAAGAAGTCAACGCCTTCCTCCAACGCCGTGTTGATCATGATGTTCGCTTCTTTTTCCGTCAGGTCCTTCATGCGCATGCATCCGAGCGAAACTGCGGATGCGGTGATTTCACCTTTGCCGATGCTGATTTTTTTCATGGCAGATCCCTCTCTTTCAGGATTTTAAATTTTCCCATAAACAACGGGCTTTTCGGTTTTTATGGATAGACTTTTAACATAACCGGGCTTCATCGCGTTTATACGCGGAATCCGGCCGCGCGCACGATCGGCTTCCGGAACAGGGATCCGGTTGATTCTCCCTTTCCGTTGACAGTATAGCAGGAATGGTTTACTCTTTAAAGTAGTTACATTTGCCTCATATAGTTTCATATAAGTTACCATTAAGGAGAATCGGGCATGGAGATCGACGAAATATTGAATGAGGAGCCCTGCAGCTGCCCGCCGGAGCTGGAATGCTCCATTGAAAAGGCCCTGGACGTGCTGGGCGGAAAATGGACGTTTCTGATTATCCGGAACCTCTTCGATGGGGTCCGTCGGTTCGGGGAACTGCGCAAATCACTGCCGGGAATCAGCCCAAAGACGCTGTCCGTCCGGCTCAAGGAACTGGAGGAGCGGGACGTTGTCAAGCGGACCGCGTACCCCACGGTGCCGCCCACGGTGGAGTATACGCTGACCGAAAAAGGAAACAGCCTGAGGCCCATCATCAAGGCGATGAAGCTCTGGGGTGCAAAATGGGGATAAAGGAACGGGGGTCCGCTTATTTGCGGATCCCCGTTGTTTTTTGACAGAAGCTCAAGGCTTTTTCGCCAGATAAAGAGCGATTGTGTCGTTGAGCGTTATTTGATTGCCCGCATCCTGAACGGCTTTGCGGATGCCGTTATAGAAATCCGTTTTGTACGGTTCCTGTAAGGTGATGTGTTCGACCTGCGTGCCGGCTAAGTACTCGACATACTCCTCTGCGGTGTACACCCTTTTCCTTTTCCAGTCGCAGTAGTGGAAGTCTGCGAAACCGTAATTGACGGCATGGTCGTAATTCAGTCTGCAGGTATATTTCGTTTCCACATGAAAGTGCTCCGCATACACTTTTTGTATTTCGTCGTACAAAGCTCCGTTCGATGTTTTTTCCTCCGTGCGGGTCATGAACATCGCCAGAGTGCCGCCGCTTTTCAGGAGATCATACACCTTCGGGAAACAGATTTCCTCCGGGATCCACTGAATTGTCGCTGCTGAAAAAACCAAATCGAATTTTCGCGTTCCAAAACCGTAAGTTTCAAAATCCCCGTTTATGATTTTGAAATTCGGATAGGAGTCGAATTTGTTCTTTGTAAACTCCACAAAGTGCTCACCGAGTTCGACTGCCAGATAGTCGCAGCCGGTCTTTAAAAACGGCTCGGTCGCCTGACCTGTTCCGGGGCCGATTTCAAGCACCGATTTACCCGCGCCGATTTTAGCATAATCAATCACTTCAGCAAAAAGCTCGTCGCAGTAGCGGGGCCGCCATTGGTCGAACTTCTCTGGAATCGTATCATAGGTTTTTCTGAAATCCACAGTGTTCCCCCTCCGTAAAATTGCTCATGCATTTTTCCGCCTGCCTTTGATCCCCAGCACCCAGTAACGGACAACAGGAATCCTTTGAAACAGCTCGAACACCGCGAAGGTGAAGATCATTTCCGACAGCAGGGCGATGATATAATTTGCGGCTGACGGCAGGCTGCAGTCGTAATATAAAACATAGCACACAGTCATCAGAATCGGATAGTGGACGATATAGAGTCCGAAGCTCGCCTTTGTCATATAGTGGGAGAAATCAGAGGCACGGTTGAACCATGCTTTGCCGCACCCCAGAATCGCCAGCACCGCGATCCAGAGATAGACATTGGTAAAGACACTTTGCAGGCATTCATCCGAAGCATAATTTTTTCCGAAATAGGTAATTTCATAGAAAACTCCGAGAACGATGGCTGCAGCCAGCATCGGGATATGTATTTTTTCCAGGGAATCCTGTACCCCGTCATGGGAAAAGACAAAGTAGCCAATAAGGAACGCCGCGCCATAGATGCCAAAGCGGTACACGGTCAGCACCGGCACATTGAGGATGTGCGATGCCCCCCAGATGAGGACCGCAAGCAGCAGAAGAACCGCCGGATTGGCTTTGCCGCAGAAGTTCCAGAGGACATCCTTCGCGTCAATTTTATGGATCAGCGCAATCAGTGCGGAAAAGAGAAACAACATCTGGATAAACCACAAAGGCCCGATCCCGACGACTGCGAAAATCGGATAGCGGAGAAACGCCGGAATATAGGCGAGCCCGCCGCCGATTCTAATGTTAAAATATCCCGTAATCCACTGATAGGCCAGCAGGCCTAACGTGGATGGAATCAGAAGCTTCGTCACCCTTTCGCCGAGGAACTGCTTTTCGGAGCGTTTCTCCAGCGAATACCTTGCGCTGATTCCGGCGACGACGAACAGCAGAACCATAAACCAGGGATAGACGAGATAAAGCAGCACATTAAACGCCGCAACGTTTTTCCCGACGCCGATCCCGCCCAAAACGCCGACGTTGTTGAACAGGTAGCAGACATGATAGACCAAAACCAGCAGGACCGTCGCCCACCGGATATTGTCCAGATAATATTTTCTCATTTGGGATCGCCTTCCTCTGCGGAATTGTCTCCGAAAATCCCGGAGATATATTTTTGAAGCTCATCCTTCGGCGGGATAGCGATCCCGCGTTTTTCATCTCCCAGCAGAATCAGCGTATCTCCGGGCTTAATATCAAAAAGTTCCCTGGCTTCCTTGGGTATCACAAACTGTCCCTTTTCACCGACCCGGACCATCCATGCGTGTTTTCCCTTTGGAGCGTTCATTTTCCGCACCTCTTCTGAAAAGTATGTTTTGTTATACAAATCATACTCGCGGGGTTTTGCTTTGTCAATAGGGAACCGCGGAGAAACAGAAGGATCCATGCGGCAGGCTCTGCCCCGCACATGGATCCTTCTGTGAAATTCCGATCAAATTTTTATGTTCTGCTCGGGGCAGAGGACGGAGCGCTTGTCTGTTCCAGCCAATTCAGCATGACCTTGACGGCAAGCCCGATATTGCCCAGCTGGCAATGGTTGCCCGCCGTTTCCTTAGCCGTAAACATGCGTGCGGTAAGGGAACGAACCTTTGTCAGTGTACTGATCTGTTCCGTAAGCTGTTCGATCGGGACATAATGATCATCCTGCCCCGCCAGCAGAAGAACATCCTGTGTAAGGAGCGGTGAAAAATCCGCTGTTCGGTAGGAAACGGTCCTGCGCAAAAACTCGTAGGGCGAATCGCTTCCGGTTACATGCATTCCCTGGGAAAGCGCCCACTCAAGCATCAGGCTTTTTTGCATCATCTGCTTTATTGCCGCATTGATTTCCTCCTTTCCCTCTCCCTGAAGGACCAGGCCTCTGAATTTGTCCCTGAGATCAGGCGGAAGCTGACGCAGGGTAACTTCAAAGAAATCCGGCAGGATATCATAGCAGATTGCCTTTTTAATTCTCGTTTCGTAGGCCGCGGCCCGCAGGGCAAAATACCCGCCGAGCGATACGCCGATCACGGTTACATCGCCGCAATCGAAATAGTCAAGAACCGCTTTCGTCGGTTTTTCCCATTCATGGGTCATCGGGATATGGTAATCCTCCAGCACGGTGCCCTGCCCGGGGCCGTCGAAAGCGATGGTATCATATCCGGCATCCCTGAAAATCAGAAGAATTCGGGTAGCTTCTTCAATATACCCGTCAAACCCGTTCAGAAAAACCACAGTCCCTTTTGGATTTTTCGGCGTAAACCGGTAGGCGGAAATAAATCCGTTTTCATAGGGGATCATGGCATGCTGATCCTCGGCTACGCCGTAATACTCGTTGCTGAGCGAAAGGAACCGACTGCGAAGCTCCTGTTTGCGCGGGCCGCCTTCCGGAATGAAAAATTCGGCCCCGCGAAAATATAACGCCGCCCTGAGCTTTTGATCTTTTTTCAGCGCCTCTTCCCCAAGACGGATAAACGTTGAAATAAAATCACTGTAGGAATGAATGAGGCTTCCTGCATTTTTCATTTCTTCCAGCATAGCCGGGTCGTTTGACCAGTTATAAAAACGATTCATTTGAAAATTTACGCTTTGATCCGGGTGCAAATAATAAAGTCCGACCGGAAAATCCTTTGGCATCCACTTTTTAGACATTTGAAGAACCCCTTTCCTGTAATCCTACACCGTAGTATAATAAGGGAAAAGAAGTTTTTCAATGATTGATTCCTGCGATTTTGTCGCTTTTGCGGCAGATCCGACGGGATCATCGATCATTCAATGAATAATAGACAGGTGGTAGAAAATTGTCCAGTAATCGTGATCTGCGCGTAATCCGAACCCGCAGCTTAATCCGAGATGCTTTTATCAGACTGATGGATGAAAAAGGATTCCGGAACATAACGGTCAACGATATTGCAGACGGCGCGATGATTAACCGCTCTACCTTTTACCTTCATTACACCGACAAATATGAACTGCTGCAGAAGACTGTGGATGAGGCCATTGAAACGATCATTGGGTCGGTGGAACCACAGGCACATCTTTTAAACGGAAAACCGGATTATGAAAGCTTTCTGCAGAACCTGAGCATGATCCTGAAGATATTTGAAAAGGACGCGCCGCTTTACAAGATTATTCTGAATGATAAGGAAGCGCTCGGAATCAGCAGAAAACTCGAAAATTCCTTAAAAAACAAGCTGGAAAGCTGTTTTCCTTTACAGTTTTCCATTTCAAGGGATTTATGCGTCGAGCTGGTGTCTTCCCTTTATGTTTCAACCATACGGTGGTGGCTGAATAACGATATGAAATACTCCCCCTCTTTTTTGGCAAAAGAGCTGGTGAAATTTTTTGAATCCGTTTCGCACGATATTATAAAACAAAATCAGGAGCAGCCAGGCGATCCGCTGTGACAGTGCGCCGACCATAACAAAAAAGGGTCCGCTTACGCGAACCCTTTTTTGTTATGGTCGAGGTGACTGGATTCGAACCAGCGGCCTCTACGTCCCGAACGTAGCGCTCTACCAAGCTGAGCCACACCTCGAAAGAACGGCTCCGTTAAGGAGCCTTGGCTGCGGAAGAAGGATTCGAACCCTCACAAACAGAGTCAGAGTCTGTTGTGCTACCTTTACACAATTCCGCAATATTTTATTTGAAACAGCAAGATTTATTATACCAAAACAAACGCATTTGTCAATCCCTTTCCCGGAAAAATCATCACAACAAGCAAAATTCGAAGAAATCAGAGAAAATTCGATATACAAATCGGATTTTCGATTGATCTTTATACAATGTAAAGGATTTTGTCCGACCCGAACCTTTTTTCGATCTTTTCCCGCAGAAAGCACTCGGCCTCCTGCCGGACGGACTGGCGGTAGCAGTATTTTCCTCTTCCGCGTCCCGTCATCTTATCCGCGTCGTAAAGGGGAACCGCATGGGGGAACGCCTCCGTGTTGATTGCGCGGTGGACGAAACTGTAGGTCATGAAGATCACCTCGATGAACATTTCCCGCCGGACCTTTGGGGAAAGCTCCGCCTCAAGGATATCCAGCAGTTCGGTGTACAGGCGCTTCCAGTCCTCCAGAAGAATCACGGGTGCAATCAGGAGGCCGACCCGGTAACCGGCGTCACATACGTCGTTGAGCGCGCGGATCCTGTCTTTGAGCGGAGAGGTACCGAATTCCACGCGAGAGATGATTTCCTGCGGATTGACGCTCATCCGCAGGATGGCTCTTCCCCTGTGATTCAGGGACAGCAGCGGCCCAACCCGGTCGAATTTGGTCGGGAAGGTCAGAAATCCCCTCTCCTGCGACGCGAATTTTTCGATCGTCCATTCCAAATTTCCGGTGATCGTATTTTCCAGCACAAGATCGCTGTTGCTTCCGATTTCGAACGTCAGCTCCCGCCCGGGTTTCATCGCGGTGCGCATCAGCCGTTCCAGCATCTGCTCCCGGTTCACGAAAAGCCGCAGATAGGAGCATTTGTTGTAATTGCAGACCAGATAGCAGTAAAGGCACATGGCGCTGCATCCGGAGGATGTGAACGGCACCAGAAAGTCGGAGCTTTTTTGGTTGGGGACATAGCGGTGCGTTTTCCGAACCCCCACAATGAGCAGCCGCTTCAAAACAGGGAAGTCGGAATTCGGACGGGCCTGCAGCGATTCAACCTTATTGTGACTCTCAATCGGAATCCATGGCACATCGGCATATTTTTCTTTGAGCTGCTTTCCCAGCTCATAGGAAAGAGCCGCCGGCTCATAATAGACCTGTTCCGGGAACATACACATCACCCCGGAGCTTATTATGGGGAAAAATCGCTTTATTATGAACGTTTTTCTTCCCCGGGGCAATTTGCTTTTCCGCCTCCCGGTTTTCTTTGCCGCACCGCTGTGGTACAATGGCAGCAGGAAAGGCGGGATCTAATTGAAACGGGAAAATTGCAGGCTGCCGGAATTGCTCCAGCCGGCCGCGGATGCACAAGCCCTTCTCCGGCGCGCCGCGGAAGAAGAAAGCACGGTCGAGGAAGCGGAGTTTCAAAATATTTCTTTCGCCGGACTGGCACTCGGCGCAGCGGAATTTAAGGGCTGCCGGTTCGAGGGCTGCCGGTTTGAGGACTGCGGCGCCGACGGAGCCTTTTTTACGGACGTTCTGTTTGAGAACTGCGATCTTTCCAACTTTGCTTTTCAGCGCTGCGGCTTCCGCCGGGTGGAACTCCGGCAGTGCAAAGCCGTCGGCGCCGACTTTTCCGAGTCTTTTATCGAGCACATGCTTTTTGAAGACTGCAAAGGGAGACTGATCAGTTTCGTCGGCTCCAAGCTGAAATACGTTTTGTTGAAAGGCTGTGACTTTTCGGAGGGAAATTTTGAAGAATGCGCTCCGACCTCCGTTGAATTTGCGGACTGCGGCCTGAGAAGGGCGGTTTTTCTGCACACGCCGCTGAAAGGAATGGACCTGACCAGCGACGAAATCGAAGGAATCGTTCTTTCCGGGCCCGAGCTCCGCGGCGCCGCCGTCACGCCGCTGCAGGCCTGCGAACTCGCGCGCTACCTCGGCCTCATTGTAAAATAAACAACGGCGGGCGGATCTTTTCAAATCCGCCCGCCGCTTTTATTATTCTTTCAGGATTCCGCTCTCGTCGATATTTTTCACCGCGAGCCGCATATCCGCCTCGTCCTGCACCAGAGCCATGCGCACATACCCTTCCCCGGATGGGCCGAACGCCGAGCCGGGTGTCACCAGCACCCCCGCGCGGTTCAAAAGCTCCCGCACAAATTTTACGCTGTCCGTAAAAGGCTCCGGAATTTTAGCCCAAACAAACATGGTGGCTTTCGGTTTCTCCATCTTCCAGCCGACCGCGTTGAGGCCCTCCACCAGCACGTCCCGGCGCTTTTCATACGCGCGGCGGGTGGTTTCCACACAGTCCTGCGGTCCCGTCAGCGCCGCCACGGCGGCCTTCTGAACGGGCAGGAACATTCCGTAATCCAGATTGGATTTCAGGGCCTTCAGCTTGCCGATCACCTCTCGGTTCCCGACCGCAAAGCCGATGCGGGCGCCCGCCAGGCCGTATGTTTTGGAAAGGGAGTTGAATTCGACCCCAACCTCCTTCGCGCCTTCGTACTGAAGGAAGCT
This sequence comes from Bacillota bacterium, assembly GCA_023460155.1. GTDB lineage: Bacteria > Bacillota > Clostridia > Oscillospirales > Acutalibacteraceae > Caproicibacter. The sequence continues at coordinate 824 of JAEWRF010000134.1, read as the reverse complement.
TCCGCATTTCGCGCCGTCAAACACCAGCTCGCTGTAGGCGTTGTCATGCAGCACAAGGATGTCGTACCGCTTCGCAAACGAAACCAGTTCCTCATAGAAGGACGGCGGCGCGATGCTTGTCACCGGATTGGCCGGATAGGAAACGATCATGAATTTTGCCCTTCGTGCAATTTCATCCGGGACCGCCTTCAAATCCACCACGCAGCCGGTTTCCGGCGTCTGCGGCATGCGGTAAAGCTCCGCTCCCGCAAGCACCGGACCGTCCCCGAAAATTGGGTAGCCGGGGTCCGGCACCAGCACAAGGTCCCCGGGGTCGATAACGGAAAGCGCAATATGGGAAAGTCCGTCCTGTGAGCCAAGCAGCGAGGCGACCTCCGCGGCTCCGTCCAGTTCCACGCCGTAGCGGCGGCGATACCAGGCGCACACGGCCTCAATCAGCTCCGGTGTATCGTTCAGGGCATAGACGTAATTCTCTTTTTCCCGCGCGCTCTGTGCAAGAGCCTCCATGATGTGTGGGGCGGGCGGAATATTCGGCGCCCCGACGCTCAGGTCGATTACCGTTGCACCGGCGGCCTTTTTTTCATTCTTCATCTGCGCGAGAGCCGAAAAGACTCCCGTATCAAAGTAATTCATCCGTTTGGAAAACTCCAATGGAAACACTCCCTATCTGCAATTCGCTTTGCGTTTTGATTCATATTGTAACATATTCATTTTAAAAATGGAAGATTTGAAAACCGAAACTGTAATTCGCCTTCGGTTGACAAAATCTTCCACGCGCGCTATGATGAAGAAAAATATTACAGGGATCACCATAGGGGGAGAGC
>JAEWRF010000133.1 GCA_023460155.1 Bacillota bacterium | reverse complement strand
GCCGTAGGCCGGATACTCGCCTACCGTCTCGAAATTGCGGATTAACCCGGTTTCATCCCGGATGCACTTCACCTTCGCGTATTTAATCGCGGAAAGCGAATCGGTCAGGACCGACAGCCCTGCAATGCCGAACGCCATGAATCGGTGCACATCGGTATCGTGCAGAGCCATCTGCGTCTTCTCATAGGCGTATTTATCGTGCATATAGTGGATGATGTTCATCGCGCCGACGTAGGTTTTCGCCAGCCAGTCGCGGTAGAAAGCCATGCCCGCCGCAACCGTTTCATAGTCGAGATATTCGCCTTCGTAAGGAGCGCGCACCGGAGCAACCTGCTGCCCGCTTTTTTCGTCGCGTCCGCCGTTAAGGCTCATCAGCAGAAGCTTTGCAAGGTTTGCCCTCGCCCCGAAAAACTGCATGTCCTTTCCCAGCCGCATGGCCGAAACGCAGCAGGCGATTCCGTAATCATCCCCGAATTTCGGGCGCATGATGTCGTCGTTCTCATATTGGATGGCATCGGTGTCACAGGAAATCTTCGCGGCAAAGCGCTGAAAGGCTTCCGGCAGATGCTCGGACCACAAAACGGTGAGGTTCGGCTCAGCCGCGGGACCAAGATTATAAAGGGTGTGGAGCATACGGAAGCTGCTCTTTGTCACAAGAGTTCTTCCGTCTTCCCCCATGCCCCCCACTGACTCGGTAATCCACATCGGATCGCCCGCGAACAGCTCGTTGTATTCCGGTGTGCGCAGATGCCGCGCCATTCGCAGTTTCATCACAAAATCGTCGAAAATTTCCTGCGCCTGTTGCTCCGTAAGGATGCCGCTATTCAGGTCGCGTTCAAAATAAATATCAAGGAAGGTGCTTACACGGCCGAGACTCATTGCGGCGCCGTTCTGTTCCTTAATCGCGCCCAGATAACCAAAATACAGCCACTGCACCGCCTCTTTGGCATTCCCGGCCGGCTTTGAAATGTCGAACCCATAAAGGGCAGCCATTTCTTTGAGATACCCCAAAAATGTGATTTGCTGATAAAGTTCTTCCAACATGCGGACGTGATCACCGTCCACAAGCTGCTCGCCTGCTTTTGCCTTGTCCTTTTTCTTTTCCTCAATCAGCCGGTCGATCCCGTAGAGTGCAACTCTTCGGTAATCTCCGATGATGCGTCCCCTTCCGTAGGCATCCGGCAGACCGGTGATGATTCCGCAGTGGCGTGCCGCTCGAATCTCATCCGTATAAGCTCGAAAGACCCCTTCGTTGTGGGTCGTTCGGTACTGAAATTCTTTCTCTACCTGCTCGGAAAGACGGTATCCGTAAGCTTCACACGCTTTGCGCGTCATGTTCAGCCCTCCGAAAGGATTGACCCCGCGCCTCAACGGCCGGTCCGTCTGAAGCCCCACAATGATCTCGCGCTCTTTATCCAAATAGCCGGGGTGGTAGCTTGTGAGCGAGCTTACAGTGCCGGTATCCACGTCCAGGACCCCGCCGAATTCCCGTTCCAGTTCCAACAGCCGATTCAGCTTTTTCATAAGCGCTTTTGTCCGCTCCGTCGCTGCCGTGAGAAAAGCTCCGTCTCCCTCATAAGGCATGTAATTCGTCTGAATGAAATTCCGTACGTTGATCTCCGTTTCCCAGATTCCGCTTTTGAAGTCTTTCCAGGCTAGATCGCTCATAAAAACTCTCCTTCTGTTTTCATGACAATCCGGTTTTTCCCACCGCCCCGGTCAACAAAAAAAGGGCGGCATCCGGCAAAAACCGGAATGCTGCCCAGACGGTCGGCTCTTTCATAGACTTTTATTCCCCTGTGGTTTATCCACAATCATCCGTCAGTAATAAAAGCCTTTTCAAATGTATTTTTATTATAGCGGATGAAACCCGCTTCTGTCAACCGATAGCTGTAATTTCCATTTCCGGAATCGTTCTACGGATTAATAAGCATCTGCTTAAGCAATCTTTTGGGAACATGGTGCCGCCCTTCCGAATCCCGATAATAATTGGTGGAGTCGGAACAATCCTCTAGAAGGACCGTCTCATTCGGCTTCCCGATTGCAATTACAATATACGGGTCAAGCTGCGAATCCAGCCCGAGAATATCCTTCAGCTTCTCCCTGCTGAAATTTCCGACCATGCACCCGCCCAGTCCCCTTTCCGTGCAGCCCAGCAGAAGAGTCTGTGCAATTACACCGCAGTCAAAACGATCCGGCACCTTAACAACGCCGGTATCCGCACAGATCACGACATAAGCTGTTGGCCGCTCGTTCTCCTCCGGGCCATTCCATTCCTTCAGCAGCGCGGCAAATTTGAGCAGACTGAAAATAGAAGCGTTGGTTTCCGGTTCGCAGGAAACATAGAATTTAAAGGGCTGCTTATTGGTGGAAGACGCAACAAACCGGCAGGATTCCAACAGATCCAACACCTCGGCACGGCTGACCGGATGGGACCCATCGAATCTGCGGTAGCTTCTGTTTGCTTTGATCAGATCAACCAGCATACAATTCCTCCCATTTCAAGCGGCTTCCTCCTTCGATTTGTCCAAAGCGGAAGAAGAGAAAGAATCCTTGATCTTTTCTCCGAAAATGTTAAGAAGAGAGCCGGACAGCACAAATACAACCCCGAGGATAATATTCAATGTGATCGGTTCCTTCAGAACCAGAAAAGCGATAATCGGGGCAAAAACAGGTTTGATGAAAAAGGTGATCGAAGCGAAGGAAGGACCCGAAACCTCGATAGCCCGGATATAGCAAAAATAGCCGACCCCGGTTACCAGGATGCCTAAATACAGAAGCAGCGGAAGGTTATTGGGCTGTATTCCCCGAATGACAGGGCCTTTCCGGAACAGCAGAACCGCCAGTAAAACCAGCGAGCCCATAATAAAGCTGAAACTGCTTTGTGTCAAGCCGCCGATTTTTGCAATACGCTTTTTTCCCATCGCAGTGTAAAGGCCAAAGGACGCGGCAGCAATCAGGGTAATTAAAATACCATCCACAGGAGCATGGCCCTTCATGAGCTTGATTGGATTCGCCACAATCACCAGCCCGATAACATTCAGCAGCAAAACGAAAAACTTAACAACTGTGAACTTTTCGTTCGCAATGAACTGCGCGAAAATCATGGTGAATACGGGACTTGTTGAAATAACCACAGCGGCAAGATTGGCGTTTGTGCGAAGAACTCCAATTTGAAACAGGAGCATACTGACGCAGATGCAGGTAAAGCCGAGCAGAAAAAGATACATCCAGTCACTTTTGGTTAAGTGACACTGCCGCTTTTTCAGATCGTACAGCGCAAACGGAAGAAGGCAAATCCCGCCGATCAGGAAACGCAGAAAAGTCATCTGAATTGGGTCAAAAGAAGTTCCCGCCAATTTCAGAGAAACCTCCATTGTACCGAACAGAAATGCAGCCGCCAAAACACATACCATACTTTTTTTCATTCCGGATCTCTTTTCCCATTTTCTATTGTGTGTGACTGTGGCTGAATCAATGGAAAATTCCCGCTCCCGCAGGCGGAATGGTGGCGCAGTCAACGTCTTTTATTATACCACTCTGCAATTATGATTTCTAACGCATATTATACAAAACGGATGCCGGATTTTCTCATAATTGGCAGCAAAATGTCAATAGAAAAAGGCACCCCGAAGGGTGCCTCACTGAGCAATAAACTATTCGATTACCTTGATCCAGCCCTCCGGGCCTTTGATCCGGCCCATCTGGATTCCGGTCAATGTCTCATACAGTTTCTTTGTAATAGGGCCCATCTCCTGCATTCCGCTCGGGAAGCAAATGTCCTTGCCGTGATCCACGATCTTGCCGACCGGGGAAATAACGGCCGCCGTGCCGCAGAGGCCGCACTCGACAAAATCCTTGACCTCGTCAAAATACACTTCCCGCTCTTCCACTGTAAGGCCGAGATAATCCTTGGCAATTGTCAAAAGCGAACGGCGGGTAATCGACGGCAGGATGCTTTCGGACTTCGGGGTGATGACCTTGTTGTCTTTCGTGACAAAGATCAGATTCGCCCCGCCGGTCTCCTCCACCTTGGTGTGCGTAGCCGAATCGAGATACAGGTTTTCATTGTATCCGTTCTTGTGGGCCGTAACAATCGCGTGCAGGCTCATGGCGTAATTGAGGCCCGCTTTGATATGTCCCGTGCCGTGCGGTGCCGCGCGGTCAAAATCGCTGACGCAAAGCGTAATCGGGTGAGCGCCGCCCTTAAAATAAGGTCCCACAGGCGTAGTGAGAATCCGGAACTGGTATTCGTCGGATGGAGCGACACCGATGACCGGGCCGCTTGCAAACATGTAGGGGCGCACATAGAGGGTTGCGCCCGTTCCGTAAGGCGGAACAAAAGCGGCGTTTGCCTTAACGGTCTCAACTACAGCGTCGATGAATTTATCTTTCGGAAACACCGGCATTTCCAGACGCTTGGCGCTGTTTTCCATTCGTTCCGCGTTCATATCCGGACGGAACGCTACAATATGGCCGTCCTCCGTCGTGTACGCCTTCAGCCCCTCAAAGCAGGACTGGGAATATTGAAGAACCCCCGCGCATTCGCTGATGACCACTTTGTCGTCGTCAGTCAGCTTGCCTTCATCCCACGCGCCTTCGCGGTAATTTGAAACGAATCTCTTATCCGTTTTCCGATAGCTGAAATCAAGATTTGCCCAATCGAGATTTTTCTTTTCCATCAAACAAACACCCTTTCAAATAATTTCATATGCGGCAGGATTATTTATCTGGGCTCTGTTTTGTAAACAGAGCCTGTATCAGCGGAAAATAAAAAAGCCCTAAGCCATTGGCTTAGGGCGAATATAAAATCCGTGGTACCACCTAATTCAGAGAAACCTCTGCACTCATACAGTATCCAAGATACTGCTTCCGCTCTAACGGCCGGATTTCCGGTTAAGCTTACTTGACTCGATTCTTTCCGCTCAACAGCTCAGAAAGGACTTTCTCCGTTTTCTCCTCGAAGATTTACACCAGCCATCTTCTCTCTGCGCATTCAAAAACAGGTACTCTTTTTCTTCATAGCTTTTTTATTCAATTTTATCCATTATATCTTTCGGGCATACAAAAGTCAATGCCGTCGCTGAAAATTAATTACTGAGCACGAAAATATTTTGAGTGTCAGATGAATGGGCTCCGCGTAAGGCGTGTCTACGCGGGATTTCAAGATTGTTTTGCTATAACAGACTTTTCAAATTGCGGAACGCCATTTGCCGGGGGCCTTTGTTTCAAAGCAAAAAGCATCTTCCATGCCGGCCCCCCTGACGCGTGACCTGATTTCTTCCACATCAATCGTATACAGCCCCAGCTCTTTCATGCGTTCAAACAGAACGGAGCCGGAAAAGGTATATTTCAGGCTCAGGCCCTTTTCCGTCTGCATCTCTTCCCTCACAAAGGCAATCGCGTCACCGATCGCCAGCTGTGGGGGCACCGTAAGCGGCTTTTCTCCCCGCAGAAACTTCACAGCGTTTGTTCCCGCAAGAGTGCCCGTAACAATGGCCTCCGTATGCCCAACCAGAAGCCCTGCCTTTTCCCCGCCGCAGTACAGATTTTCCACGTCCTTCACCTTGAGGGTGTCGTCCCGCGGCGCCATGGAAAAAAAGCGTATCGAGTTTCCCTTGCCGCCAGCATAGGGATCTTCGTACCGTGCCGTTTCAAACCCCGGTATCCGATGCAGTCGCTCCAGGCTGAAATACGGCGACATCAGCTTGGCGTGCCCCGTATCCAAAAGCACGATATTTTTTTTATACTCGTTAAGCGCATACTGCTGACACGCCTTGATGCCGAGATGATCCTCCTCCAGATTTTCCGGAATCGGGATCACCGCGACGCCTTTTTCATTGAGCTCCCGGACAATCTCGGGTGAAAGAGATTCTTTGTACAGCTTGCACGAGCCGCTCATTGCGCCGATCGTCCCATCCTGCTTTTTTCCCTGTATCTCTTCGACGCCTGCAAGCCCCGTCAGACTGACTCGCCCGCCATAACTCGGACAGCGTAATATGCACATGGCGCACCCGTTTCCATATTTGGAGCAGTTGTCCATCGGACCGGCGGTCCCCGTTGCATCAAGAAATACATCGCCCTCAAAGGTGCGCCCCTGCCCATCTGTGACGCTGACTATTTTCCTGCCGTCCATTTCGGCCTTGGTCACCCGGGCCTGATAAACAATATTCACACCGATGCTCTCCAGATACTCCCGCACGGCACCCGGTGTTTTTCCGATATCATACAGATTAGCGTGCTCATGTCCGGGAAAATTGATATTTCTATGGCGGCAATTCCGGTCAACCAGCTGGAACAATTCTCCCCCGCCCATGGCAATGCACTCTTCCGTAGCGGTGAATCTGCCGTTGTTCCGCATGATGCCGCCGACCAGTCCCGTACCAAGCAGCATGTCCGTCCGTTCAAGAATGGTTGCTTCTGCCCCGCCTTTCACAGCCTGCACCGCGGACGCGCATCCCGACCATCCGCCTCCTACAATAATTACTGTTCCCTTTCTGTTTTTCATACCGTTACCCCCATCTCCCAAACAAAATGGCGCTGCTGAAAGCGTACTTCCTTTCGAAATTACCGCATTCGCCAGCGCCATTGCCTGTCAATTTTCTCAGTCTAAATTTTATTGGCTTCGTCTTAGGATTTGAGATATATTCCTTGAAATAAATTCTAGTGGAAATATCGTTCTGATTAGGACGATATTTTCGCGGTATACTATGTCATGTTGTCCCGAAGCACTGCTACTTGTCCTTTATTATGTGCGAACCCCGCGGTTTCTATTCGGATATAATCTTTATCAGACACAGCGGCAAAGTTAAGATCTTTTTGCCCCACCATAAAAAGAGAACCCGGAAGCCTAGATTTCTCAAGGCTTCCGGCGATTTTTTTGCTTATTCCCACTCTATTGTAGCAGGTGGCTTGCTGGTGATGTCGTATACAATGCGGTTTACATTTTTGACCTCATTGATAATGCGGTTCGAAACGAGTGCAAGAATATCGTAGGGGATTCTTGCCCAGTCTGCCGTCATAAAATCCGTGGTAGTCACGCCGCGCAGGGCAACGGTATTGTCGTACGTGCGGCCGTCTCCCATGACGCCGACGCTTTTAATTCCGGTCAGGACTGCAAAATACTGGTTAATCTTTCGATCCAGCCCTGCTTTTGCGATTTCCTCCCGGAAAATAGCGTCCGCATCCTTCAGGATGGTCAGCTTTTCTTCCGTCACCTCACCCATAACGCGGATCGCAAGACCGGGACCAGGGAACGGCTGACGCCAAACCAGATTTTCCGGAATGCCAAGCTGAGTGCCAGCCCTCCGGACTTCATCCTTGAACAGATACCGCAGAGGCTCCACAAGACCTGTAAAGCCGATATCCTTCGGCAGCCCGCCGACGTTATGGTGACTTTTGATGACGGCAGCGTCGCCGGTTCCGCTTTCCACAACATCCGGATAAATCGTGCCCTGACAAAGAAAATCCACATGCCCGATTTTTTTCGCTTCTTCTTCAAAAACCCGGATAAACTCTTCCCCGATGATTTTTCGCTTGCGCTCCGGCTCCGTCACGCCTGCCAGCTTCGTCAGAAAGCGATCCTGAGCATTAACGCGGATAAGGTTCATATCGAACTGATGCCGGAAAACCTGCTCTACCTCGTCGCCTTCGTTCTTTCGGAGCAGACCGTGATCCACAAAGATGCAGGTCAGATTCTTCCCAATGGCACGGTGAACCAGCGTGGCGGCCACGGAAGAATCCACGCCGCCGGAAAGCGCGCAGATAACTTTTTTATCGCCGATGGTTTCCTTTAGCTGCCGGACGGTCTCGTCGACAAAGGAAGTCATTTTCCAATCGCCGGAGCAGCCGCACACATCATACAGGAAGCTGTGCAGAATTTCATGACCGTGCTCCGTATGCTCTACTTCCGGATGAAACTGGGTCCCGTAAATGTGGGATGCCTCATTCTCCATCGCAGCGGTCGGACAGGTGTCGCTTGTTGCTGTGACACGGAAGCCTTCCGGCGGTGACGCAATATAGACGGTGTGGCTCATCCAGCAGACGGATTTTCCCTCGATCCCGGCAAAAAGACGGGAACCGCTCTGAAAATTCACCTGTGTCTTGCCGTATTCGCGCACCTTGTTGCTTAACACTTTTCCGCCCAGAAGATAGGCGATCAGCTGCGCGCCGTAGCAGATTCCGAGAACCGGAATCCCAAGCTGAAGAATCTCCGGGTCGCATTTTGGCGCTGATTCATCATAGACAGTATCGGGCCCACCGGAGAAAATAATTCCCTTGTAGTTTCCCTTTTTGATTTCGGCAGCCGGAGTCCTATAGGAGCGGATTTCACAGTAAACGCTCTGGTCGCGCACCCGGCGCGCAATCAGCTGGCTGTACTGCCCGCCGAAATCGAGTATTAAAACGGCCTCTTTGTTTATCATTCGGTTAACTCCCCGATCATTCCACCGTTACGGATTTTGCAAGGTTGCGCGGTTTGTCAATATCGCAGCCTTTCTTGAATGCCACCTGATAGGCCAGCATCTGAAGCGGCACGACCGCCAAAGACGGAAGCATCATCGGGCAGATCTTCGGAACATAGACGGCATAGTCCGCCACCTTTTCAATCTGGCTGTTTCCCTCCGCCGTCAGTCCCAGAACAACCGCCCCGCGGGCCTTGACTTCCTTGATATTGCTGAGCGTTTTTTCAAACAGAGTCTGTTGGGTCGCAAGCGCCACAACAAGGGTTCCTTCCTCAATGAGAGAAATGGTTCCGTGCTTCAACTCCCCGGCCGCATAAGCCTCCGAATGAATATAGGAGATTTCCTTCAGCTTCAGTGAGCCCTCCAGTGACATGGCATAATCGAGGTTCCTGCCGATGAAGAAAATATCACGCGACTGATAAAAGCGCTCCGCCAGTTCTTCGATATGTTCCTTATTCTTTTTCAGGGTTTCCGCAATCTTATCAGGCAAAATCTCCAACTGAGAAACATAATAAGAATAATCCTCTTCTGTAAGCGTTCCCAGCTTTTCGCCCATATAGATTGCCAGAAGATAGACCACCGCGAGCTGTGTGCTGTACGCCTTTGTCGTAGCAACCGCGATTTCCGGCCCTGCCCATGTGTAAATCACATCGTCGGATTCGCTTGCAATCGAGCTGCCCACTACATTGACGATGGAAATTGCCCGCGCCCCGAGACGTCTGGCTTCCCGCATGGCAGCCAGAGTATCCAGGGTTTCGCCGGACTGGCTGATAATCAGCACCAGAGTTCTCCGGTCCACAATCGGGTGACGATAACGGAATTCGGAGGCGACGTCCACTTCGACAGGCATTCTTGTATACTGTTCAAACACATATTTTGCAACCACGCCGACGTGGTATGCTGATCCGCATGCGATGATATAAATTTTGCTGAAATTACGGATCTGCTCCGCCGTGAGTGTAATATTATCGAGCACAATCCGGCCGTTCCTGAGCCGCGGCGAAATGGTTGCCCTGACTGCTTTGGGCTGCTCCATGATCTCCTTGGCCATGAAATGGTCAAAACCGTCTTTTTCGGCGGCCGAAATATCCCAGTCGATATGGCTGGCAATCTTCGGGACGACTTCTTTATCGGTATCGTAAACAGTGACGCCATCCCGGCGGACCATAGCAATTTCCTTTTCATTCAGGCGGTAGATGTCGCGAGTACGGCTCAGAATGGCCGGCACATCCGAAGCAAGATAGTTTTCCCCTTTGCCGAGACCAACGATCAGCGGGCTGTCCTTGCGCACGCCGACCACACAGTCCGGATCGTCGCCGCAGATGATTGCAAGAGCAAAAGAACCTTCCACGCGGCGGATCACCTGCACCACCGCGTCCAGAAGATCACCGTGATAGTAGTACTCCAGCAGCTGAGCAACAATCTCCGTATCCGTTTCGGATTTGAAGCTATAGCCTTTTTCAATCAGAAATTCCTTCAGGTCCAGATAATTTTCGATAATTCCATTATGGACGACCGCAAAAAGCCCCGATTGGCTGGACTGCGGATGCGCGTTCAGATCGGAAGGCTTGCCGTGCGTAGCCCATCTTGTATGGCCGATTCCCGCAGTTCCCGGCAGATCGGCACCGTCATGAATTTTATCTTCCAGTACTTTTAATCTTCCTTTGGATTTGACAACCTGCAGAGAAGTTCCGTCATAGACAGCCACCCCGGCGGAGTCATAGCCGCGGTATTCCAGTTTTTCCAAACCCTTCAGCAAAATCGGCGCAGCCTGATCGTCTCCGACATACCCAACAATTCCACACATGATTGATCCACCTCTTCAAATAAACTGACAGGCGCCGACAGTACCTGCCGGCGCATTGTTCAAACTGTAATGTCCAATTGTCAACGGTAAATGATATCGTCGCGGGACGGTCCATTGGAGACCATCGTAATGGGCACACCGATCGCTTTTTCTGTAAACTTGATATAGTTTTTGGCGTTTTCCGGCAGTTCCTCAAAAGTCCGGATTCCTCGGATATCGGTTTTCCAGCCGGGCAGTTTCTCCAGTATTGGCTTGCAGCGCTTCAGCTGAGTCGTCGGCGGGAAGGAATCGATCCGCTTTCCGTCAAGCTCATAGGCGACACACACCGGAATTTCATCCAGATAGCCAAGCACATCCATAACGGTCAGGGCGACATCCGTCGCGCCCTGAACACGGCAGCCGTAACGGGAAGCGACCAGATCCAGCCAGCCCATGCGGCGGGGACGCCCCGTCGTTGCCCCATATTCTCCGCCGTCTCCGCCTCTGCGGCGCAGTTCATCGGCTTCATCGCCGAAAATTTCACTGACGAATTCTCCGGCTCCAACTGCACTGGAATACGCTTTGACCACAGCGATTACTTTTTTGATCTCATAAGGCGGCAGACCCGCGCCAACCGCTCCATAGCCCGCCAGAGTCGAAGAGGAAGTGACCATTGGGTAAATGCCGAAATCCGGGTCCTTCAGGGCTCCGAGCTGACCTTCCAGGAGAATATTCTCTTTCGCTTTTACCGCTTTGTAAAGGAACTCAAAGGTATCCGCCACATAGGGCTCCAGCATTTCACGGTATTTCATCAGTGTGTTATAAATTTCATCGGCGGTCAGCTTCGGCTGATGATAAAGGTGCTCGTAGAGCACATTCTTCAGCGTGGCGATCCGCTCCGCTTTTTCCCGGAGCGACGCCTCATCGGCGAAAAGTTCGCTGATCTGAAAGCCGATCTTCGCAAATTTATCCGAGTAGAACGGCGCGATACCGGATTGCGTGGAACCGAAGGAGCGCGCGGAAAGGCGGGCTTCCTCCATGGAATCAAGCTGAATATGATAGGGCATGACAAGCTGAGCCCGGTCGGAAATCATGACCTTCGGAGCCGGAACCCCCCGCTCTTTGAGGGAATTCAGTTCCGAAATGAATTTATCCGCGCTGAGCGCCACGCCGTTTCCAATGATGTTTGTGATATGATCATAAAACACACCGGAAGGAAGCTGGTGCAGAGCAAATTTTCCATAATGATTGATAATCGTATGACCGGCATTGCTGCCGCCCTGAAAACGGATTACAATATCCGATTTCGCCGCCTGGACGTCGGTAATTTTCCCTTTGCCCTCGTCGCCCCAGTCAGCACCAACAATTGCAGTAATCATTTTCTTTTCTCCGCCGTGCCGCAACGGAATTGCAGAACTGCCCTGCGGCCGGATTCGGGCAGCTTTTCAACCTAACTATAATAGCATAAACAATTGGCAAAAACAAATAAAATTATACGCTGATTTCCACCTTGGCATCCGGTATTTCCCTGTATCGGTCAAGGACCGGCTGCACCGTATCCCGGAGGAACTCCTCCGTCTGTTTCGGCGCTCTGCCGACATATTTTTCAGGACTCACGATACGGTTGAGCTCTTCCAGAGTAACACCAAACTCGGGGTCCGACGCAATGCGGGAAAGCAGGTCGTTCTCCCCGCCCTCTTCCTTAATGATCCGGGAAGCAGCCATGGAATGAATGCGAATATGCTCGTGAAGCACCTGCCGGTCCGCGCCGCGCTTGACGGCGTCCATCATGATATTCTCCGTCGCCATAAAGGGCAGCTCTCTCTGCATATGCTGAAGAATCACCTTCGGGTAAACAACAAGCCCATCGGCGACATTTGCGTAAAGATTCAGAATTGCATCCACGGCCAGAAACGCTTCCGGAACGCTGATCCTCTTATTGGCGGAATCGTCCAGAGTCCGTTCAAACCATTGGGTCGCCTCAGTGATGCACGGGTTCAGGCTGTCAACTATAACGTAGCGCGAAAGGGACGCAATGCGCTCGCTGCGCATCGGGTTGCGTTTATAAGCCATTGCAGAGGAACCGATCTGGTTCTTTTCAAAGGGCTCCTCTACTTCCTTCAGATGTTGAAGCAGCCGGATATCGTTCGAAAACTTCGCCGCGCTCTGGGCGATCCCGCTCAGGATGGAAAGGATTTGGCTGTCCAGCTTGCGGGAATAGGTCTGCCCAGAAACAGGGAAGCAGGAGCTGTAGCCGGTCTCTCGTGCGATGATCTCATCCAGCTTTTTCACCTTTTCGTCGTCGCCGTCAAACAGTTCCAGAAAACTTGCCTGCGTGCCCGTCGTTCCCTTGGAGCCGAGGAGCTTCGCTTTCCCGAGCTGATATTCCACATCTTCCAGATCCATCAGCAGATCCTGCATCCAAAGCGTGGCGCGTTTCCCCACCGTGGTGGGCTGAGCCGGCTGAAAATGCGTGAATGCCAGCGTGGGAAGATTGCGGTACTGCCCTGCAAAACCGGAAAGAATTCTCAGGGTTTTGACGAGCTTGTCCCGGATGATCCGAAGGGCTTCGGTCATAACGATAATATCCGTATTGTCGCCCACATAGCAGGACGTGGCGCCCAGGTGAATGATCGGCTTCGCCTTCGGGCACTGTTCCCCGAACGCATAGACATGCGACATGACGTCGTGTCGCACGATTTTTTCCCGCGCCTCGGCAACGTCGTAATTGATGTCGTCCTGATGCAGGACCATCTCATCAATCTGTTCCTGAGTGATGTTCAGGCCAAGTTCTTTTTCCGCCTTGGCCAGAGCAATCCACAGCCTGCGCCAGGTGCGGAATTTCTTATCCGGGGAAAACAGATATTTCATCGCTTCGTCGGCATACCGGGAGGAAAGCGGCGACTCATAGGTATTCTTCACTTTTTCAGGCCTCCAGAAAAATCAAAATCGTTTGATCGGCGTGCAGTAATCATAATTTTTCTCTGCTACAAGATAGTCCGGTATTTCAGCAGGATAGTTCCCGGAAAAACAGGCGTCGCAGTAGCCGGGACATTTCCCCCCAAGCATCTTGGAAAGATTGTCCAGGTTGAGAAAATCGATCGAATCCGCATAGCTCATTCTTCCGATCTCTTCAATGCTGTGATGGCATGCGACAAGATCGTCCTTTGAGGGGATGTCGGTTCCGAAATAGCAGGGCCACAGGAACGGCGGAGAGCTGATCCTCAGGTGGACTTCCGTTGCGCCTGCTTCCTTGAGCATGGTTACAATCCGTGCGCTGGTTGTGCCGCGCACGATGGAATCGTCCAGCATCACAACACGTTTGCCCTTGACCGCCGAAGTCAGCGCGTTCAGCTTGATGCGGACGCTCCGGCTGCGCTCCGACTGGCTCGGTTTGATAAAAGTCCGGCCAATATAGGAGTTCTTTACAATCCCTTTTTGATACGGGATACCGGATTCCTCGCTGTAGCCGACTGCCGCGTCGATTCCCGATTCCGGAACCCCGATCACGATATCGGCATCCACCGGATGCTGACGGGCCAGCAGCCGTCCCGCTTCCTTACGGGCCTCATAGACGCTGATGCCGTCGATCACGCTGTCCGTCCGCGCAAAATAGATATACTCGAACACGCAGAGGGATTTTGCCTTTGGGGCAACATGCAGGGACCGCAAGCCGTTTTTATCTGCCACAACGATTTCGCCGGGTTCCACGTCGCGGAGGAACTCCGCCCCGCAGGCGTCCAGCGCGCATGTCTCCGAAGCAAAGACGTAGGAGTTATTGATCTTCCCAATGCAGAGCGGGTGGAAACCGTGTGGATCCCGTACGGCAATGAGTTTCTGCGGACTCATGACAATCATGGAATACGCACCGTGAATCTTAGGAAGCGTGCGCTGAAGTGCTTCTTCAATGGAGTGAGACTTCACGCGCTCCTTGGCGATCAGATAGGCCATAACTTCCGTATCAATCGTCGTCTGGAAAATGCTGCCCTGCTTCGCCAGAGTTTCGTGCAGTTCATAGGCGTTGGTCAGGTTGCCGTTGTGGGCAAGAGCCAGCGTCCCTTTGATATACCGCATTACCAGAGGCTGAGCGTTCTCCCGAACGCTTGCCCCCGCGGTCGAATAGCGTACATGTCCCACCGCAATCTGGCCGGTCAGCTGGTCCAGAATCTCCTGATTGAACGCTTCCGTAACGAGTCCCATATGCTTGGAATAGGAAATCACGCCGCAGTCGTTCACCGCAATGCCGCAGCTTTCCTGCCCGCGGTGCTGAAGCGCGAGCAGGCCGTTGTATGTGGCATAGGAAGGATTCACGGAGCCGTCGGAATAAATCCCGAAAACGCCGCATTCTTCATGCGGATGGTCGAATTCGCGATCCGCAGTCGAGTAGTTCAAGGGTTTGCCTCCATTCTTTACAGGCCGATCCGTTTCATGACCTCTTGATAGGCATCTTCCACTCCGCCGAGATCGCGGCGGAAGCGGTCCTTGTCCAGCTTTTCATGAGTGTGCACATCCCAGAAGCGGCAGGTATCCGGCGAGATTTCGTCTGCGAGGATAATGGTATCGTGGAAACGCCCGAATTCCAGTTTGAAATCAATCAGTTCGATATTCACGGAGAGGAAAAACTCGCAGAGAATCTTATTGATTTTCTGCGCCATTGCCTTAATGGTGTCGATATCCTCCTGCGTAGCAAAGCCGGCGGCCAGAACATGAGTATCGTTGACCATCGGATCGCCCAGCTCGTCATTCTTGTAAGAGAATTCAAGCACCGGGCATTTCAGTTCAGTACCCTCAGGAATGCCGAGGCGTTTGGAAAAGCTGCCCGCCGCCTTGTTGCGCATGATGACCTCCAGCGGGACAATCGAAACTTTTTTTACTACTGTTTCACGGTCGCTGAGCTGTTTGACAAAGTGAGTGGGAATCCCCTGCTTCTCCAGAAGCTGGAACATATAGTTCGACATTTTGTTGTTGATGACACCCTTGCCCACGATGGTGCCCTTTTTCAGTCCGTTGAACGCCGTTGCATCGTCCTTGTAATCCACAATTACATAATCGGGATCCTCGGTGGCGAAAACCTTCTTTGCTTTTCCCTCATAGAGCTGTTCTTTCTTTTCCATATTATTTTCCTCCAAATCGTTTTTCATTTTATTTATTCAAATAAAGTTCAAAAACGTAGACACTTTGGTGATATCAATAACGGAAAGCTGCGTGGTATCCACATTTCTGGCACAAGTAAGGAAAGCGTTTGCCGTATCGAGAGAGGTCAGGCAAGGAATGCCAGCCTCCACCGCATTTCTGCGGATCTGATAGCCGTCGCGGTGATGGGTGACCCCCTTCGATGGGGTATTGATGACGAGATTGATCTCCCCGGAATTGATATGGTCCAGAATATCCGGGGTTCCGAATCCGATTTTATGGGTCCGGATGGTTGGGATTTTATTGTCGTTTAGGAAGTCCGAGGTACCGCCCGTCGCGTAGATCGTCCAGCCAAGCTCATAGAGTCCTTTCGCAATCGGCAGAACTTCTTCCTTGTCGGTGTCCTTTACCGTTATAATGGCATTTCCTTTTTCAATCATATGGACACCGGCGCCGTAAAACGCCTTGATCAGCGCTTCGTCATACGTCCGGGCAATTCCGAGCACTTCCCCTGTGGATTTCATCTCCGGTCCGAGGTTGACATCCTGCCCGTAAAGCTTCTCGAAGGAGAAAACCGGCATTTTGATGGCAACCAGATCCTTTTCGCGCTGCAGGCCGTAATGGTAGCCCATCTCCGGAAGTGTTTTCCCGAAGAACGTGCCGACGGCCAGCGGGACAATCGGAATCCCCGTTACCTTGCTGATATAGGGAACCGTGCGGGAAGAACGCGGATTGGCCTCGATCACATAAACGGTGTTGTCCCTGACGATATACTGAATATTCAGCAAACCGCGGACATGCAGTGCCTTAGCGAGCTTGCGGGTATATTCCACGATGAGGTTCTGCATGTCCGTATCAATCCCGATGGCGGGATAGACGGAGATGCTGTCGCCGGAATGGACACCGGCGCGCTCGATGTGCTGCATGATGCCCGGAATCACGGAATCCGTGCCGTCGCATACCGCGTCGACCTCAACCTCCGTGCCCATGATATACTTGTCGACCAGGATGGGATGCTCCTGCGCGATGCGGTTAATGATTCCGATCTGCTCGACGATGTCCGCATCGGCATAGGCAATCTGCATTCCCTGTCCGCCAAGTACGTAGGAGGGACGAACCAGAACCGGATAACCCAGCTCATGCGCCGCCTGAATGGCCTCGTCACAGGTAAATACCGTACGGCCTTCAGCGCGGGGGATGCCGCATTCATTCAGAATCGCGTCAAAGCGCTTGCGGTCTTCGGCCGCGTCGATGCTGTCGTAGGAAGAACCGAGGATCGGCACTCCCAGCTTCTCGATGGCGCCGGCCAGTTTGATGGCCGTCTGACCGCCGAACTGCACGACCGCTCCGTCGGGCTTTTCCTGCTCCACAATATGGAGAATGTCTTCATCAGTCAGAGGTTCAAAGTACAGCTTATCCGCCACATCGAAATCCGTACTGACGGTTTCCGGGTTGTTGTTAACAATAATGGTCTCGCAGCCCTGATCCCTCAAAGCCCATACACTGTGCACGGAGCAGAAGTCAAATTCGATTCCCTGCCCGATCCGGATCGGTCCGGAGCCGACAACCATGACCTTTTTCCGGTCAGATTTTCCCACGGACTCATTCTGAATCCCGTAGCTGGAGTAGTAGTAAGGGGTCTCCGCATCGAACTCAGCGGCACAGGTATCCACCATTTTATAAACGGGGCGGATATTCCACTGCTTTTCCAGCGTGCGAAGCTCTTCCACACTCTTACCGCACAGCTTCGAGATGGTCTTATCTAGGAATTCATACTTCTTTGCTCTCAGCAGAAGGTCCTTGTCCAGCGGTTTCTCGGAGAGTTCCTTTTCCACATTGATAATGTTCAAGTACTTGTCCAGGAACCACAGGTCTATTTTCGTAATGTCATGGATTTTCTCTTTTGTGACGCCGCGCCGCAGAGCTTCCGCCACAACCCAGAGCCGGCGGTCGTCCACGACATGGAGCATTTCGTTGAGCGCGCTGTCGGAAACGTCCTTTAGCGTCTCGTCAATCAGGCTGAAAAGGTTAATTTCCAGGCAGCGGACGGATTTCATCAGCGCTGCCTCGAACGTGGGGGCAATGCCCATCACTTCGCCCGTCGCCTTCATCTGTGTGCCGAGAATACGGCGCGCATAGATGAATTTATCGAACGGCCAGCGCGGGATTTTCACCACGCAGTAATCCAGCGTCGGCTCAAAGCAGGCGAAGGTTTTTTTCGTGATGGCATTCGGAATCTCGTCGAGCGTGTAGCCGAGCGCAATTTTGGATGCCACCTTTGCGATCGGGTAGCCGGTCGCCTTGGAGGCCAGCGCGGAGGAACGGCTGACGCGCGGGTTTACTTCGATAACGGCGTATTCAAAGCTGTCCGGATTGAGCGCGAACTGAACGTTGCAGCCGCCCTCCACCTTGAGTTCCTGAATAATAGCCAGCGCGGAGGAACGGAGCATCTGCAGCTCCTTATCCGCAAGAGTCTGACAGGGGGCAACGACGATGGAATCTCCGGTATGAACGCCGACCGGGTCGATGTTTTCCATGTTGCAGACCGTAATGCAGTTGCCGTTGTGGTCGCGCATGACCTCGTATTCGATTTCTTTCCAGCCGGAAATGCAGCGCTCTATCAGTACCTGATGCACACGGCTGCGGTGAAGTCCGACCGTTGCAATGGAAACGAGCTCCTCCTCATTCGCCGCAATGCCGCCGCCGCTTCCGCCCAGCGTATAGGCGGGGCGAATTACGATAGGGTAGCCGATCCGCTTTGCGGCCAGCTTACAGTCTTCGATATTTTCCGCAATAGAGCTTTCCGCCACCGGCTCGTGGATGCGGGCCATCGCTTCCTTGAAAAGCTCACGGTCCTCCGCCATCCGGATGGTGTCGGCATCCGTGCCGATCATTTCGACATGGTGCTCCCTCAGGAAACCGGATTCCTCCAGTTCCACCGCAAGATTCAGCGCATTCTGGCCGCCCAGGGTCGGCAGGACGCTGTCCGGATTTTCCTTCAGGATTACTTTTTTAATTGTTTCGACCGTCAACGGCTCAATGTAAACCTTGTCCGCGATTTTTTTATCCGTCATGATCGTGGCGGGGTTGGAGTTGATCAGGATGACCTCGATGCCCTCTTCGCGCAGCGCGCGGCAGGCCTGCGTTCCGGCGTAGTCAAATTCCGCCGCCTGACCGATTATAATCGGGCCGGAACCGATGATGACGACCTTTTTAATTTCTTTTCTTCTCACTGCCGGCTTCCTCCCATCAGATTCATAAACCGATCAAACAAAAAGCCGGTGTCGAGCGGTCCCGGCGAAGCCTCCGGATGGAACTGGACGGAAAACACTTTGCCGTTTTTATAGTTTAATCCCTCAATGCTTCCATCGTTCATACTAACGAAACTGATGTCAGCCACTGAAGGATTAACGGTTTTCCCATTCACCACATATCCGTGATTCTGGGAACTGATATAAACCCTGTTTTCCGCCAGATCCTTAACAGGGTGATTGATTCCTCTGTGTCCGTATTTCAGCTTATAGGTGTCGAATCCATTGGCAAGCGCCATGAGCTGATGACCGAGACAAATGGCAAATGTTGGAACTCCGTGCTTATAAACACGCTTAAGCTCCTCAATGCTGGAGACACAGTCCTTCGGGTCCCCCGGGCCGTTGGTCAGCATAATGCCGTCCGGAGAAAAAGACATGAAATCCTCAAACTTTGCGTCATAAGGGAAACGTTTGACGGTGCACCCGCGCTTTACGAGGGAGCGGATGATATTGTTTTTCACTCCGTAGTCCAGAAGGGCCACTTTGACCGGTCCGTCGCCGTAAACGGCAGGTTCTTTGCAGCTTACGATGGGAACGGTCGGCTGAAGGGTAAACTCCCGAATCGCTTTCAGCATAGCGTCGCGGTCGGGGGAATCTCCGTAAACGATCATGCCGCGCATGGTGCCGCTCTCGCGGAGAATCTTTGTGAGAGCCCGGGTATCGATTCCTTCCATTCCGGGAATACGGTTGTTTGTCAGGAAAGTATTCAGGTCCACATCGCAGCGAAAATTGCTGGCAATGGTGGAAAGGGTATGAACAATATACGCGGAGACCCACGGTCTTACCGATTCCGCGTCATCGTAGCAGATCCCGTAATTCCCGATCAGCGGATACGTCATGACAACGCCCTGACCGGCATAGGACGGGTCCGTAAGAAGTTCCGAATAACCGCACATGGCGCTGTTGAACACAACCTCGCAAAGGGTATCGTGCTCATAACCAAAGCCCGTCCCTTCGAAAGTCATTCCGTTCTCGAGCATCAGCAGTGCTTTCATTCAATCACCAACCAATCATTATAATAGAACAAACTTCGCTGTTTAAGCACGGAACGCCGCAATAATTTTTGCTGCGGCTTTTTCAGTGTTTTCCTTTGTATTAAAGGAGGTCAAGCGGAAAAAGCCCTCTCCGCTCGCTCCGAAGCCGGAACCGGGGGTACCGACAACGCCGGCTTTTTCCAGAAGCAGATCAAAGAAATCCCAGGAGGAAAGCCCGTCTGGCGTCTTCAGCCAGACATAGGGAGAATCAATCCCGCCGTAGGCTTCCATCCCCGCCTTGGCAAAGCCTTCGCGAAGGATCCTCGCGTTTTCGCGGTAGTAAGCGAGGTTCTCCTGTACACTGCGCCAGCCTTCCTCGGAATAGACCGCCTCGGCGCCTCGCTGTACGACATAGGAAACACCGTTCATTTTTGTTGCCTGACGCCTGTCCCAAAGCCGGTTGAGCGAAACGCCCCCGAACTGCAGTGCGCGGGGAATCACCGAAAACGCACAGCGTGTTCCGGTAAAGCCGGCCGTCTTGGAAAAGCTGCGGAACTCGATCGCGCAGCGGTCCGCCCCTTCGATTTCGAAAATGCTGTGCGGGACATCAGGACTGACAATAAACGCCTCGTAGGCGGCGTCGTAGAGGATCACCGCTTCGTTTTCGAGCGCGTAATCGACCCATTTTTTCAGTTCCGTGCGTGAAATCGTCATTCCGGTCGGATTGTTAGGGAAACAGAGGTAAATCATATCGACATGCTTCTCGGGAAGCTGCGGCAAAAAGCCGTTTTCCTTTGTGCAAGGCATGTAGACGATGTTGCTCCAGCCTGCAGCTTCGGAATACTCTCCCGCGCGCCCGGCCATCACGTTGGTATCCACATAAACCGGATAAACCGGGTCGCAAACGGCGACAACATTTTCCGTCCCGAAAATTTCACCGATATTTCCGGTGTCGCTCTTCGCGCCGTCACTCACAAAAATATCCTCCGGTTCAATGGCAATCCCATGCTTTTTGTAGTCGTTTTGGCTGATTGCCTCCCGAAGGAAAGAATATCCTGCTTCCGGGCCGTAGCCCCGGAATGTTTCGGCGCTGCCCAATTCGTCCGCCGCTTTTTTCATCGCTTCCGCAACGGCCTTCGGCAGAGGGCGCGTGACATCGCCGATTCCCATACGGATAATTTCCGTTTCCGGATGCTGTTTCGAAAATTTCTGAACTCTGGAGGCAATGTCTACAAAAAGATAGTTTGCCGAAAGCTTCAAAAAGTTCTGGTTAATTTTCAGCATGACATCCATCCTTTCCCTGTCTCTTGGTTTCTTGCATTCCAATCGATAAGTATATCATATTTCGACGGTTCCGTCAAAGACAAATTCAGCAGGGCCCCTCATTTTTACATTTCCCGTTTCTTGGTCCCAATAAATTGCAAGGTCGCCGCCCTTCAAATGCACCTTGACGGACCGGCCGGTCCGTCCGTTCAGCACGCAGGCCACCGCCACGGCGCAGGCTCCGGTGCCGCATGCCCACGTCTCGCCGGAGCCGCGTTCCCAGACACGCATCTTTACTTCGTCTGGTCCAATCATCTGAACAAATTCCGTGTTTACCTGTTCCGGGAAAATTGCATGCTTTTCAAAACCCGGGCCAATTTTTTCAAGGTCCAGCGAATCGACGTCGTCCTCAAACACAATGCAGTGCGGGTTACCCATGCTGACGCAGGTAATTTTGTAGTCTTTTCCGCCTACGGAGAACGGCTCCGAAATCACCTTTGGTTTTTCGATCCGCACCGGAATTTTTTCCGGTGCAAGGCCTGGCGCTCCCATATCGACCTCAATTGAATCAACTTTTCCGTCCCGGACCGATAGGGAAAGTGTCTTGATGCCGCTGAGTGTTTCAACGGTCAGAACATTTTTTCGGGCAATCCCGCGCTCATAGACATATTTTCCCACGCATCGGATACCGTTCCCGCACATTTTTCCGCGGGAACCGTCCGCGTTGTACATATCCATCCGGCAATCTGCCACATCCGAGGGCTGGATCAGAATCATCCCGTCGGAGCCGATACCGAACCGTCTGTCGCTCAGGCGAACCGCCAGAGAAGACGGATCCGGAACATTCTCCCGGAAGCAGTTGACGTAGATAT
>JAEWRF010000132.1 GCA_023460155.1 Bacillota bacterium | reverse complement strand
GTCACGACCGCGTCCCCGGGCGAAAGGCCCGGAAAAGCGGGGGCGGTGCAGAGAATATCCCCGCACGCCCCCTCCGAACCACCGTCAAACCGCAGAGGCCGGAGCACCGCCGGAAATTTCGTTCCGTTCGTGCTCGCCGGTTCTCCGTAGCAGCGCAGCATTGCTTCCGTATCCGTGCGGCGGCTCACGGCAGAATCCTCCCGAATACGAACCCGCCGCCGTCCTTTAAGTACGGGGCCGCCGAAGCGAAGGCTTCCCGCCAAAGACGCCTTGCCTGCGAAACCCGGCCGGAATCCGCCGTCACCTTCACGTCCCCGGCGGAAAAAGAACCCGCCCCGGTTGCCGCCTGCGCGAGCGTCCAGCGGTAAAACGCAAGGGCCGCCGCCGCCGAAACAAGCGAACCCTGCGCCTCAGGCCCGCAGAAGTCCCGCTGCGCGGAGGAAAGCTCCGCCGCCGCGTCCCCGCAGAGCGGGAGGAATTCCTCCGGCTCCGGCAGGGAAGCAAGCAGGGCGAAGCGCTCCAGCACGTCCGCGGCAGAAATCTCCGTCATGTTACGACCCGTAGTTCAGCACCTTGACCGCGTCGCCGAACAGCTTCGCAAACCCGGCGATCATCGTGACGGAGGTGCGTTCCAGCTGGCGGTCGATCAGCCGGTCGGAGTCGGTCGCGACGCTGCCCGCCTGAACCATTTCGAGCGCGCAGGTGCGGTCCAGCCCGATGATGCTGCCCGAAGCCATCTCCGGCACGTGCAGCAGGGAAGCGCCGAGCGGCGTGATCATTTTGCCGGTACCCTGAAAATTGAGGCCCGCCTTAGCGTCCTTGAACTCCGCAATATTCAGCAGGTCCTTCATTGCCGGGGTGGAGGCAAGCATCGCGTTCAGGCGGTAGGGAGCGAATTCGCCCCACAGGTTCACGAGGTCGGAGTACACCGGCACAGCGCCCGCCGCCTTCACCGAAGCCGCCGCGTCGGTGCCATCGTCGCCGTGAAGTAGCACGTCCACCGCGTCGCCCACCAGAGAGCGCGCGATATACGCGCCGATCTGCCGCAGGGTGACGGTGAAGAGGTCGAGCCGCTGGAAGCGCAGCGCCTCGTAGCTGGCGGAGAGCATACGCCCGCGCTTGTGCAGGCGTACCAGATGGTCCTTGGTGCGAACGCAGGTCTGCGGGATCTCAGCGCCCTCCGCGACGGGCTTTAACGTCTTGTCGTCCTGCGTCGGTACCGATTCGATCGTGCGGTAGTCCATCGAGTCGATTTCGGTCGTCGCGGCGACAAGCTGCGGCAGAATGTCTTCCTGCTCCAGTCCCTGCCGGACGGCGCGGGAAACGTATTCCGGGAACAGCGCCGCCGAGTCGCCGCTCTGGAAGAATTTTTCGATGCGGTCTGAGCCCGGCCCCCCGACGCGGATGCCGAAGCGCTTGAGCTGGCGCTGGTAGGCGTCCAGCCCGTCGAGCGGCGTGCCCGCGTAATTCGAAGAGGGATCCAGCCCCTCCAGCACCTGAGTGAAGGTCTTGCCCGGCATGCCGTACATGCCCTTTTCCAACTTCATGGATTCATAAAACGCCATTTTTCTTCCTCCTTACAGAATCAGGCCGCAGGTTTTCGCGGCCGTGTCCACGTCGATCACCAGCAGGCTGCGCCCGGCGGCGTTCACCCCGATTTTGCCGTTCGCCGCGGCGGCAAGCGTCTGATACCCCGCCGCCGGGGCCGTTCCGTCGTAGGGCAGGCGCACATAGCCCGCAAGCTGCACCGCCGCGTAGCTGCCCCGTTCGTTCAGCGCCGCGCCGCAGAAAAGGTCGCCCGCCGCGCAGGGACCCACCGTGCCGTCCGCCGTCATTTTGACCGGCGTTCCCGCCGTCACGCCGTTCGAAGCGGCGAAGGTCGCCGCTTTTTCCCCGTAGCCCATAAATGAAAGTTCCATTTCTTTTTCCTCCTTTAAAATGTTTTTAGGGAACAGCACGCCGATAAATCGCGCAACCGCAAAATTGCTTTACAATTTTGTTTTCTTCGTTGGCTGCGTTTGCAAATTCCGGTCACATACAGGAAGTATGCTCCTTCATTTGCGGCGCTTGCCGCCTTGATTTACACGATTTTCGGCGGTCTTCTGTTTTCAATAAGTTTGGAAATCCAGCCGTTTAGATCCGGAACGCTTTATTTTCCTCCCGGCTTTCCGGCGAACCGGTTCCCGCAAGCTGCGGCGAAAGCGGAAGCACCTTCTGCGCTTCCTTCCGGAACGCGGCGGCAAAGCATTTCAGGTCGCCGAGTTTCATGCCGTCCGCCGTGCGCCCGAGCACGTCCGCCGGAAGCTCCGGCCTTGCGAGCGAGGCGCACCGGATAAATTCCTCCCGCACCGCCGCCCGGTAGGCGCGCCCGCAGGCCGCCTCTTCCTCCAGCTTAGCGAGCTTTTCCAGCAGGCGGGCTTTCTCCTTCCCCGAAAGGGTCACTTCGCCGTCCGCTTCCCGCAGGGTTTTCAGGAGCTCCTCCGCGCCGCGGTTTTGAAACTGCTTTAGCACCCCCGCTTCCCGCTGGGCGGGTACGGCAACGAACGACCACTCGTACGCATCGGTCGGCTCGTCGAGCACGGCGCAGCAGAGGGCGCCGTCGTAGCGCTCCCCGCGGATATGCCCGCAGGAACCGCTTTTCAAATCGGCCCCGCAGACGCTGCACGTCACCTTTGCGACGGCGCACCCGACGCTGACCTCCTTTTTGATGCCGCCGTCCAGCTCGGAAATCAGCCCGGCGTTCTGCTCCGTTTTCGGCAGATATGCCTGCGCCACCAGTCGGGCATAGGGCTCTCCGCAGGAGGTCCTGCGGCCCTTATCAGGCTCCACGCGGCAGGAGTAGATGCGCGCGGTCTGATTTTCGGCCTTTGCGCAGTGGTCGAAAATGCCGGTTTTGCCGACGAACAGGCCGGCGAGCGTTTCCAGCGCTCCGGTTGTGAACCGTT
>JAEWRF010000131.1 GCA_023460155.1 Bacillota bacterium | reverse complement strand
GAACCCTGCTGATCGAATTTGCCGTTTCGGCGATTCTGACGCTCCCGTTTCTGTTGGCAATGGTTCTGATGTTTGCCGCGCCGGAGAGTGCCGTTTCCATGGCGCTTCACAACCGGTGGGTTCAGTTCGCCCTTGCGACCCCCGTCCAGATCGGGATCGGCTGGCGGTTTTACAAGGGCGGCTACGATTCCGTCCGCTCCGGCAGCGCGAACATGGATGTTCTGGTCAGCCTCGGCACCCTGTCCGCCTACGCCTACAGCGTGTGGAACGTTTTCACGGGGGGAGCCACCCTGTATTTTGAAGCGAGCACAATGGTGCTTACCCTGGTGCTGCTGGGCAAGCTTTTTGAGGCGCGGGCGAAGGCCCGGGCCGATTCCGCTGTGGAAAGCCTGCTGCAGCTTCAGCCGAAGACCGCCTCCGTCCTGCGGGGCGGGCATGAGATTAAGGTCCCTGCCGGAGAAATTATTCTCGGAGAAACCGTTCTGGTGCGGCCCGGCGAGGGCGTGGCCGTGGACGGCGTGATCCTTGAGGGCGCTTCGGCTCTGGATGAAAGCATGCTGACCGGCGAGAGCATTCCGGTGGTAAAGCGCCGGGGGGACTCCGTGTTTGCCGGAACGGTAAACCGGGAGGGTTCGTTCCGCTTCCGTGCCACCGGAGTCGGGCGGAACACGATGCTGTCCTCCATCGTGAGGATGGTGCGCACGGCTCAGCAGAGCAAGCCGCCGATTCAAAAACTGGTGGACCGGGTCTCCTCGGTGTTTGTCCCGACGATTCTCGGTCTTGCGGTCCTTACGTTTCTTGCGGTGTTTCTGCCCGCGCATGATATGCCGCAGGCGGTCGCGCGTGCGGTGGCGGTGCTGGTGATAGCCTGCCCCTGCGCGCTCGGACTCGCAACGCCCACCGCCCTGATGGTGGGCACCGGAATGGCAGCTTCCGCCGGAATTCTCATCAAGGACGCGGATGCGCTCCAGCTTGCCGGGAAAACCGGGGTGGTCGTCTTCGACAAAACGGGGACCATCACCAAAGGGGAGCCTCAGGTGACCGATTTTGTGCCGCTTTCCGGCACGGAAACCGAGCTTTTGCGCTGGGCGGGCGCAGTGGAGCAGCTCAGCGAGCATCCGGTCGGTCAGGCGGTTTTCCGCTACTGCAAAGAGCATGCCGGCGATATGCCGCAGGCGGAGGAGTTTTCCTCGCAGGTGGGCAGCGGCGTGTTCGGAACGGTGGAAGGCCGGAAAATCTATGTGGGCCGGTTTGAAAACGAACAGGCCGCCCAGTTTGAACGGGAGGGCAAAACCTCCGTCGTACTTACGGTGGACGGTTCCCCTGCGGCGGTATTTGCCGCGGCGGACCGCGTGCGGGAGGATTCCGCCGACGCGGTGGGAACGCTGCGGGAAGCCGGAATCGACGTATTCATGGTCACGGGCGACAATGCGATTACCGCGCGTGCCATCGCGGAGCAGGTCGGCATTTCCCATGTGGTCGCCGGCGTTCTGCCGGGCGGCAAAAAGGAAGAGGTCACACGCCTGAAGCGGGAGGGCCGCGTGGTCGCCATGGTGGGCGACGGAGCGAACGACGCCCCGGCCTTGGCAGCCGCCGACGTCGGCATGGCGATCGGTACGGGCACGGACGTGGCCGCAAGCGCCTGCTCCATGGTGCTCATGAGCGGCAGCCTGCGGGATGTTCCCCGCGCGATTGCCGTTTCCAGGGCCATTATGCGAAAGATCCGCCAGAACCTTTTCTGGGCGTTTTTCTATAACTGCATCGGCGTGCCGCTTGCGGCCTTCGGAATTCTTCATCCGATCGTGGCGGGCGCGTGCATGGCGTTCAGTTCCGTTTCCGTGGTGACGAATTCGCTTCTGCTCCGCAGAAAGAAATTCTGATTGGTTTCGGCGCCGTTCCGCTTTTTGAGGGGCGGTGCCGTTCTGAATTTTGCAGTCGGGAGGAAATAAGAGCGGTGAAACAGGTGGAAATTGCCGTCGTCGGCGGGGGAGCATCCGGCCTGATGGCGGCGGCGTCCGCCGCTGCTGTTTGCGCCCGGGAAGGACATGCCCCGCGTGTCGCGGTGCTGGAAAAAAACGACCGGGTCGGCAAAAAGCTGCTGGCGACAGGCAACGGACGCTGCAACCTGACCAATCTGCGCGCGGAGCCTGCGCGCTACCACGGCGACACCGCCCGGTGCGCTCAGGTGCTGAAAAACGGTTCGCCCCGGAAGATCCTGGAGGTCTTTGAGAAAATGGGCCTTTATTGCCGGGAACTGGAGGGCGGGCGCGTCTATCCTTACAGTCTTCAGGGTTCCTCGGTGCTGAATCTGCTGCGCCGGCGTCTGGAAGCACTCGGAGTGGAAACGATCTGCAATTTTCCGGTTACAGGCGTAACAAAGACAAAAAACGGATTCCTCGTTGCGTCGGGGGAAGAAACCATTTCAGCTCAGCGGGTGATTTTCTGCTCCGGCGGTAAGGCGGGCCCGCAGTTCGGGACGGACGGCAGCGCCTTTCCCATTCTGAAAGGCCTCGGCCACAGCGTGACGCCGCTCCGGCCCGCGCTGGTGCCGGTCAAATCCAGGCCGGAGCGTTTGCGCCCGCTCAAGGGGGTCCGCTGCCCTGCAAAAGCGACATTCCGGACGGGGGGCAAGCCGGTTGCCTTTACGGAGGGCGAGGTGCAGTTTACGGACACGGCTCTTTCCGGCATCTGTATCTTCGAGCTGGCACGTTGCGCGGGCGCTTCCGGCGGGGAGGAAATCTCCCTCGATCTCGCGCCGGAAGCCGGTGCGGAAGAACTGGAGGAGCGGCTGAGGCGGATTGAGGAAGCTTTTCCGGGCCTTCCTTCGGCTCAACTTTTGGAGGGCATGCTGCACCGCGCGCTGGCAGTTGAAATTGTCAGGCAGGCGGAAGTCGGAGGCAGAGCCGATTTTCGGAGTATCGCGCGAACGGTCAAGGATTTCCGCTTTCCGGTCTTGGGCACGCTTTCGTGGCCGCAGGCGCAGGTGACGGCGGGCGGTGTGCCGATCGGAGAAACCGACGAAAATTTCCAGTCTAAGAGCTGTAAAGGCATTTATCTTTGCGGAGAGCTTCTCGATGTGGACGGCGACTGCGGTGGGTTCAATCTGCACTGGGCGTGGGCGACCGGTCTTGCGGCGGGCGAAGCGGCGGCCCGGTCTCTGATCGGAGGAAAGATTTCGGTATGAGTACGGCTGTCGTGATGATGGATACTTTTCTGGTTCTGTTTCCGCTCCTGCTTCTGATGGTGGGCTGGCTGATGAAACGGCACCATTCCAAATACCCGAATACATTCTGCGGGTATCATGTCGGGAAAATCGCGGCTAAGAGCGAAAGGGCATGGAACGAAGCAAATCTGCACTGCGGAAGCCTCTTTCTTCGCACAGGCTCCGTTGCACTGCTGGTGAATCTCGGGTTCGGGTTCCTGTTGACCTTTCTGGTCGGGGATCAATTTGAGAAAAGCGATGCGTGGGGGCTTGCGGCGGTTTTGATGCTGATGCTGTCGATTTGTGTGCCGACCCTCCTGTCGATTCTGCTGACGGAGCGGTATTTAAAAAAGGAATTTGATACGCACGGCTTCCCCACGGGGAACTCAATGAGATAGGATAGAGAGGATTTTTCAGCTTGATGGAACGGGAAAAGCAAATCTTCCGGATTTCCGGAATGCGGCTGGAATTGGACGCGGACGAAAACGACCTGAGGATTCAGGCTGCCCGGCGGCTGAAAGCGCCCGTTCAGGCGCTCGGCGCGGTGCGGCTTGCCCGGAAATCGGTGGACGCGCGGAAAAAAGACGACGTGCATTTTGTCTGCACTGTGGAAGCCGAATGCACGAAAAAAATAGCGGTCCGCGACAGCCGCATCACGGCGGCGGTGCCGTACCGGTACCGTCTGCCCGTGTGCGCCCCGCTGCCCGAGCGGCCGGTGGTGGTTGGCTTCGGCCCCGGCGGGATGTTTGCCGCACTGATTCTGGCCCAGGCAGGGCAGAGGCCGATTGTGCTGGAGCGCGGCCCCGCAGTCGAAGAGCGGGCCGAACGGGTGGAACGCTTCTGGAATACCGGTGTGCTTGACCCGGAGAGCAACGTTCAGTTTGGGGAGGGCGGCGCCGGAACATTCTCCGACGGAAAGCTCAACACCGGAACGAAGGATCCCCGCGCGCGCAAGGTGCTGGAGGAGTTCGCGGCCGCCGGAGCGCCGGAGGAGATTCTGTACCTCGCAAAGCCCCACATCGGCACGGACCGCCTGCCGGAAACGGTGCGGAATATCCGGAAGCAGATTCTTTCCCTCGGCGGTGAAATCCGGTTTGAGACCCGCATGGAGAAGCTGCTTCAAAAGGACGGCCAGATCGTCGGTCTGGAATACGTCAGCCGGGACGGCACGCACGGGGAAATCGAAACAAAGCACATTGTTCTGGCCGTCGGACACAGCGCACGCGACACGTTTTCCATGCTGCATGGGCTCGGCCTGCCGATGGAGCCGAAGCCGTTTTCCGTCGGCGCGCGCATTGAGCATCCGCAGAAGCTGATCGACGGCTCCCAGTACGGGAAGTTCGCGGGGCATCCGGCGCTCGGCGCGGCGGATTACAAGCTTTCCGTCCATCTCGAAAACGGGCGGGGCGTCTACACGTTCTGCATGTGCCCGGGGGGAGAGGTCGTCCCGGCCGCGAGCGAGCCCGGGCGGCTTGTGACGAACGGGATGAGCCGTTTTGCCCGGGACGGGGAAAACGCCAACTCCGCGCTGCTGGTCGGCGTCGGCCCGGAGGACTACGGCGGCGATTCGCCGCTCGCTGGCGTGGAATTCCAGCGCCGCCTGGAGGAGAACGCGTTCCGCCTCGGCGGCGGGAATTACCGCTCCCCGGTCCAGCGGGTGGAGGATTTTTTAAACCGCACCGCCTCCGTCCGGCTGGGGGACGTCCGCCCCACCTACCGGGCCGGTGTGACGCCGTGCTCGCTGGACGACTGCCTG
This sequence comes from Bacillota bacterium, assembly GCA_023460155.1. Taxonomy (GTDB): domain Bacteria; phylum Bacillota; class Clostridia; order Oscillospirales; family Acutalibacteraceae; genus Caproicibacter. The sequence continues at coordinate 1,904 of JAEWRF010000131.1, read as the reverse complement.
CCCGCTGAAATCACCGATTCCATGCGGGAGGGAATCCGGCGCATGGACCGCCAGCTGCAGGGGTTCGCTTCTCCGGACGCGGTACTGACAGCGGTGGAAACGCGCAGTTCTTCGCCGGTTCGCCTGCTGCGCGGGGAAGATTTTCAGTCGCCACTTTTCCGGGGACTCTACCCCTGCGGGGAGGGTGCGGGATACGCGGGAGGCATCGTTTCCGCCGCCGTGGACGGCATCCGATGCGCGGAACAGATTCTGGGGCCGAAATAAAAATATCCGCCGGGAAATCGGCGGATATTTTTATATGCATGGATTATTCTTCCGGCTTTTTCGGGCGGTATTTTGCGTCGCCGATCGTGCGGGGAATCAGGGCTGCGACGTATACGCCCAAAAAAATGCCCTTTAACACCAGCGGCAGCGGAACCAGCACGACGATCATTAAAATGAGAAGAAACAGAAAGGCAGTGTCACTGATCAAACAGTAAGCGGTATAAAACAGACCGCTTCCAGGCTGGAGGGGCAGACAGTCCCGCTCCGCGGCACCCTCCCACTGGATTTCATTGCACATAAACCAGATCCAGAACAGTACCACCCGAATCGGCCAGTAGACTTCGGGAATCGACCAGACTGCAATGAGCACCACAAAAGGAACAAACAAGGAAATGCGCTCAACGAGCGGAAACAAAAGGTGCACCACTTTACTGTTTGCTTTTTCAAGAAAGCTCATCGCGATTCACTTGCCTTTCAGCTCAGAAACGCCGTTTCCCAGTTGACTTAAACATTGCGGATACGCGCCATAATCATTTCATCCGCGTAGGTGCCGTTCCGGATAGCCGCTTTTCTTCGGATGCCTTCCTCTTCGAATCCCATCCGTTTATAAAGACGGATGGCGCCTTCGTTTTCCGTGAATACGCCGAGCTCCACGCGCACCAGAAGGAGCCAGTTGTCCGCAAGGTCCAGAAGAGTTTTGATTAGAAGGGTACCGACTCCCTGCCCCTGATAATCGTTATGAACAAAGATACCAAGGGTGGCTGAATGCCGCAGACGCGGGCTTGCGTTAACGGTAAGCCCTGCCATTCCAATCACCTTTTCGCCCTGCGGGGTTTCCGTCACGGCGACAAATTCGTGGTTATCCAGACCCAGATTCGCAATGAAATCTTCGGTTCGTTTTTCCCTTTCGGAGGGAAGCGCAAGCATATTCTCAAAAACTCCCGGCATTCTGCGGATCGCGTTGATCTGGGCGGCATCCTCCGTTTGAATGGGACGAACTGAAAATACCAATTTACACTCCTCCTGTCGGCGGGAACACTATGCTTTTAAAATATCCACGAGCCAGCGGCTCTCCGGCAGAGGAGAGGCCGGAAAGCAGACCGCGGTTTCCGCGACGCTTTCCAGCGAGGAAAAGAAGCAGAGTGCCAGAGTCCGCGCGTCGCCGGGCCGGATGTCCCCGGCTCTCTGCCCGGCTTCCACCACCGGCACCATCGAATCGACGATGTTCATTCCTTTGAGCCGGAGCTTCATTTCATCGGTCAGGTAATCCGCGTACAGCGCCTGCTTTGCCAGCAGAAACACCTTCGCTGAGGAGGGGGAAACCGAAAAGTAGGAGAGCATCGTGTCCGCGATCTCCTGAAAAATCTGCATGGGAGGATGCGGCATATGCAGAAATTCCTCCAGCATGCGGATGCATTCCACTGCCGTATCCAAGTGGGCAAGAAACAGCTGCTCCTTCGTGTCATAATAGTGAAACATCAGGCCCGAACTGATGCCGAGGGCCCGCGAAATTTCCCGTGTGCTGGTTCCCGTGTAGCCGTGGCGTACGAACAGGTCAAGGCTTGTTTCCAGGATCTGCTTCTGCCGCGCATCCTTCTGCCGCTGCCGCTGGTTCAAACCGCTCTCCCCCTATGGTGATC
>JAEWRF010000130.1 GCA_023460155.1 Bacillota bacterium | reverse complement strand
ACCGTACGGAATTGAGCTTTCGTCGGAGCAGGCGGAGCAGTTTCAGCTTTATGCTTCGCTGCTCGCCGAGTGGAACGAAAAGGTCAATCTGACGGCCATCACGGAGCCCAAAGAAATCGCCGTGAAGCATTTTCTGGATAGCCTTCTGCTTTTGCCGTCGCTTTCCGCGCAAAAGGGCGCGTCGTTCATCGACGTCGGCACCGGCGCGGGGTTCCCGGGCGTCGCTCTGCTGATTCTGCGGCCGGATCTTCGGCTGACGCTGCTTGACAGCCTGAATAAGAGGCTGCTGTTTCTTGAAGACCTGCTTGGAAAGCTCGGCCTCAAAGCGGAGCTGCTCCACGCGCGCGCGGAGGAGGCAGGCCGGAAAAAGGAATACCGCCAGAAATTCGATTTCGCGGCGGCGCGTGCGGTTGCATCGCTGCCGACTCTCTGCGAATACTGTCTGCCGTTTTTAAAGCAGGGCGGCGTGTTCGCTGCAATGAAGGGGCCGGCCGGGCCGGAGGAGTTGAAAAACGCGGAGCATGCGGTTGGTGTGCTGGGATGTTCGGTGCGCGGGGAAAAGCGCTACACTCTGCCGGGCGGAGACGAGCGGACGCTGATCCTAATTGCGCGCACCGGCCCGCTTCTTCCGGCATATCCGCGCCAGTCGGCAAAAATTTCAAAATCCCCGTTATAAAAACCGGGTTCTTACAACTCAATCAAGGCGGCGGCAGTTTTTCGTCAGGCAAGGCGAAGAATTGCCGCCGCTTTGCCGTTTTCAAGAGAGAAATTCTGAAAAAGTCGAAAAGTTTTCCACATTTTTCGGCGTCAACGTGGAAAGAATATCGGTAAGATCCGGGAAAAAAGTTCCGGATCCGCGCAAAATCAGCCGCTTTTCCCGCAAAATTCGAACGGGAAAATTTATTCCGTATCCATATTCCTACAAATTATACGGGAATGCGGTGCTATGCTTGTACACAGAGGACAGGCATAGGAGGCGGTCTGAGATGCTTTTCAAGGGAAAAGGCGGGATTACGGATATCGACCTGGACCGGATTCGGCCGAATCCGGCGCAGCCGCGCCGGGTCTTCGATGACCGCGATCTTGCGGGACTTGCGCAGAGCATCAAGGCAAACGGCCTTCTGCAGCCGCTGCTGGTGCGGCGCGTCGGCGACGAGTTCGAACTGATCGCCGGGGAGCGCAGGCTGCGCGCCTGCCGGATCGTCGGGTTGAAGACGGCCTCGTGCGTCGTGAGCGACTGCTCCTCCGACCGCAGCGCGGTGCTTGCTATGACGGAAAATCTCCAGCGTCAGGATCTCGGCATCTTCGAGGAGGCCGAGGGAATCCGCCGGCTGATCGAGGAATGGCACGTCACGCAGGAGGAAGCCGCATTCCGGCTCGGCAAAAGTCAATCCGCTCTCGCAAACAAAATGCGTCTTCTGCATCTTTCCGACAGCGAACGCCGGAAAATTGTCTGCTCCGGTCTGACGGAGCGCCATGCGCGCGCGATCCTCCGCATAGAGGATGTGGCAAAACGCGAGCGCGTACTGGACTCGATCATCGAGCGCCAGTATAACGTGCGGCAGACGGATGAGTATGTGGAGCGCCTGCTTGGTCGGGAAAAACCCGCAAAGCAGACCCAGAAGCTGGTCATCAAGGATATCCGCATCTTCCTCAACACGATTTCTCACGCGATTGAAACCATGAAACAAAGCGGTGTCAACGCGAAAGTGCTTCAGAGCGAAACGGACGACTATTTCGAGTGCGTCGTACGCATCCCGAAAGCACGGGCCGAAGCGGGAGGCCAAAAACCCGCCTGAATAAGATTACAAGTATTTACTCCTATTTCCCTATATCATTTCCCGCAAATGGGGCCGGACGAAAGTCCGGCCCCATTTGTGTGCGGCCGAGCCCGCGATCAAGGACCCGGCGTTAAGAACGGAGTTTATTTTTCGTTTGGTTTGCCGGGACAGTTTTAAGAATTCCGTGTGTTCTTAAAAAAATGGAACGCAGGCTAAGACCGGGAAAGTACAATGAAAATAAACTTTGCTTTAAAATATTGCCGGGGAAGATGGAGAGTGGGGTAATACATGGCTACGGGCTTATAAAGACCAGAGCGCAGACTTAGTCTGCAAAGAGCATAAAAGGAGAAGGGAGCAGTTGAAAACCGTCCCGCCGAACAAATCTTACCTATTCCCCTCACATTGAACGGCGGGCTTTTGGATCCAGCGTCACGCTGGCATTACTACTTCGCTTTCGAAAAAGCGTTCCTGAAACTCGACCAGCGCGGCAATCTGGCGCCGGTCATACCGTCCCGGCCGGTCTGTCACGACGAGCTTTTCCTCCGTGTCGTTCTTCCGACGGATCAGCCCGATCACAACGCCGTCAAATTCAGCGAGCGGCTCGAATTCGCCAAGAACATAGGCGTCGATCTCTTCGCCGTCGCCGGAGACCGTTCCGGGAAGAAATCCGTAGTTCACCGGATAGATGTGATCCGGATACTCCGGGTGCCGCGAGCCGAGCGGCCGGTCGATTTGCACGTGCACCTTTTTCAGCAGGTATCTTTCCAGCATCGGAATTCCTCCATCAATAAATTTGCTTTCAGCATAGCATTCCTCCGTGAAAAGTTCAATCCCCGCGCGCCCGTCATAGAGGGAACAAAATTCATGTGTGCATTGGCAAAATCGGGAGAAGGTAAAAACCGTCCCACCCATCGAGCGAAAAATCATAAAAAAGCCGAACGGTGGGCCTTTGGATGCAGCGTCACGCTGCATGTTTCATGTGAAACATTGCCTCGGCGGCGGAAAAAAATCTTTATCTCGGGCGGCAAAAGTGTTATAATAAATGAAAATTGCACCGATTCAAACGCCCGCGGGGCCGGGAGAACCTTTCTCGGCGCGGCGCACGGAATGGAACGGCTTGAAACAATCGGAAAGGGGGCGGGGCATTGGGCAAAATCATCGCGGTAGCGAACCAGAAGGGCGGCGTGGGGAAGACCACGACCTGCGTCAACCTCGCGGCGGCGTTCGGGCTTCAGGGCAAGAAGACGCTTCTGGTGGATATCGACCCGCAGGGAAATTCCTCCAGCGGGGTGGGCGTCGACCGCCGAAACCTGAAAAGCACGATCTACGAGGTGCTGATCGGGCGGGAAAAAACGGAAAACGTGCTCCTACATACGGATTTCAAAAATCTCGACCTGCTTCCCTCCAGTATGGACCTCGCGGGCGCGGAGATTGAACTGGTGGATCTCGACCATCGGGAGGCGCGGCTGAAAGCGGCCCTCGCGCCGCTTCGGGAGCAGTACGACTGCCTGCTGATCGACTGCCCGCCCTCGCTCGGCATCATAACGACCAACGCGCTCACCGCCGCAGATACGCTCCTTGTTCCGATTCAATGCGAGTATTACGCGCTGGAGGGCCTCACGCAGCTGATGAACACGGTGCGGCGCGTCAAGCGGCAGTACAATCCGCGGCTGGATATCGAGGGCGTGCTGCTCACGATGTACGACGGGCGGCTCAACCTGACACAGCAGGTTGTGGAGGAAGTAAAAAAGTATTTTCCGCGCAAGGTGTTTTCCACGGTGATCCCGCGCGCGGTGCGGCTTTCCGAGGCGCCGAGCTTTGGCAAACCGATCCAGTATTTCGATAAGGCCTCGCGCGGAGCGCAGGCGTACGACGAGCTCGCGGAAGAGATGAAGCGGGCGGACGGAAGGTAGGCGGACACATGGCAGGCAAAAAAGGCGGCCTCGGCAAGGGGCTTGACGCAATATTCGCGGAAAACGATACGGAAGAAGGCAGTTCCTCCGTGATGCTCCGCGTGGAGGACATCGAGCCGAACCGCGCGCAGCCGCGCAAGGAGTTCAACGAAGAGGCGTTACGGGAGCTGGCGGATTCGATCGCGCAGCACGGGGTGCTGCAGCCGCTTCTGGTGCGGCCGGTGTTCGGCGGCGGATATCAGATCGTCGCGGGAGAGCGCCGCTGGCGCGCGTCGCGCATGGCCGGGGTCACGGAGGTTCCGGCGGTGGTGCGCGAGATGGACGACGGGCAGGTCATGGAGCTGGCGCTGATCGAAAATCTGCAGCGCGAGGACCTGAACCCCCTCGAAGAAGCGCAGGGATACCAGTCTCTGATTGAAACCTACGGCATGACGCAGGAGGAAGCGGCAAAGAAGGTCGGGAAATCCCGCCCCGCGGTGGCCAACGCGCTGCGCCTCTTGAATCTGCCGCCGGAGATTCAGAAAATGGTGAGCGCCGGCACCATCTCCGCCGGGCACGCCCGCACGCTGCTCAGCTTTCCGGGCGCCGCGCAGATGCTGGAGGCCGCGAAGGCTGCGGCGGCGGGAGCTTCGGTGCGCGAGCTGGAGGCCATGTCCAAAAAGGCAAATGCCGTGCCGAAGACGAAAAAGCCGGAGCCCCGCATGCGCTATTATGAGGAAGTGGAGCTTGCCCTCCGCGAGAACCTCGGGCGCAAGGTGCACGTCGGCGGAGGAAAAAAACGCGGCGTCCTTCAGATCGAATTCTACGGCGAAAAAGATCTCGCAGAACTCATGAATTGCTTTTCTTCCGGTAAGGAAAAGGATGTATAAAACAAGAGAAAATGTCAATATTGCAGGATAGAAAATAAAAGGAGCAAGGAAAATGATAGACATT
>JAEWRF010000129.1 GCA_023460155.1 Bacillota bacterium | reverse complement strand
GCGTAATGAAGGAGGTGCCGCGCGACGCCACGGAACGCGCAAGCTTGGTGCAGGTGTGAACGATGTCACGGTCCCGCTCGATCATCTCCAGCTTTCCGTTGACGAGGCCGAGAAGATCCCCCTCGTGAATCTTTTTACCGCCGAATTCCGAATCCCGTGCCGCGAAGGTCACGAGGCCGGTGGTAACGCCGGATGCCGCCTCCATCATGGAAACCGTGTTGGCCTCGGTGGAGAGGTCCGGATTATAGGCCAGCAGTGCCGAAAGACCCTGCGGAATCGTGCGGGTCGGCAGAACAATCACCTTCCGGTCCTTGACCAGAGGGATGGTCTGCTCCGCAGCGAGAATAATGTTCTTATTGTTCGGGAGAACGATCACCGTTTTGGCCGGCGTGGCCATGACGGCCGCGAGAAGGTCCTCGGTGCTCGGATTCATGGTCTGCCCGCCGCTTACGACGTGGCTGCACCCGAGATCGGTAAAGAGCGTTTTCAGGCCGTTTCCGGCGGCTACCGCCACGAAGCCGATCTCTTCAGACGGATCGGCGGGCGTTAAAGGGACGGCCTTTTCCTTGGAGGCCTCGCTTTCCGCGGCTTTGCGGTGCTGCTCTTTCATATTCTCAATTTTAACTGTCAGAAGCTGTCCAAATGCAAGGCCGGCTTCCAGCGCGTTGCCCGGATTCTCCGTGTGGACGTGAACCTTGATGATTTCCTCGTCGTCCACAACGAGGACGCAGTCGCCCATCGTTTCCAGAAACGCCCGAAGATCCTGAGGATCCTTTTCGCATTCCGGATTCCGGCCGACGATAAATTCGGTGCAGTAGGTAAAATGGATTTCCTGATCAAATTCCGCCGCAGCGTTGCGGAAGAAGTCGCTTTCCAGCGATTTGTCCCCGGCAGTGCCGGGATCGTTCGCGATGATGACGCCGTCGCGGAACACGCTCATCATTCCGTCGAAGATAAGGCAGAGGCCCTTGCCTCCCGCATCCACCACTCCGGCACGCTTCAGCACGGGGAGAAGCTCCGGCGTCTGGCGGAGGGTTTCCTCCGCGCCCTGGCAGACCGCGGACCATACGCCAACTACGTCGTCGGCAACATCCTGCATGACGGCCCGGCCCTTTTCGCAGGCGACGCGGGAAACCGTAAGGATCGTGCCCTCGGTCGGCTTCATCACGGCCTTGTACGCCGCCTCTACGCCGATGCCCAACGCGTTGACCAGATCGGCCCCGCCGGCTGTCTCAAGCCCGGCAAGCCCCTTGGAAAACCCGCGGAACAGCAGGGAGAGAATGACGCCGGAATTGCCGCGTGCTCCCCGCAGGAGCGCGTCGGCGGCAATTTTTGAAACCTCGGCAACGGAATCGCTGCCGCTTTTCAGCAGCTCCGCGGCGGCGGAGCCCATCGTCATGGACATGTTGGTCCCCGTGTCCCCGTCCGGAACCGGGAAGATATTCAGGTCATCGACCGCCGTTTTGTTTTTCAATATATTGTTGGCGCCGGAAATCAGGGCGTTTTTAAGGTCGGTCCCACTAATCACTTGTCAGCACTCCCTCAAAAATAAACGGCGGAAAATCCGCGCTTATACTGATTCTTAGATTAGTATTATACCATATCCTTCCCCACGATTCAATCGCAAAATCAAACCTTCCCATTCTGCCGGGTCCGGGGTCAAAAAAATCCTCACGTTGCCGTGAGGATCCGGAGAACGGTTTCAGCGTGGTTCTACGATCAGCTTGATGGCGGTGCGTTCTTCTCCGTCGATGGTGACACTGGCGAAAGCCGGAGTGCAGATTGCGTCAATTCCGGAGGGTGCGAGATAGCCGCGTGCGATAGCTATGGCTTTAACTGCCTGATTGGTAGCGCCGGCGCCAACGGCCTGCAATTCTACGGAACCGGTTTCCCGAATAACTCCAGCGACTGCTCCTGCGACGGAATTTGGTGCTGATTTAGATGATACTTTTAGAATTTCCATAGGCTATCCTCCAAATTTTTAATAGTATCATCATAAAACGAAAAAAGACTTTTTTCAATATAATTTCATAAAAATATTATCCAATAACAAAAAGAGTTTTTTGGAAGACTTTTACAGAATACGAAAAAAGACTTTTTTCAATCTATTTTCTTTATAAATACTACCAATAAAGAAAGATAATTTTTGGAAAACATTACAGAATTCGGACACGTTCCACAGAAATAGTTTTTCCGGTACTTTCATCAATGTTGAAAATTGCCCCGCAAATGTGACAGTCGCCGTCCGCAAAATCAAAGCGGACCGGCATTTTGGAGCGCATTTTCTGGATGACCAGTTCGGACTTCACGCCGAGAATCGAGTTGACGGGCCCCGTCATGCCGAGGTCGGAAATATAGCCGGTGCCGCTGGGAAGAACGCACTCATCGGCCGTCTGGACATGAGTGTGTGTTCCGAAGACGGCGGAGACCCGCCCGTCCAGGTAGCGCGCGAGCGCGTATTTTTCGCCGGTTGCCTCCGCGTGAAAGTCAACGAGGGTGATCTTCGGGGGCTTTTCCGCCAGAAGAAGGTCGGCACGGTCAAACGGCGATTCCATGCTCTCCATGTAAACCACGCCCATCAGGTTGATTACCCCGATCTGGATCCGCCCCATATCGACGACACAGAAGCCCTTTCCCGGCGCCGAGGCAGGAAAATTCGCCGGCCGCAGGAGAAACGGGCAGGTTTCGTAAAAGTCGTAGCTTTCGCGCCTGCGGAAGCTGTGGTTTCCGGTGGTGATCACGTCGACGCCGCTGTCGAACAGATATTGTGCGGAAGAAGGCGTAAGGCCGTTTCCGTCGGCGGAATTTTCGCCGTTCGCGAAAACGAGCTGGATATTTTTCAGCCTTTTGTAAGCGGGGAGGTGGCTGCGCAGAAAACGGCAGCCCACGCCGCCGACTACGTCTCCCAATGCCAGAATATTCATATGCTGCACCTCGAATTATTCAAACTCAAGCGAATAAAAAAGGAGGAACAGAAAGCTGTTCCTCCCAAAGTAAAATTCGGTTACTTCGCGTATTCGATGGCTCTGCTTTCCCGGATGATGGTCACCTTGATCTGACCGGGATATTCCAGGTCGCTCTCGATCTTTTTGCAGATGTCCCGCGCGAGAAGGACCATTTTGTCGTCCCCCACCGCTTCCGGCTTTACCATGATGCGGATTTCACGCCCGGCCTGAATTGCATAGCTGCGGTCCACACCCTCAAAGGAAGAAGCGACCTCCTCAAGCTTTTCCAGGCGCTTGATGTAGTTTTCCAGGTTCTCGCGCCGCGCTCCGGGCCTTGCCGCACTGATGGCGTCGGCCGCCTGCACCAGGCATGCGGCGATTGTTTTGGCCTCCACGTCGCCGTGGTGGGCCTGAATCGCGTGAACAACCGCTTCGCTTTCCTTATATTTGCGAGCCATGTCGACGCCGATGTCCACATGGGAACCTTCAATTTCATGGTCAAGAGCCTTGCCGATGTCGTGCAAAAGACCTGCCCTGCGCGCAATGGCGGGGTCCAGTCCCAGTTCCGAGGCCATCATGCCTGCCAGATAAGAAACCTCAAGGGAATGATTCAGAACATTCTGTCCGTAGCTGGTGCGGTAACGCAGCCGCCCCAGAAGTTTGACCAGTTCGGGATGGACGCCGTTTACGCCGGCCTCGATCACCGCATGTTCGCCTTCCTGTTTAATGGTAGCATCTACCTCGTGGCGTGCCTTTTCAATGGTTTCCTCAATCCTTGCCGGATGAATCCGTCCGTCTGCGATCAGGTGTTCCAGCGCGATCCGGGCGACTTCGCGGCGCACCGGCTCAAAGCAGGAAAGGGTGATTGCCTCCGGCGTGTCGTCGATGATGAGGTCAACCCCCGTCATTGTTTCGATGGCACGGATGTTCCGGCCCTCGCGCCCAATGATTCTTCCCTTCATTTCGTCGTTGGGGAGCGGCACGACGGAAATCGTCGCCTCCGCCACATGATCCGCCGCACAGCGCTGAATGGCGGTAGAAATGATCTCCCTCGCGTTCCGGTCGGCCTCTTCGCGGGTCTGCTGTTCAAGTTCCATCAGCTTGACGGCTTTTTCATGGGTCAGCTCATTGTCGAGGTTGTTGAGCAGATATTCCTTTGCCTGGTCGCCCGTAAAGCCCGAAATGCGCTCCAGCATGTCAAACTGGCTCTTTTTCAGGGCCTCCGCCTCCGAAAGCCGCTCTTCGGCCTGTTTGATCTTATTGGAAAGAATATCGTCCTTGGCCTCCAGAGCTTCGGTTTTCTTGTCAAGGGTTTCTTCCTTTTGCTGGATCCTGCGCTCCTGACGCTGGATTTCTTTCCTGCGTTCGTTCAGTTCGCGTTCCGACTCCGTGCGCTGGCGGTGGATTTCATCCTTGCCCTCCAGAATGGCCTCTTTCTTTTTGGCCTCCGCTGTCTTGATCGCGTCGCTGATGATCCGCTTTGCTTCCTGCTCCGCAGAACCAATTGTATATTCGGCGGTTTTTTTGCGGTGGATTATTCCGGCGAGGAAAGACAGAACTCCCACGATCACCGCGCATACAACCGTAATTGCAATATAGGCTGCAAGATTCAAATTTTGGCACCTCCTTTTTCAAATTACTTTTTCATATTCATTAAAATTACATCATTGAGGATGGGTGCGTTATCCCATCAATGCAAATTCATGCATCATAAAACTAATTGTATTACTTTCCATACCCTTCTGTCAAGAAATTTGCTTCCAATCTGAGAAACGATTCTGAAATTGCCGGAGGCGGAACCTGCAAAAGGCATCCGGGCAGCCCTTGACAAGGAAGAATGGCCGTGCTATGATGAATTACAAAAGACAATCTATCTTAAAAACGTTGACGAGGAAGCCACATCAAAGACCGCAGCAGAGAGCGTGCGCTGGAAGCTGAAAACGCGCGCGGCGGGCTGGGTGAACGGCTACCGCCTCCGAGCGCATGCCGAGGCTTTCGGGCGAAAGGCGTGCCGGTCCGGCACCGTTATGGCCGTACGAATGAGGGTGGGCCGAGAGCCTGCCGAATTTGGGTGGAACCGTAAGGAATCAGCCTTACCCCATACTTGGGGTAAGGCTTTTTATTTTTTAAGGAGAGTGAATTAGAATGATCCGTGTAAATCTCAAGGGCGACGTCCGGGAATTCGACAGCGGCGTCACGGTTGCCGACGTTGCGAAATCCATCGGCGCCGGCCTTTATAAAGCAGCCTGCGCCGGAAAGCTGAACGACAAGGTGGTCGACCTGCGCACCCCGCTAACCTCCGACTGTGACCTTCAGATTCTGACGTTCGACGATCCCGAGGGCAAGCGCGTTTACTGGCATACCTCCTCGCACATTATGGCTCAGGCGGTCAAGCGTCTGTTTCCGGAGGCTGGCTTCGCAATCGGACCCGCGATCGAAAACGGCTTTTACTACGACTTCGACCTGCCCCGCACGCTGACCCCGGAGGACATGGCGGCGATCGAGGCTGAAATGAAAAAGGTCATCAAGGAAGACCTCCCGCTGGAGCGCTTCGAACTCGACGTGGACGAGGCCATTGCCCTTATGGAAAAGGAACATCAGGTTTATAAGCTGGAGCTCATCAAGGAGCACGCGGGCAAAGGGGAGAAAATCAGCTTTTATAAGCAGGGCGACTACATCGATCTCTGCGCAGGCCCCCACCTGCTGAGCACGGGCCGCGTGAAGGCCGTCAAGCTGACCAACTGCACCGGCGCCTACTGGCGTGCCGACGCGAACAACAAGATGCTTCAGCGCGTCTACGGCATTTCCTTCCCGAAGGCTTCCGATCTGGAAGCGTACCTGACCATGATGGAAGAGGCCAAAAAGCGCGACCACCGCAAGCTGGGCCGCGACCTCGACCTGTTTGATATTTACGACGAGGGACCGGGCTTCCCGTTCTTCCTGCCGAAGGGCATGATTCTGCGCAATCAGCTGGAGGCCTTCTGGCGCGAGGAGCACACCAAGCACGGCTACGAGGAGATCCGCACCCCGATCATCCTGAGCGAGGAGCTCTGGCACCGTTCCGGCCACTGGGATCATTATAAGGATAACATGTACACCACGCAGATCGACGGTGCCCCGTATGCGATCAAACCGATGAACTGCCCGGGCGGCATGCTGGTCTATAAGCGCAAGCTGCACTCCTACCGCGACCTGCCGGAGCGTGTGGCGGAGCTGGGACTGGTGCACCGGCACGAACTTTCCGGCGCGCTGCACGGTTTGATGCGCGTGCGCTGCTTCACACAGGACGACGCCCATATTTTCATGATGCCGGAGCAGATTGAAAGCGAAATCCTCGGCGTTATGAACCTGATCGACAGCTTCTATAAGGTATTCGGCTTTGAGTACAGCCTTGAGCTTTCCACGCGCCCGAAGGATTCCATGGGAACGGACGAGCAGTGGGAAATGGCGACGAACGGCCTGAAAAAGGCGCTGGAGAAGAACGGCAAGCCCTACGAAATCAACGAGGGCGACGGCGCGTTCTACGGCCCGAAGATCGACTTCCATCTGCGTGATTCCATCGGCCGGACCTGGCAGTGCGGCACGATTCAGCTGGATTTCCAAATGCCGGAGCGCTTTGACCTGACTTATACCGGCGCGGATGGAGAGAAGCACCGCCCCGTAATGATTCACCGCGTGATTTTCGGGAGCATCGAGCGCTTCATCGCGATTCTGACCGAGCATTATGCGGGCGCGTTCCCGATGTGGCTCGCTCCGGTTCAGGTGAAGGTTCTGCCGATCTCGGACAGCACGCAGGAATATGCCAAAAAGGTGACGGATGCCCTGACTGCCGCTTCCCTCCGCGCGGAGCTGGATACCCGGAACGAAAAGATCGGCTATAAAATCCGCGAGGCTCAGCTGCAGAAGATTCCCTACATGATCGTCGTCGGGGAAAAGGAAATGCAGAGCGGAAACGTCGCGGTGCGCGGCCGGAAGGACGGGGACCTCGGAACCATGGAGCTGCAGGCCTTCCTTCAGAAGGCGGCTGCCGAAGTGGCGAGTAAGGCCAAAGAATAAAAGAGAAGTCTCAGAGATGGGCCGGTGGAAACACCGGCCCTCTTTTTATGACTGCCGCGCTCTGCATAAATACGGCGGCGCGGCAATTGCGAATTATGTAAACCGATACGGAATACCGAGATTCCACCGAATAGTCGGAACTTTTGTTGATCTACGGTTGAAAACAGAAAGAAAAGGGAGCGGTAAGCCGGTCTAAAAGTTGAAAACTTTGTGGAAAATGTTGAAGATTGAAATTTTAAAAGTTTGTCAATAATTAAACTATTGTTTTATGTAAAGTAGCTGGTATGATAATTATGCATGGTTTATGCAGCAGAACCCTTTAATTCTAATGTGAAATCAACAAATAAATTCCGGAACGCAATTATAATTTTTCAAAATCATGTAGAATAAGTTAATAATTATTGGTTATGACCGGGAGAAGGTGCGCGGATGAACGAGGCGGAGCAAAGCGGGAAAAAATGGGTGGCTTTTACGGTCATTGCACTGGTTGTTGCCGTGGCAATCTTTATCGGCGCATTTATGGTTTTCAATCATCAGCGCGAAAACTACGCTCACTATTCGCCGGACCAGATTACGGAGAAGATGATCGCCGACCTGAAGCTGACGGATATGGAGAAGGTGGAGGGGGAGCAGATTTCCAAGCATTACGACATTCCAAGCGGAGTTGTTTCCGACAGTTCGCTGTATATGAGCAAGTCGGCGGAGAGCGCCTCTGAGCTTGCATGCTTTCTTCTGACGGACGCATCAAAATACAAGGATCTGCAGACGGCTGTGACCGCCCACATCAATGCGAAGGCGGCGGGATACAAAAGCCTGAATCCGACCCAATACAACGCTCTGAAAAACTATCTGATTGTCCGCAACGGCCGGTATGTGCTTGTGGCGGTCGGGAGCAGTACGGAGGACGAGAAAAAGTGGTTTAAAAGCCAGACCAGCTAAAAAAAGCTTGATTCCGGCGGGAACCTATGCTAAAATAGATCGCATGCGGGAGTAGTTCAGAGGTAGAGCGTCAGCTTCCCAAGCTGAATGTCGCGGGTTCGAATCCCGTTTCCCGCTCCAAAGAAAAGAACCGGCTCAGATGAGCCGGTTCTTTTTTACGGTGGAAACGGGTGAGAACCCGCTTTCACGGAGGGGAAAAACGTTCGTCTTTATCTGAGCTGTCCGCGAGGATCGCCGAAGGCGCGAAGGGCGTAATACGCCCGAATCCCGTTTCCCGCTCCACCAGGCTGAGTCTGGACGCAGTTCGCGTCCGGGCTCTTTTTTATCGCACACTTGGTGCTCGCGTTCGAAGCCTGCATTGGAAGGATAAACCCGAAAGACCGGCTCGGATGAGCCGGTCTTTCTTTTCGTTAATGCTGAAAGAAGTTATTTCCGCATCACGGATTTGTATTTCCACGTTCCCTGCAGGTAGCGGAAGACGCTTACGGTTCCGGTAATCAGCCACGTTAATCCGGTTGCAAGCCAGATTCCCCAGACGCCGATCCCCTTTATTCTCGTAAGGGGGCCCGCCAGACCGATTCTTCCGGCCATTTCAATAATGCCGTTGATAAAGGAATAAACGGTGTCTCCCGCGCCGTTCAATAAGCCTCGGGTAATGTAGATCATTCCCAACGGAAGATAGAACCAGCTTGTGATTTTCAGCGCCTCCGTTCCCAAAGCTATTACCTCAGCGTCCTGTACGAATAAGCGCATAATGAAGTATCCGCAAAATTGTGCCAGAGGAAGCACGCACAGCGCAAAAATTCCGATCAGCAGACAGCTGTTCCGGTAGCCCTTTTGTACCCGGTCAATTTTTCCCGCACCGATATTTTGCCCCGTATAGGTCGAAACGGCTGATCCGAGTGAATTGTAAGGCTGCTGCACCAGCTGTTCGAGCCTGCTGGTGACGGTAAATGCCGCAACGACAACAGAACCGAACGAATTCACCACGGTCTGCAGCGCAATACAGGAAACGGCGATCATCGAACTCTGCAGCGCCACGGGGAGCCCGAGCCGTATGCACCGTTTTATAATCTGTTTACGTGGCCGAAAATTCTGCTTTGGTATTTTAAAATAGGGATTTTTTAAAAACGCAAAAACCAGGCTTCCAGCTGCGGCAATGCCCTGTGCGGTGATGGTGGCAAGGGCCGTGCCGAACACACCCCAATGGAATCCCAAGACAAACAGAAAATCGAGCCCGATATTCACAGCAATGGATACCGTTAAAAAGAGCAGCGGCGTTGAGGAGTCACCGAGAGCACGCAGAAGTGCCGAAACGCAGTCGTATGCCGAAATCGCGAGGATTCCGGCGCAGTTTGTTTTTAGGAACAGCTCGGCCTCATCGATAATGTTTCCCGGCGTCTGAAGCAGCTGAAGCACCGGCCTTGCGAAACAAAATCCCAGCAGACTCATCAGCAGTGCCGCGGCCAGCATGACATAAATCGAATTTGCGATGGAGCGTTTCACATCTTCCGCATCCTGCGCGCCCAGGTACTGCGACACGACAATCCCGATCCCGATCGACATCCCGCCGCACAACGAATAAAACAGGAAGAGGACGGAGCCGGTCGCGCCCACCGCCGCCAACGCATCGGCGCCGATATAATTTCCCACAATCATGGAATCAATCATGGTATAGAGCTGCTGAAAGATGTTTCCAACCAGCATTGGCAGAGAAAACGACATCAGCAATCCGGTGGGGTTTCCGTTCGTCATATCCGTGACATTGCTTTTCATTCTTACCCTCATTGAGACACACTAAATTTTGCCCGAATCCATGGGCATACTTCAGATTTTATCTTACTACTCGGCAGGGTTAAGCGCTAACCACAAAGCGCCGTCTCATTGCTCATTTCTTGCGATTGCACGCCCCGTTCCCGATTCTGCGACAGAATTACGGTTTTGCTCATTGCATCAATCGCCTGGGCATATTACAATAACAGCAGACGGGAGGCGCCTGAAGTGCTGAATAAGGACCATTTTCAAAATATAGAGCTCGAAATCGGCTATCCATTTAATATCATCTACAATCATTCTCCCAATACATTTCCTCTCCACTGGCACAATTACGTTGAGATCATCCTGCCTTTTCAGGAATCCGTACAGTATGAAATCAACGATCGCATCTACTCTCCCGCACCCGGGGACATCTTGTTTATCTGGTCCGGGGAACTGCACGCCCTGATTCATCAGCCCCAGCCGTCCCGTGTTCTTATGCTGCAGTTCGACTATTCCGTCATCGCCGGCCGGACCGATTTTCGGGACAAACTCTATTTGTTTCATCGTCTGCACCAAATCAAGGCCGCACAGGATCCTGAACTAGCCGCTTCCCTTGCGGAAAGACTGGCGGCGCTCAAAGAGCTGTTTTACGGATCGGATAGCTTTAAAGAAGTAAAAATGTGTATTGAGATTTACCGGCTTTTTATTATTCTCGGGAACTTTTTTTTGTCCGGTTCCTTTTCACCGCCTTCCGAAAACAGGCCGGGCCCAAACCGGATTACGGAACGGATGATCTCCGCCTGTTCTTATCTCTCCAGTCACTGTGCGGAAAACATTCCGTTAGGCGCCGCCGCCGAATACGCCGGATTCAGCAAGTCCCATTTTTCAAGGCTGTTTAAAGAATTCACAACCTGTTCTTATACCGATTTTATCACCAAAGAACGCCTCCGTAAGGCGGAAGAGCTCCTGACCAATCCCAGTCTTTCCATTACGGAAGCTTCCTTTCAGGCAGGTTTTAACAGTATCTCAACGTTCAACCGGATCTTTCAGAAATATAAGCATTACTCTCCCACCGAATTTCGGAAGCTGTACGATGCTTCCCATACGTAACTATAGAAAAGCAGCGAGGCCTCCAGCCGCAGACAAAAATTGCGGCTGGAGGCTTTTTATCAGCCCGCAGAAGAATGACAGCGCAAAGGAGCCCCCCGGATCATGTTCCCTATCGGCAGATTGACGAAGCGGACAGATAGAAAAGAAATACAGAAACAAAGTATAAAATGAAAAGATGGAAAATATAACCGCATAATTTCGTGACCATTTTTCCAGTTTGGTTGACTTTGCCTCTCTCTATGCTATAATTACAATATAATTATTTTTTGCCCGGAAATCGACACAAGCTGACCGCGTGCGGAACAGCGGACGGCGGGCACCGGTCCGAAGAGCTTTGATACCGGCTGCTGCGAGCTTCGGGATTGTGTTTGGAGGAAAATAGAATTAATGCCCAGATTTTTGATTGTGGACGATTCTCTGTTTTCACGGAAGGTAACCGCCCATCTGCTGCAGGGGAACCTGCAGGAGCAGGAAATCGGGGAATTTGCGATTGATTTTGCCGCGGACGGCGAGGAAGCTCTTGCGAAATTCCGCATATTTCGGCCCGATTTCATTTTTGTCGATTTGCTGATGCCAAAGCTGTCGGGAATCGAATTTATTCGGACCGTCCGGCAGGAAAGCCGGGTGGGCATTTTTGTGGTTTCGGCGGATGTCCAGAACAAAAGCAGGGAAGAGGCGCTGGAATGCGGAATTCTGGACTTTGTCAACAAGCCGTTGAACAATGGAAAAATGTCTGAAATTTGCCAAAAAATAAGGGATGTATGGAATGAATCGGGAAGAAATCCAGTTTGACATACTCAGCGAATTTTTCAACATCAGCGTTGGGAAAGCGGCAGAGGCTCTTTCGGAAATCGTCGGGAAGAGGATCTTTTTGCAGATTCCGCATATCAGTGTGCTGGATACGGCGGAAAAGAAGGAAAAGTACGACGGTCAGCTCACGGGCGTTTGGAAGGGGACCCTCATGGTTTCTTCCATTTCCTTTGGAGACCGGATCTCCGGAGTTGTAAACATGATTTTTCCTGCGGATAAAATCCGGCTTTTTGTTCAGCTTTGCGCCGGGGAGGATTTTACGCCGCTGGAGGAGGACGCGGACTTTACGGATGTGGATTTCGATGTGATCCGTGAGATCGGGAATATCGTTCTGAACAGCATTATCGGCGGCTTGGGAAATCTGCTGCAGATCGAACTCAGCTATGAGCTTCCTGCGGTTAAGGTATATGACCGGGTCGACTTTCACCGGGATATTGAATTGAAAAAGTATCAGTCGGTTTTGATTCTCTCGATCAATTTTATCGTGGAGAATACGGAGATCGAATGTACGGTCGTGCTTGAACTCACCTTTGAGTCCTTTGAGCTGATCAAACAAATTGTTGATAAACTTGAGGCCGAATTAACATGAAACAAAATCTTCTGGATTTTATGGACCTGATCAATCACGGCATCGTTATTCTGGATCAATACCAGCACATCACTTATATCAACCAGTTCATGCTGCGCATTCTGGAAACGGAAAGGGAAAATGTTCTCGGCCGCGATATCTTCAGGGTTATGCCAAATCTGGAAAGCCGGTATTTGCGCGAATCGCTCCCGGAGGTTCTGGCGCACGAGCAGAATCTTTTCCTTTGTGCGGCGATGCACCGCGGTCTTTTTCAGAATGGCCGCATGCTGAATCTGAGCGTTGCTGCCTGTGAGACGCAGATGGGGAAAAACCTGCTGCTTGAATTTATGGACGTAACCGATTCCTTTGTCCGCATCCGGCGGCTTCGGGGCGGCATCAGCCAGCTTCTGCTTCAGAACCGCAAGCTCAGGGAGAAGGAAGAGACCATTTCCAATCTGGCCTATTACGATATTCTTACGGGGGTCGCGAACCGGGCGCTGTTCTATGAGCTTTCCGAAAAGCTGCTGGAAGGTGCGAGGCGCCGCGGAGAACTTCTCGCACTGCTGTTTATCGACATGGACCATTTTAAGAGGATCAATGACACGTACGGTCACGATGCCGGAGACGCGGCGCTGATCCGCGTTGCCGAAATCCTGACGGACGCCACCCGCAAGAATGATGTGGTCGCCCGGTTCGGTGGAGACGAATTTCTGGTTCTGCTTACGCAGGTCGACGGCCACGAAAATTGCCGGAAGGTGATTTCGCGGATTCATGCGTCTGAAAACCGGCAGATCAGCTACAACGGGCAGTCTATCCCGATTTCCCTGAGCATTGGCGTCAGCTTTTTCCCAAAAGACGCAAAAGATATGCAGGGCCTTCTGTCGGAAGCGGATCAGGCCATGTATCGGGTAAAGCGCCGCGTCCATGAGCAGTGCCAAAAATGAAGAGACGCGCTCTTTCAATAAAAAAGCACCGGCCCGCCTTCAAAAAGGGAGCCGGCACTTTTTTTCAGTTTTTTCCCAGCCCGATCAGGCTGAGGGCAACTACGGCCGCGCCGCAGAGGGTCCCGACAACCCCGACGATAAATTCAGCAATCCAAAGTCCCCTGCTCACACAGTTCACCTCGTTTCCTTTTCAATATAACATATTCGCGCAGCATTTTCATTAAAAACAGAATTTTTTACTGGGCATAGCCGCGTTTCTTTCCTACCGGCAGGAATTCACCTCTTTGTTCGCGGGCACACTATTTCCGGGCGCATTTTGCTTGACAGCAGTTTCCAGGCGTGATACAATGATGCAAATGGGAACTATTTGCATTTACTATTGCATTTGTCCCGGATTTAATTTTTTTCGGGGTGTTTATGATGAAAAAACTGATTGCCGCGGCGGTTTCATTCCTGCTTTTGTCAAGCGCCGTCGGCTGTGCCGGGAAAACGGCTCCCGCGGTGTCGGACGGAAAGCTGAAGGTGTACGCAAGCTTTTATGCGATGTACGATTTTTCGAAGAAGGTGGGGGGAGACCGGGCGGATGTCGTAAATCTTGTGCCTGCCGGCACGGAGCCGCACGACTGGGAACCCTCCACAACGGATATTGCCGGTCTGGAGCGGGCCGATCTCCTTGTTTACAACGGCGCGGGGATGGAGAGCTGGGTCGACCGTGTGCTTGCTACTCTGAGCAACAAAAAACTGATCGCGGTAAAGGCTTCGGAAAAGGTTTCGCTTCTGAACGGCAGCACGGACGCGGCAAAGGCCGATCCGCATATGTGGCTGGCTCCGGAGGACGCAAAGCTTGAAATGGCGGCGATCCGCGATGCGTTTGAGAAAGCGGATCCGGCGGGAAAGTCCTATTACGAGGAGCGGTACGCGCAGAACGCGGCCCGCTTCGATGCGCTGGATCAGGAATACCGGAAAACCCTTTCCGGGCTGACGAACAAGCGTGTGGTTGTTTCTCACCAGATGCTCGGCTATGTCTGCCAGGCTTACGGCCTCGATCAGATTCCGATCGAAGGGCTTTCGGCGGACACCGAGCCCGATCCGAAGCGGATGACGGAAATCATTCGGACCGCAAAGCAGTACCATGTAAAGTACATTCTGTTCGAGGATCTGGTTGACCCGAAGGTAGCCCAGACCATCGCCTCGCAGGTCGGCGCACAGACGCTGCGGTTCAACCCTCTGGAGGGACTGACGGAGGCGGAGCAGGCGAAAGGTGAAGAATACTTCTCCGTTATGGAGCAGAATCGGAAGGTCCTGCAGCAGGCGCTCGGAGAATAGCAGCAAAGGAGGCCGCCCAACAGGGCGGCCTCCTTAATCCTATGGGCTTATTTTGAGCACTGTTCCACGAAGAGACCGAAGATTTTTTTCATTTCCGGGTCGCCGTCGGCAGTCATGACTTCCGGGTGCCACTGGATTCCCATCACGAAGGGGCCCTTTTCCATTTCGATTTCCTCAATCACGCCGTCTTTGGAATAAGCACCGACGCGGAAGCCTTGGGCCACATCCTTGACAGCCTGATGATGGAAGCTGTTCACCACAATTTTCTCCCCGAGGATCGGAAACAGCGTGCAGTCCTTTTCAATTTTTACCGTGTGGCTCGGTGCGGAGAATCTGCCTTCCTGATAGTGCTTGACGGTGAATTTGTCTTCCTGTGCGAGGTCCTGGTACAGGGTGCCGCCGAAGTATACGTTCAGGGCCTGAATGCCCCGGCAGATTCCCAGCATCGGCTTCTGCTGACGGTGAGCCTCCGCAATGGCGGCAAGATCAATATGATCCCGCTCCGGGCTGAACGACCCCTGCTTTTTGCAGGGTTCTTCGCCGTAGATCAGCGGGCTCAGGTCGTTCCCTCCCGAAATAAGCAGACCGTCCGTCCGCGCGATCATTTCGGCGACGGCCGCGTCGTCATCCACCGGGGGAATGATCATCGGTACGCCGCCGGACCCCAGAACGGATAAAACGTATGCGTTTGTAACCCGGACTCCTTTGCAGGAAGGCAAAAGATCCGCGTCGTTTCCAACCAGACTTGCAATAATTCCGATGACAGGTTTGCTCATTGGGATTCTCCTTTGTACGCCGGCAGATGCTTCCGGCTGATGATTTTATGCTTTTCAGTATATTCGAAACGGAACCGGTTTTCAATCTTTTTCGGCGCAATCCGACAG
>JAEWRF010000128.1 GCA_023460155.1 Bacillota bacterium | reverse complement strand
GCCCGGGGAGTTGAGAAGGTAAAACCTGACCCTTTGAACCTGTCAGTCAACACTGGCGCAGGGAAGCAGATTGGTATGCGGAAACATGCGACGTGCCTTCCCTTGTAGGGAAAGGCATTTTTTATTGCGTAAAATTGAATCAAGCGGGGGAACAAAGCGGGCTGCGGCCCGGGGAGTTGAGAAGGTAAAACCTGACCCTTTGAACCTGTCAGTCAACACTGGCGCAGGGAAGCAAATTAGTATGCGGAAACATTCTATGTGCCTTCCCTTGTAAGGGAAAGGCATTTTTTATTGCGTAAAATTGAATCAAGCGGGGGAACGAAGCGGGCCGAGGCCCGGGGAGTTGAGAAGGTAAAACCTGACCCTTTGAACCTGTCAGTCAACACTGGCGCAGGGAAGCAAATTAGCGTGCGGAAACATGCGACGTGCCTTTCCTGAATGGGAAAGGCATTTTTTATTGCGTAAAAATCGAATCGGGGGGACGAAGCAGACCATGGTTCGGGCAATTAAAAAGGAACGAAAGGGAGATTGGCAATTATGAAAAAAGTATTGACCATCGCGGGCTCGGACTGCAGCGGCGGTGCGGGGATTCAGGCGGACCTGAAAACCTTTGCGGCGCACGGTGTTTACGGCATGAGCGTGATCGTCGCGGTTGTCGCGGAGAATACGTCCCGTGTGCTCGGCATGCAGGAAGTCGAACCGGAAATGATCGGGCGGCAGCTCGACGCTGTATTCGAGGACATCGGCGCGGACGCGGTCAAGGTGGGTATGCTTTCCGGTTCCGACTGTATGGAGGCGGTTGCCCGGAAGCTGAGGCAGTACCGCCCGCCGAATATCGTAATCGACCCCGTCATGGAGGCAAAGGGCGGCTGCCCGCTGATGAAGCCCGAATCCCGGCAAACCTTCCGAAGGAAAATTCTGCCGCTTGCCGATCTGCTGACGCCGAACATTCCGGAGGCCGAGGAGATTTCTGGAATGCCGATCCGTTCGCCCGAAGACATGGAGCGCGCCGCGGAACGGATCGCCGGGATGGGGGCGAAGGCCGTGCTGGTCAAGGGAGGGCACGCCTCCGGCGATGCCCTTGATATTCTGTTCGACGGCGTGCGGTTTTACCGCTTCTGCGCGGAGCGGATCTCTACCAAAAACACGCACGGCACGGGCTGCACCTATTCCTCGGCGATCGCCTCCAATCTCGCGCTGGGCCTTGCCCCGGAAGAGGCTGTGAGAAGGGCGAAGGAGTATGTCACAACGGCGATCAGGCATTCGCTCTCCATCGGGAAGGGCTGTGGGCCTACCCACCACTTTTACGACCTTTATCGAAACGGATTACAGAAAGGAATGGAAAACACATGAAAAACTACAAAACGCAGATGGAAGCCGCCCGAAAGGGCATCGTCACGAAGGAGCTCGCGCAGGTCGCGCGGGAGGAGGGCTTTACCGAACAGGAACTCCTTCCGCTCGTTGCGTCCGGACGGGCCGCGATTCCCGCAAACATTCGCCATACGTCGCTGCATCCCTACGGCATCGGCGCGGGGCTGCGCACGAAGATCAACGTCAACCTCGGTATTTCCGGCGACTGCGCCGACTACAGCAGGGAGATGGAAAAGGTTCGCCTCGCGGAACAGTTCGGCGCGGAGGCAATCATGGACCTGAGCAACTACGGCAAAACAAGGGAATTCCGGAAAAAGCTGATCGGGACCTCCTCCGCAATGATCGGCACCGTTCCGGTTTACGATGCGATCGGGTATCTGGAAAAAGATTTAAAGGAGATCACGGCGCAGGATTTTCTGAAGGTTGTGCGTTCCCACGCGGAGGAGGGCGTGGATTTCATGACGATCCACGCGGGCCTGAACCGCCGCGCCGTGGAAGTGTTTCTGCGGGAGCGGCGGCAGATGAACATCGTGTCGCGCGGTGGTTCCCTATTGTTTGCCTGGATGAAAATGACGGGCAATGAGAATCCGTTTTTCGAGCATTACGACGAGCTGCTTGAGATTCTGCGGGAATTCGACGTCACCGTAAGCCTCGGCGACGCGCTGCGCCCCGGAAGCATCGCGGACGCGACGGACGCTTCCCAGATTGCCGAGCTGACGGAGCTCGGGAACCTTACAAAACGCGCGTGGGAACAGGACGTACAGGTTCTGGTGGAGGGCCCGGGCCATATGGCGATGGATGAAATCGCCGCCAATATGAAGCTGGAAAAGCGCCTGTGCCACGGGGCTCCCTTCTATGTGCTGGGCCCGCTCGTGACGGATATTGCGCCCGGCTACGACCATATCACGTCGGCAATCGGCGGGGCTATCGCCGCGGCGAACGGCGCGGATTTTCTGTGCTATGTGACTCCGGCCGAGCATCTGCGCCTGCCGGATCTCGGCGATGTCCGCGAGGGAATTATCGCCTCCAAAATCGCGGCGCACGCGGCGGATCTTGCCAATGGGGTGAAAGGCGCGCGGGAAGCCGACTTCCGCATCAGCGAGGCCCGAAGAAAGCTTGACTGGGAGGAGATTTTCAAGGCTTCGCTGGATGAGGAAAAAGCGCGGACGTATTTTGAAAGCACTCCGCCGGAGGACCGGCACAGCTGCTCCATGTGCGGAAAAATGTGCGCGGTGCGCACCATGAACCGCATTCTGGAGGGGCTGGACGTGGAGCTGAACGAAAGGAAGCAGGGGAATGACTGAGAAAAAGGAAGTAGAAAAACAGATCATCCAGGCGGTGGAAACCGTCCGGCGGACGAACCCCATGGCAGGTTCCATTACGAACACCGTAACGATCAACTTTGTGGCAAATGCGCAGCTTGCTGTCGGCGGATCGGCCGCTATGGTTTACCTGCCCGACGAGGGCGAATTTCTGGCGCGGGCTGGGGGCGCTGCCTACATCAATGTCGGGACACTTTTCCCAATCTATGAGCAGACTCTGCCGCGTACGGCCAAGGTCCTGCACGAGCTGGGCAAGCCGTGGGTTCTCGACCCGGTGGCGGTCGGCATCGGGTCGCTCCGGACCGAACTGCTCCGGCAGTTTAAGGAGTACAAGCCGAGCATAATCCGCGGCAACGCCTCGGAGATTCTCGCGCTGGCCGGCTTGTGGGAACTGGACGGGGGTTCGCGGCAGTCCAACGTCCGCGGGGTGGATGCCACCGACTCCGTGGCCGCCGCAAAGGCCGCAGCAGCGGCGCTTGCAAGGTGGACGGGCGGGGCCGTGGCTGTCTCCGGAAAGACGGACTTCATTACGGACGGCTCCGCTGCGGCGCTGTCCTACGGCGGCTCGCATTTTATGGAGAAAATCACCGGAGCCGGCTGTTCCCTCGGCGGAGTCGTGGCCGTCTTTGCGGCGGCTGCATCCCCGTTCATCGCGGCGCTGACCGCTTCGGCTGTGTACAATCTTGCGGGGAGCCGCGCGGAACGCCGGGTAACCGGCCCGGGAAGCTTTCAGACCGCGTTCCTCGACGAGCTGTATCAGGCTTCCGCCGAAGACATTGCCGCAAATCCGTTCGATTTGGAGGAGGTTTTAGAATGAATACACTGATTGCCGTCGCCATCGCGCCCTGCGGCGTGGGCGACGAGCTTGCGCCCGAGGTGGCCGAGGTCATCCGGGTGATCCGGGAATCGGGACTGCCGAACCGCACCACTTCGATGTTTACCGAAATCGAGGGCGAGTGGGACGAAGTGATGAAGGTCGTGAAGGACGCGTCGTTCGTGCTGGCTGAAAAGGGAATCCGCACGGAGGTGGTCCTCAAGGCGGATATCCGCCCCGGCTTCACCGATATGATGCACGCGAAAGTCGATAAGGTAAACGGAATTTTAGGAGGGCAAAATGGCTGATCGGAATAATTTTGATCTTTCGGCCTATCTCGTGATCGGCCCGGAAAACACAAAGAATCGGCCCGTGGAAGAGATTGTAAAAAGCGTGGTAGAAGCCGGGTTTACCTGCGTACAGATTCGTTCCAAGGTCGCTTCGGCCTCCGAACTGATCGAGTTGACCCGCCGCTCTGCCGACGCGATTGCCGAAGCCGGGAAAACGGAGCGGGTCGCCCTTTTGGTGGATGACCGGCTGGACGTTGTTCTGGCGGCGCGAAAGCAGGGGGTCCGGGTGGACGGAATTCACGTCGGGCAGTCCGATATTCCGGCCTCGGTCTGCCGGGAATATCTGGGCCCGGATTCAATCGTCGGCCTTTCTGCCCGGACGCACGAGCTGTTTGAGTACATTAAAACGGCGGATGTCGGCCCGATCGATTATTTCGGCGCCGGGCCGCTGCACGAAACCGCGACCAAACCGGACTGCGGCCTCGATACGGACGGGAAGGTGATCACCCGGAGCTTTGAGGAGCTGGCACGGCTTGCTGAACTCAGCCCCGTTCCGGTCGTGGTGGGCGGGGGAGTCAAGCTCGCCGATCTCCCCCAGCTTGCCGCAACCGGGGTCGGCGGCTTTTTCGTGGTGTCCGCCGTCTGCGAAGCGGACGATCCGAAAAAGGCCTCCGCCCTGCTGGCGGAGGCCTGGAACGCCGGAAAGAGAAACTCCCGGCGGGTTTAGCCCAATTTTATTCGGCGAGGCTGCACATCTGCGCCGCTTCGTCCATGGCGGTATCCAGCTTTTCCAGAACTTCCTTCGCGAGGCTTTCCTCCATCAAAAGGCCAGCCTTGAACTGCAGAACCCGCTGGTCGAAATTGGCGCGCATCGCCCATACGCCGTTTTTGTAGAGGGCGGACATCAGCGCCGTGGAGCCCTGCGGATGCGCCGTTTCCAGTCCCATGATGACGCCCCGCTGGCGGATCCCCGTGAAGAACTTCGGGTGCTTTTTCTGGATTTCGGCAAGACCTTCCCTGAAAACTCCCGTGAGGAGGTCAACGTTCTGTTTCGTGGACGGGCGGCGGATGATCTCAAGCACCTTGGTTGCGACATAGCAGCCGAGCTCGCAGAAATTGAACGAGGAGGTCTGGGCAAATCCGTCGTCGCGGAGCCACTGGGCGGATTCCTCATTCATGATGACGGCGGACATCGGGTAATACCCGCCCGAAAGCCCCTT
Organism: Bacillota bacterium; assembly: GCA_023460155.1. Classification (GTDB taxonomy): domain Bacteria; phylum Bacillota; class Clostridia; order Oscillospirales; family Acutalibacteraceae; genus Caproicibacter. The sequence goes on along the minus strand of JAEWRF010000128.1, from coordinate 9,180 downwards.
GCCCGTCACGATCATGTCCGGCTCGGCGCCGTAGCCGACGGCGCACCACATGTCGCCGCTGCGAAGCAGGCCCGTCTGCACCTCGTCCGCGATGTACAGCGCGCCGTAGCGGTGCGCCAGCTCGCCGACGGTTCTGAGGTAACCGTCATCCGGAATCGGGAAGCCGCTTGTTGCGGGAAGGCTCTCCAGCAGGACGCAGGCCGTGTCGTTTTTCTTCAGAACGGCCTCCATCTGCTCCGGATTGTTGTAATCAACCTGTGTGTAAAGCTCCGGATCGGGAGCCATGTTGAAGAACCCGGAGATTTCGGGAGAACCTGCTTCCAGCGCGATTCCCGTCGCGCCGTGGAAACAGCCGTGCACGCTGACGACGCGCTTCCGTTTCGTTGCGTGCCGCGCGAATTTTACGGCTGCGTCGATGGACTCGCCGCCCCCGTTGCTGACGTTGACGTATTTCATGTAATCCGGCGAAATGGCAAGCAGTGCCTCGCACAGATCGTTTTTTACCTGAGAAGGGAAGTAGTGGTTGCCGGCGTCGTATTTTTCCGCGCCCTCGATCAGCGCCTGTTTGACCTCCGGATTCCGGTGGCCGAGGTTGAACACGCCGCCGTTGAGGTGCATGTTGATGATCTTCCTGCCGTCCAGATCCTTGAAGCAGTAGCCCTCGCGCTCGCCGAAGACAATGTCGAGCCCGTAGTGGCGGAATAGCTCGACGCGGGATGGATTCCATACCTCGGCGGCCTTATTGTAAATTTCCTGATTTATTTTGCTCACAGCAATTTCTCCTCTCAGTTTTTTCGGGCCGCCAGCGGCACATCCCGAAACTTTTTCATGTACCGTTTGGCCAGCACGGCGGTGCCCTTTGCGTAAAAAGCCAGAATTTCCGGGGTCAGCTCCGCAGCTTCGTTGCTGCCGGCGGCGGTGTTGTTGAGGTGATAGCTGATTGCCTGCAAAAGCCCGATGCGGCGCATCATGACAAACGTGGGAATTTCCCGCTCATCTTCCTCCGAAAGCTTCGCGCGTGACCGGTATCCCTCCGCAATGACGCTGAGAATTTTCGGCAGGTCCGGGCGGTGCTCCATGAACCCGACCACACCCGCGATGTCGTACATGTACCAGCCCATGCCGCAGTCGTCAAAGTCGAGCACCGAGATTTTGCCGCCGTCCTGCAAAAGGTTCGGCATGCGCAGGTCGCTGTGGATCAGCCCGTAGCGGTCGGGCGATTTGCCGTAGGCCAGCAGGCGCTTTTTCATCAGCGCGGCGCACGCGTCGATTGCCGCAATGTCGGAAGCGGAGAGCATATTCGTCAGCTCGCGGTAGTGCGCCCCGTAAAAGTTGTTCCAGCCATCTGAAAAGGTTGCGTCCCAATCCCACTCGATGCGGCTGTAAAACCCGGGAAAAGTCCATTGCCGGGCAGCGCTGTGAAGAACGGCCGCAATTTCTCCGAGCTTGCGGTACATTGCGGCATCTTCCCCGGTAAGCGAATTTTTCGAGGGAGGGAAAAGCCGGTTGACGCGGTCGTAAGCGGCCGCCGCGAAGCGGAAAACCGGAATCGTGATCTTCTTCGGCATTTTGTCGAGAATGACGGCGATCCCGCTGATTGAGCCGGTGTCGTCGTGGGAATCCCGAGGCGCTTTGCCCCGGACGAACGAAAAGCAGACGACGTGCCTTGCTTCCTTCAACGCGGGCGTGTATACGGTCTGCACATAGGTGCCGTTCAGAGCCGGCAGCGGCTCGGCAAGATTCAGCTCCGTGTTTTTGCGCAGATTGAGCAGCCAGGCAATTTCCGTCCGGATGGAATCCTTTTCCGCATAGATCAGCCGATGGACGCGCATAACGATCGTATTGTAGCCCGGGTGCTCCACCTTGTAGGTTGCGTTCTCCGTGATGTTCAGCAGGGTCAGCTCGGAGTCCTCCGGGTACCCCCAAAGAGGAAGCGCCCTTTGGGCGACATCGCGAAAATGCTCCTTGAGCAGCTGAAACGTCTGTGCCCCTTCCGTGGGGGTTCGTTCGCATTCCTCCTCGCTTTCGGTCAGAATCAGGTCTTCCTTAACGGCACAGGTACCCATAATGTTTCCTCACTTTCCGGCATCAGCAGGCAAAAAACGGCACCGGTAGCAGTAAGCCACCGGCGCCGTTGCCATGCTTAAAATTTCCGGGAACCGCCGTTTCCCTGCAGGTAGGGGAACGGAAATAAGCTCCCGTAAGAAAGTGAGCAGTCACTCATTGCGTATGATTATACCTGCCTCCGGCCGGTTTGTCAATATCCCGTTTTGGCCGAACGGAAGATAATTTGCTGGTCAAAAAAAATGTTGTATGCTACAATAAATACCAGAAAGCCCGGCGATGGGAGGAACGGAATTGACGGAACTTTTTCGAAAAATCCCGGAAGAAAAAAGAAACTGCGTGATTCAGGCGGCGGTCGATGAATTTGCGGAGCACGGGTATGAAAGCGCCAACACGAATAAAATTGCGAAAGCCGCCCACATCAGCGTGGGCAGCCTTTTTCAGTATTTTGAAAACAAGGAGGACCTGTTCCTTTCGGTCGTACAATACGGTTCGCAGCTGCTGATCGACGCTTTTCAGGAAGTCGTACTGGAAAGCGACCCTTTTTTTGTGACGGTGGAAAAAATTCTGCGGCGGATTATCCGGGAGTCCCACGAACATCCGAATTACGTGAAGCTGTATTTCGAGATGACCGCGCCAAGCAAAGCGACGATTGAGCGCCAGGTCGTCAGCGAGATGGAGGAATATTCCCACAGGCTTTACTGCCGCGCGATCCTCAAGGGGAAGGAGGAAGGCGTCATCCGCCCGGACTGCGATCTCCGCATTTTCCCGTTTTTGCTGGACAACCTGTTCATGATGCTGCAGTATTCTTTTTCCTGCGGGTATTATCAGGAGCGGTTTAAACTTTACGGAGGAGAATTCGCCCTGAATGAGGAAGATTACATTGTGGAGCAGACGATGAAGTTTATGAAAGGCGCTTTTTCCGCTTAACTTTATTTTCATCGGGTTTTGCTGCGATTTGCTTTATTTTTTTCCGAAACTGCAGAATTGGTTGACAAAAGCCTCACAGATGATTAAAATGACCGTAATGAGCAGTCACTCACCTGAAAGTTATGCGGGGAATATGAAAAATGGCAAGGGCGCCGGTTTAAAAGACCGGTGCCCTTTTTGCGCGTATTCCCATAAGATTTTCCGCTCGTTTCCGTTGCAGGCCGGAAATGCGAAGCGGAGCCGCCGCATTCCTGGAAAAGAGGAGATGATTCTATGCAATATAAAGCAAGCCCGTACCGATGGGTCGTTTTATTTTGCGTTTTTCCGGTTCTGGCCATTACTCAGATCTTCTGGCTGACTTTTTCCGCCATTGCTCCGCAGGCCGTGGCCTACTACCACACATCCGCACTGGGCATCGCGTTTTTATCCATGAGCTATATGATTATCTACATTCTGCTCTCCATGCCGGCCGCGATGCTGGCGGACCGGAAAGGACTGCGCGCGAGTTTCCTCTTCGGCGCCGTAGTCACCGCCGTGTTCGGCTTGCTCCGCGGCGCTTTTGCCGATAACTTTGCGCTGGTTGTCGTTGCGCAGGTCGGTATGGCGGTGGCTCAGCCCTTCCTGCTCAATCCGATCACTAAGCTGGCTGCCGTTTGGTTTCCGGTCAACGAGCGGGCGACGGCCTCGGGAATCGCTTCCATCGCGGGCTATGTCGGCATCATCGTCGCGATGGTTGCGACTCCGCAGCTCTATCAGGCGTTTTCCATGGGCGGGATGCTCCGGATTTTCGGTTACCTATCCGTCGCGTCCGCGCTGCTGGTTCTCATCTTCGTCAAGGAGAAGCCGAAGGTTCCCGCCGGGCCGCGCGGGGAAGTGAACGATAACTTTTCCTTCCGCAAAAGTTCAGCTCTTTGGAAGAACCGCAATTTTATACGGCTGCTTACGGTGGTCTTTATCGCGCTGGGCGTATTTAACGCGCTCTTGACCTGCCTTTCGGATATGCTGAACGCGCGGGGATTTTCCTCCGACCAGAGCGGACTGCTCGGCGGCGTCATCATCGTGGGCGGGCTGTTCGGCGCCGTCGTCATTCCGCTCCTTTCGGACCGGATGAAAAAGCGCAGCATCTTTCTTTCCGTTTCCGTCATCGCGTCCCTGTTCGGTATCGCGGGGCTTTCTTACCTGAGCAGCTATGCGGCGCTTGTCGCTTCCTCCGCTCTCGCCGGTTTTTTCCTGATGGGCGCGGGGCCGCTGATTTTTCAGTTCGGCACGGAGGTCGCTTACCCCGTGCCGGAGGGCACCTCCTACGGCTTGCTGATGGGTTCCGGGCAGGTCTCTGGCGTTGTTTTTATTCTTATGCTGTATGTGATGCGCGCGCCGAACGGATCCATGGCGCTTCCGCTGACCCTGCTGCTTGCCCTGATGATCGCGGCGGCCGGAATTTCTCTGCGGGTGCAGGAATCCGACGTGATCCGGCAGGAGCGCGCGGCGTAAACCGGCGGTTTTCGGAAATTTATTTGACAAATCGAATCAGATGTGGTATGATTCAAAAGTTGGAAATATCCAACTGAGCCTATCTTTTCGCGCTAAACCGAAGGCATTAATTTCGGCGTTGAAGTCATTTTGAACTGTACCATAGACTAACCAACAAAAGCAGGCAGCAGTCGTTAACCCGGGCGTTACACGGGACCAAAATATTATGGGCATCCGCTTTGAGCGGATGCCCTTTTCATTTTTGTGCAAGGCATCAATTCAATCTAAGCATGTATACTTTTGTCCGCACTTCTTACAACGAATCGTATGCAATATTATATCATCAATCCAATTGCCGTCCGAATCTTTCACATTGTCTAAGTTACAGGTTTGCTTAATAACGTCATAATCACCAGATTCAACGAGTGATTGGATATAGGTCAAACAGTTTAAATAATCCCTTGTTGAGTAGAACTTTTCGCGAAGAATTATATTGTTGCAGAATTCACACCTCTTTTACCTCGTTTCATGATCTTGACAAGGCGGTCAAATAGAAATCAGAGCAAGCAGTTTTATTCCAGATTCATAGATTGCAGCAGCACAAAATGATTCTTTTCATATTGGAGGATGCCTTCTTTCCGCATCTTCGAAAGCTCGTTCGACATCGCGCTGCGGTCGACAGAGAGATAGTCGGCCAACTGCTGGCGGTCAAAGGGAATGGAGAAGGCGGAGGCGTGCTGACGCATGGACTCCGCGGAAAGATAGGAGAGCAGCTTTTCCCGCGTGCTTCTCTGCGAAAGGTACGTCAGCTTTTCGTTCATCATCAGATTCTTCGAGGCCAGAAGCGACACCAGATTCCGGATCAGTCGAACGTGGAAAGCGCACGCGGAGGAGCAGGTCGTCAGGATTTTCTGAATGTTCATCAGTAAAATTTCCGAGCCCTGTGAAGCCTGTACGCTGACGCCGAGCGGAACGCCGCCCGCGCAGGCGTAGCTTTCGGCGAACGTCTCGCCCGGCGGGATCGCGGCCACAATATTCCGGTTTCCCCAATAATCCTCTTTGATTACGTCCGCGCTCCCGGCGGTCACAAGTCCGATCGAACCGGACGAGTCGCCGTTACGAAGAATATATTCCCCTTTTTTGTATTTCTTTCTTTCCGCAGAAAGGCAGGAAATCATGGCGCCGAGCTCTTTCTCGTCGATCCCGCTGAACAGTTTGGACCGCTTCCATACGGACAAATCATTTTGTTCCATAAAACTTCCTTACTTGTTGTTTTTACAACATACTTGTTTTAAATATTGTATTATACTATCGCCAGAAAAGCAAGGGAGGAACTACGGATGAAACGTAAAATTATACAGATCGACGAAGAAAAATGCAACGGCTGCGGAGCCTGCGCGGCGGCGTGCCACGAGGGCGCGATCGGGATGGTGAACGGCAAGGCGAAGCTCATGCGCGACGATTACTGCGACGGGCTCGGGGACTGTCTGCCTGCCTGCCCGACCGGGGCCATCACGTTTACGGAGCGCGAGGCGGCCGAATACAATCAGCAGGCGGTCATGAAAAGCAAGGCCGAAAAGGCCGGGGCCTTTTCCGGCGGATGCCCGGGAAGCCGCGCACACGCCATCCGGCGGGAACCGGCAGCAGCCGAAGTCCCTTCCGCGGAGTGCCGCTCGGTTTCGCAGCTTTCCCAGTGGCCGGTGCAGATCAAACTGGTGCCGGTACAGGCGCCGTATTTTGCCGGGGCAAAGCTGCTGATCGCGGCCGACTGCACGGCGTATGCCCGCGCGGATTTCCATGAGCGGTTTATTAAGAACCATATTACCCTGATTGGATGTCCGAAGCTGGACGACGGCGATTATGCGGACAAACTTACCGAAATCCTGAAAAATAACGAAATTAAAAGCGTGACGGTTGTGCGAATGGAAGTGCCCTGCTGCGGCGGGATTGAACATGCGGTGAAAACGGCGCTCCAGCGCAGCGGAAAAATGATCCCGTGGCAGGTGGTGACGATTTCCGCGACCGGAGAAATCCTGGATTGAAAAAGCGGCTCTTATAATTACAATATAGGGAGGATTTTAGGAATGAACGAAATGTTTTGTTTCCAGTGTGAGCAGACCGCAGGGTGCACGGGGTGTACGGGAAAAGCCGGAGTCTGCGGAAAGACCGCCGATGTCGCAGGACTTCAGGATGAGCTGACGGGGGCCTTGATCGGCCTTGCGCGCGCGCTTGACGGGAGCGGCGAGAAAGCTTCGGAAAGCACGGATCATGCAATGCTCGCCGGGCTTTTCACCACCATCACCAACGTGAATTTCAACAGCGAAGCCCTGCGGGAAATGATCGGCCGTATCCATGCGGAAAAGGAAAAACTGGTGCCGCGCTGCGGCGAGTGCGGTTCCCCCTGCTCCCGCAACGACGACTATGACATGAACGAAGTCTGGCACGCCGAGGAGGATATCCGCTCACTCAAATCGCTGATCCTGTTCGGGCTCCGCGGCATGGCGGCCTATGCTTACCACGCGATGGTGCTGGGCTATACCGACCGTGAGGTCAACAGCTTCTTTTACCGCGCACTTTTTGCCATCGGATACGAAGACACGGCCGACCGCCTGCTTCCGCTGACGCTTGAAACGGGCGAGGTTAACCTGAAGTGCATGGCACTGCTTGACAAAGCCAACACGGAAACCTACGGCACTCCGGCGCCGACCGCCGTTCCCCTGACTGTTGAAAAAGGTCCGTTCATCGTAATCAGCGGGCATGATCTGCGCGACCTGAAGCTGCTTCTGGAACAGACCGAGGGGAAGGGAGTCAACGTCTACACCCACGGCGAAATGCTGCCCGCCCACGCTTACCCCGAACTGAAAAAATACCCGCAGCTCAAAGGAAACTTCGGCACGGCATGGCAGAACCAGCAGAAGGAATTTGCGGACATTCCCGCGCCGGTTCTTTTCACAACGAACTGCCTGATGCCACCGAAACCGAGTTATGCGGACCGGGTTTTCACAACGGAGGTCGTGTCCTATCCGGAGCTCGTGCATATTGGGGACGACAAAAATTTCGCGCCCGTGATTGAAAAGGCGCTGGAGCTTGGCGGCTACAGCGAAGAACATCACATGACGGGCATTAACGGCGGCGATCAGGTCATGACGGGCTTCGGGCACGGCACCGTTCTTTCCGTTGCCGACAAGGTTGTCGAAGCCGTAAAGGCCGGACAGATCAGCCATTTCTTCCTGGTCGGCGGGTGCGACGGCGCGAAACCGGGGCGGAATTACTACACGGATTTCGTGAAGCAGACGCCGGAGAATTCCGTTATTTTGACCCTCGCCTGCGGCAAGTACCGCTTTAACGACCTTGACCTCGGCACCGTGGCGGGACTTCCGCGCATCATGGATATGGGGCAGTGCAACGACGCCTACAGTGCCATCGAGGTGGCCGTCGCTCTATCGAAGGCTTTCGGCTGCGGCGTAAATGAGCTTCCGCTTTCCTTCGTTCTCTCGTGGTATGAGCAGAAGGCCGTGTGCATCCTGCTGACGCTGCTGCACCTCGGCATTAAAAACATTCTGCTCGGGCCTTCGCTCCCGGCGTTCCTTTCCCCGAACATCCTGAATTACCTGGTCGCAAATTACGGCATCGCACCGATCAGCACGCCGGAAAATGACCTAAAAAAGCTCCTCGCGAAATAAGCCCGTTCAGTTTTCCAGAATTATTCAACATGCATTATAAAACAGCAGTCTTTGCAGCTTTATGCTGCAAAGACTGCTGCTTTTTCTGCGTCAGCGGGCCTGCAAAACGGGGGTTGAGGCGCTCCTTTTTTGCCGTAAGAATGCGGTCTTCAGAAGAGAAACCGGAATTGTTTTCCCCGCGGCGGGATGTTATAATTAACACTGAACTTCCAGTTTCGGGCAAATCAGGCGCCGGTTTCAGGAAGGGCCCGCAAGGGGATTTGTTTTAAACCGGGAAGGTGTGACACAGCCCTATGAATTTTCACCTTATTTTGAAAAGCTATCGGAATGACTGGAAACGTATCCTTCGGAATCCCGTGGCCCTGATTGTTGTAGCCGGACTGTGCGTCCTTCCGTCACTTTATGCCTGGATCAACATCCAGGCCTGCTGGAATATCTACGACAACACGTCGGATATTCCCTTGGCGGTGGTCAACAGCGACAAAGGCGCCGCCTACCGCGGAAAAAGCATGAATGTGGGCTCCGATGTGGTAGAGAAGCTGAAAAAAAACAACAAGATCAAATGGATCTTTACAACGGCCCGCGACGCCGATCTGGGCCTTGCCGACAGCACCTATTACGCGGAAATTCAGATTCCGGAGGACTTCTCCTCGAAGTTCCTGACCGTGCTTTCCGGAAATCCGCAGAAGCCCCAGATTATCTATAAAGTGGATACCAAGGTCAACCCGGTTGCGGGAAAAATCACGGAATCGGCCAAGAACACGCTGGTGCAGCAGATACGCGACAATTTCCTTCAGACGATGAACGCCACCCTGTTCTCCTCGCTGAACTCCGTCGGAAAGGACGCCGACGCGAACCGCGATGCTATCCTGCAGTTCAAGGACGCCGTAATCAAAATCAACAGCTCCATGAGCGGGATCAATGATTCGCTGAATTCGGTGCAGACAGGCTCGCAGGATCTGTCGCAGCTGCTCGGCAGCCTGAATGAGGCGATGCCCACCGTTCAGAGTGGGCTTTCCGCCCTGTCGAAAGG
>JAEWRF010000127.1 GCA_023460155.1 Bacillota bacterium | reverse complement strand
GCCGTAATGGTGCCTGCCATGCCGCAGTCCAATCGAATACTGGTCGGCGGTTATTCGCTGATCAACGGGATACCGCTGTCAAAAACATCGGTGGCAAACGATGTAAAAACACCGGTGCGGGAATCTTTTGTTCCCCGTTTGCTCGCCGCTCAGACAAGACGCAAAATCGGGTCTATTGGGCTTGGCGAACTTCTCAGCGGAAAGGAATGCCTGCGGGCTTCCATGCGGAAAAAGAGGGAAGCCGGTGTGGAAATCCTGCTGATCGACGCGACCTCGGTGGATGATATTGAAATGATCGCCGAGACGATTATTGAGATGGAGTGGAAAACGATCTCCGTCGATCCCGGCCCTTTTACCGAGCGGATGGTGTCATCCCGGGGCTGGGCGGAGGCACGGCAGACGAAACAGCGGCGGATCCGCATGCAGCCGGAATCGGACGACGAGGGAACTGCCCTGGTTGTGGCCGGCAGCGCTACGCCGGTTACGACAAAACAGATGAACGCCCTGCTGCGGGTTCCCGGTACTACGGCCGTTCCGGTTAAGGTGCCCCCGCTTATCTCTGGAAGGGAAGAATGCGACAGGGAAATTGCTGATGCCGTGAGCGAAACGGTGAAACTTTTGAAGTCGGACACCGCACCGCGCGTGCTTGTCATTGCATTTGAAACCACTCTGACAGGGCAGCTGATTGATTTAACCGGTCTTTATTCCCTTCACGGTTCCGGGGAATGCGACGCCTCCGACCACATAGCGAGGTGTCTGGGCAGAATTGTCAGGGAGACCATGGACCAAGCCGGAGACAAGGTGACGGGGATGTATTTGACGGGAGGGGACGTCATGGCGAACGTCTGCGGAATGCTGGACGCCAAAGGAATCGATTTGGTCGACTATGTCATTCCTCAGGCCGATCAGGGAAGGCTGGTCGGCGGGCCGTTCACCGGGCTCTCGCTGATCGGAAAAGGCGGTCTGACAGGCGAAAAAAACACGGTGATTCAATGTGTAAACAGACTTTTTGACGAACGGAAAGAGAGGGAATGAATATGGAAACAATCAGGCCGGTTATCGCAGCTACGATGGGGGATCCGTCGGGGATAGGGCCGGAAATTACCGTAAAAACTCTGATGAACCCAATGATCTATGACGTATGCAAGCCGTTTATCATCGGAAATGTGGAGATTCTTTCCAAAGCGGCTGAACTTTCGAACTTATCCCCTGTTTTCCACAGAATCAATTCACCGAAGGAAGCGCTCTTTTCATTCGGGACGATTGACGTTTTGGATCCCGGTAATTACGACGCCTCAGGCATCGAATTCAGTAAGGTACAGGCCAAAGCCGGAGCGATGGCTTTCGATTATATTAAAAAATCCATCGAATTGGGCCTCGCGAAAGAGATTGACGCCGTTTCGACTGCACCGATCAACAAGGCAGCGCTGAAGGCCGCCGATATCCATTTTATCGGGCATACCGAAATCTACGCGGATCTGACTCACGCCGAATATGCGCTCACCATGTTTAATGTGTACAAACTGCGCGTATTTTTCGTCAGCCGCCATAAATCCCTGAAAGATGCCATCGATTATGCAAATAAGGAAAACGTGCTGCGCATGATCCGCAACATCAACACGGAATTTATCAAGCTCGGCTTTGAGCATCCGAAAATTGCGGTTGCGGCTCTTAATCCGCACGGCGGCGAGGGCGGAATGTTCGGCACGGAGGAGATCACCAGCCTAATTCCCGCAGTGGAAGAAGCGCAGAGACTTGGCATCAACGCAGTCGGGCCTGTTCCGGCGGATTCCGTGTTCAACCTCGGCAAACAGGGCAGATATGACTGCATCCTTTCCCTCTATCACGATCAGGGACATATCGCCTGCAAGACGCTGGATTTTGAAAAGTCGGTTACCCTTACGCTGGGGCTTCCGTTCATGCGCAGCTCCGTTGATCACGGCACAGCCTTTGACATAGCCGGAAAAGGCATCGCAAACGGCGCAAGCATGATTGAGTCTACGCGCGTGCTGGCGGAATACGGCAGAATGGCAATGGAAAGAGCCCAAAGGACGGATGCCCAATGAGGCGGATGATTGTCGGCGCAAGCTGGAAAAACCATATCAGTTCCATTGAGGACGGCACTTTGCTGGCTAAGCAGATGGCGGAATGTGTCGGCGGAATCAGTCAGGTCGAGATTTTCTTTTTGCCCGCTTTTCCTCTGATCCCTAAGCTTGCTGAGGTTTTCCAGGGCACCGGCATCGGATGGGGAGCGCAGAACCTCGGCTTTGCGGAATCCGGAGCCTATACGGGTGAAGTTCCCGCGCAAATGCTGCGGGAGATTGGCTGCACGTATGCCGAAATTGGACATGCCGAGCGCAGGGCCTATTTCCATGAAACGGATGAGATGGTGAACCGCAAAGTGAAGATCGCTTTAAAGTACGGGATGGTGCCGGTAATCTGTATTGGAGAAACCAAGGAAGACAAGGAAAACGGATATGCGCGGCTTCGCTTAAGGACACAGGTGGAATGGGCGCTGAACGGATTGCAGGAGGAGGAAGCAGGCAGGGTGATTCTTGCCTATGAGCCCGTATGGGCAATCGGGCAGCAGGCCGGAGCCGATCCTGATTATGTCAACGACATGCACGCGTTCCTGCGGATGCAGGTAAACCGCAGTTGCGGGTCGGATGCAGCCGAAGCTGTCAGGGTTATTTACGGCGGATCCGTAACCCCCGAAAGCGCGGGAGAACTTATAAAGTATCCGGATATCGACGGGCTTTTCATCGGCCGTTTCGGGCTCAAGGCCGAGAATTTCGGAAAGATGGTTCAAGCGGCTCAGGATTGCCGCAAATAGCGGTTTGATTTTTGAATAGAATTTATCATTCCGCTTTGTCTAAAAGCGTGAGAGGACAGGGCAGGAAAATGAATTTTACAGGAAGCATTTAAACGGAATAGGGGTGCTGTTATGAAATTGATCATCGGCAGCGATGAAGCCGCATTTGATTTTAAAGAGAAAATAAAAGAATATCTGACCGGCAAGGGCTATGAAATCATTGACAAGGGTACATACGAAGGGCGGCCGGTTCTATATCCTGATGTCGCCATAAAAGTGGCGCAGGCTGTTGCACACGGCGAAGCCGACCGAGGAATCCTCATGTGCGGAACAGGAATCGGAATGTCAATTTCGGCAAATAAGGTGCCCGGAATCCGCGCAGCGGTATGTCATGACTGTTATTCGGCGGAACGCGCGCGCAAGAGCAACAATGCGCAGATCATGTGCATGGGCGCACGGGTAATCGGGATTGAACTCGCAAAACAATTGGCGGATATCTGGCTGACCTGCGATTTCGCGGGAGGAAATTCACAGCCGAAAGTGGACCGCATTGCGTATTATGATAATCTGTATAAAAAAGGGTAAGCCAACAGCCGATGTGGGCGCAGCGGAACGAACAGACCATATGCCCCAATAGACTATAACTCGGAAAGATATGTGCCATAAAAAGAGCGTCATGGGCGTAGCCGCGTCCATGGCGCTCTTTTCCTTGTCGTACGGAAATGTCAGGCTGTGACGGGGAGTACAAAAAAGCACGCACCCGCTTTTAACCGTGTTAGCCTGCAATCCGCCCGCCTCAGTACTAAAACCCACCCCAATCGGAATCGTTTTTAGGGGAGGGGCAGAACCGTGAAAGGCATCGTGGAGGAACGCGCCGTGGAGCTGGGCGAGTACATCGTTCAGAACAAAGCCACCGTCCGCAGTGTGGCGAAGAAGTTCGGGGTCAGCAAGTCCACCGTACCTACGGTTGCAACTTAAATGAACGTTTTTCCGTGGTGATCCGGTAGGGCGGGAAGGCGCATAAATACTGGTGATTATATAAAAAACAGGCGGCAGAGAGAATTAATCTTTCTGCCGCCTGTTACTTTTGAAGTTTAATAAAAACAAATTAGGATTTGTTGAAAAAGAATTTGTCCCGGAAGTTGTTTTGCATCGTAACCGCGGATTGATTAACGGCATCCGGCTTGTTTGATAGAATATCAGTGCCGACAGAACACAGAACGTCCCACATCCCAGTCGGAAGATATTCACGGTCAAAGTAAGGAAATGTTCGCACCGGTTTGTTCTTAAAATAGCAGGGGGAAACCTCGGGCGAATTCTTTACATTCGTCAGTGCGGAAGGCTTTCCGTTTGAAGACGCTATTTTCTCTGCAACAGCCGGCTGTGCGAGATATTCCAAAAGCTTTTGTGCGGCCTCCTTATGGGCGGAAGCCTTCCAGATTCCAAGTGCCATGCTTTCTCCTACAACCATAGTAGGGGAATCCGTATGCTGTTCTGCCGGGATGGGCATCATGCTTAATTGACTTTTCGGATTGAACCTTTTCACGTCGAAAATTACGGAGTTGTCTAAAAAAATGAATGCGGATTTACCTTGAGCAATTTCTTTTATCAGGCCACTGTAATCACAGTTTAGAATGTCTGAATTATAATATCCCTGCCGCCCCCATAAGCTCATCATCTCTGCGGCTTTTTTCCAGGTTGCGACATTAAATTTCCCTGATCTTAATTCTGCTCTTTGATTTGCCGCTTCGTTGGTGATGAAGAAAGAAGAAGAAACCCGATCAACAAACTGGCCGGCTGAATTTGCATCCTTTCCGGCTATGCAGATGGGATT
>JAEWRF010000126.1 GCA_023460155.1 Bacillota bacterium | reverse complement strand
GAAGATGTCTGCGAAGCCCTTGCGGTGAGCGGGGGGAAGATCGTCGCCGCCGGAACGAATGAGGAAATCGGGAAGATTGAGACCGGCGAAACGGTCGATCTGGGCGGGTACGCCGTCTACCCCGGTTTTACCGACGCACATATGCACCTGTATTCCTACGCCGTGCAGCTTTCTCAGGTGGACCTCCGGGGATGCCGCAGCATGGAAGAGCTTCAGGAAGCGTTTCGGAAAAAGGCAAAGGAAACTCCGAAGGGCACGTGGATTATCGGCTCCGGCTTCAATCAGGAGCATTTTCAGGACCCGAAAATGCCGACCCGAAAGGAGCTGGATGCCGTCAGCACGGAGCATCCCATTCTGGCGGAGCGATGCTGCGGGCATGTGGCCTGTGTGAACACTCTGGCTCTGGAACTCAGCGGCGCGGAACATAAACTTCCGGATCCCTCCGTGCTGGACCGGGATAAAGACGGCCGTCCGAACGGAGTCCTCCGCGAAACAGCCATCTCTCCGGTGACGGACTGCGTGCCGGACCCTTACCCCTCCTTCGAAAGCAAGGTGGACGCTCTGGAGAAGGCCGCGCGGAAGGTTTCCGCCTCCGGCATCACCTCCGTTCACACGATTCAGGTGAAATTCGGCGGAATGTTTGAGGACCTGAGCCTTTATCAGGAGCTGGAAAAGCAGGGCAGACTGCCGCTGCGCGCTTATGTATCCTTCGACGATTATCCGTCCTTCGGCATGCGGACCGGCTTCGGGAACGACAAGATCAAGACCGGCTTTTACAAGATTATTACGGACGGCTCGCTCGGTTCTCACAACGCCGCTCTGCGGGAGCCGTACAGCGACGATCCTTCGAACAGCGGCATCCTGTATTACCCGCAGGAAACGCTGACGGAACTGTGCCGCAAGGCCTACCAACTTGACGTTCAGCTCGGAATCCACGCGATCGGCGACCGGGCGCTGGAAAACGTCGTCACGGCGCTGGAGACCGTTTACGCTGAAAACAAAAAGCCGGATCCGCGCTTCCGCATCATCCACGCTACCTGCTGCAGCCCCGAGCTGATCCGCCGGATGAAGGAGCTTCCGGTGATTCTCGATATCCAGCCGCCCTTCATCACAAGCGACCTCGACTGGGCGCCGGAGCGGCTGGGCCCGGAGCGGATCAAAAACGCGTACCTCGCAAAGACCTTTCTCGACAGCGGCTTCCTTCTGACGGGGAGTTCCGATTCCCCGGTGGACCCGTTCGACCCGTTCTACGGAATCTGGTCCGTGGTCTGCCGGCGCGCGTCGGACGGGCATCCCGCCGAAGGCTGGAGGCCGGAGGAATGCATCGGGGTATACGACGCACTGTGCATGTACACGAGAAATGCGGCCTACGCGTCCTTTGAGGAGAGCCTGAAGGGGACGCTGGAGCCCGGAAAACTTGCCGACTTCGTCGTCGCGAGCGAGGACCTTTTCCGCATCGACCCGTTCTGCATCAAGGACGTTACCGCGCTTTCAACCTATCTCGGCGGGGAAGAGGTTTACCGGCGCGGAGAATAAGGACCTGGATTCACAAATGAAAGATGCAGGAGCGGTGAGAAATTTGCCGCCGATACTGCGGCGTTGAATTGTGGATACGGGTTCTAAGCCCGATTTGCACAGCAAAGAGCCGAAGAAATCGTGTCCTTCAATTGGAGGCGATTGCTTCGGCTCTTTCAAATATTTCGGGTATCAGGCATTAGCAGGAGGTGAGAACCGCTTGCTGCAATTCAGCATGTAAATCGTTCAGAAATGCCTTTACTTTTTGCCGGTCGCCCTCGGTCCCGTACAGATTGACACAAAGAGTCGCCTGATCGTCGAACGTGGTGACCGAAACCTGAAAGTTCGGAACATATTTGATGGAACCCGTCATATAGGCGTCCCGGATCACGGCTTCTCCGAAAACGAGCTTGCTTTTAGCGAGAATTCCGATATTTGTCAGCGCAATCGGCGGATTCGTAAAGTGCTTTTTCATAAGATTGAAAGCGGCTTTATAGGGAACTACAGTGAAAAGCTTTTCCAAAAGGGCAATGTCCCGGATGCTTCCCCAATCGTTTTTCTGAACATCCATTTGCTGCTTTACTTTTAAAAGCGTGCTCTCAAAACAGTCTCCGATATCCGGGCCGATCGAGCAGCTGAGATTGGACATTAAATTGCAGATGCCTCCCGCCTGACGGTTCGGAAGGAATCTTCTGAGGTCGATGGCGCAGGGCAGGGGGGCGGCATATTCGAACGTGCGGAACAGGACGCGCAGACAGGCAGTCAGAATCATGTCGTTGATGCTGGACTGACGGACTTTTGCATAGCTTTTCAATAAGCCGAATTCATCCTGCGGAATTTTTTTGATTTCAATAAAAGGGTTCGAAAGATCCCCTTCCAAATCAAACTTCTGGTCCCCGTGGGGATTCAGCTGGTTTTTGGCACCGTAAATTTTAAGGCGGTCCTTCACGGGATAATTTTTCAGAATCTGCCCGATGCTCCGGTCCCGGATCAGGGAACCGATATGTACTTCTTCCCGATGCTCCAGACCGGTATAGGCTTTGCTCAGGGCGTAGAGCACTTCCTTAAAGCCTGCGGCGTCGCAGAGCATATGGCTGATGATTACGCAGAGAGTGTCGGCATCTCCGTTCCTTACGATGCCGATTTTGAGCTGCGGCCCGTTTTCCAGATCGGTTTCCTGACAGAGAAAGCTTTGTACGGTCCGCGGGGAATCCTCCGTTTTAATCAGAGACACCATCTGCTCTGAGGTGTGGCCGCGGTCGACCCAGACGGGGCGGTGAGACGACGATTCCACAAACCCGCAGCGAATCAGGGGAAAAGCGTCCGCCAACCGATCGACGGCACGCTTCATCAGGACAAAGTCGAGCTCGGTTGAAAGCTCCGCGGCGAAATGGAGTACGTGATCGTTAATTTTTTTCACCTTGAACAGGTGCTGCAAAATGTCCCATGCTTCCGAACGGTAAGAATCCATACTATCTTTTCTCCTTACAAAAGACTGCACCAAAATTAGAATAATCATTCGAATTCCAGTATAGCCGGTTTCCTTATCTTGTCAATACTTTTTCGAATATCCATTCGAAATTATTGACAAAAAAAGAACCGTATCTTAAAATTACGGATAAGGGAGAAGGGTTGGAATGGCTAAGAAAAGGATTACCAGCAAGTTCAGGCAGACCCGCAGCACCAATACGAAACAGAAAATCGTAGAAGCCGCAGAAGGCTTCTTCTGCCAAAGCGGATATTTTAGTTCTTCGGTTCAAAAACTTGCCGCCGCTGCAAATGTATCGATCGGCAGCTTCTATTTCTATTTCAAAGACAAAGACGAGCTTCTGCTGGAAGTTTACAAAAAGCAAAGCGAACGGTTCGTTCAGACGATTGAAGAAGAGCTCGGCAAAACCGAGCAGTATCGGAAGGATCGAAAAGCCTGGCTCCGCGAATTCATTCGGAATATTCTCAAGACCTATGGGAATTCCGGGAAATTGCGGTTTGAGCTGAAAGCGCTCAATTATGAAAATCCTCAGATTGCCCTGCAAAGGAATCTGATCCGGGAGCGGACGCTGACCTTGATGCTGGAGTCGATCGAACGCTGCCCCATGGTCAATGACCTGAAGGTCACGCACCCGCGTACTGCGCTCATGATTACAATCGATCTGATGGATTCCGTTTATGACCGGCTGGCGTGTGAAAATCCGACCGACAATCGGGAAGATATTATCGAAGAATACGTCGAAGCCGTTTACAAATACCTGCTGCTTTAGATTTCGCCGTCAATTTTCCGGGGCCTTGCGATGGGTTCCTTGTCCACATAGACGGACCGGTCCGCCCTGGTCTTTACGTCCCATTTCACGAGCGTGAGCTCGGAGTTCACAATCTCGATGCAGGTGATGCAGTTTGGATGAACGCAGCTTCCGTCGTTGAAATACGGCGGCTCGCCTTTTGGGGGGCAGGTTGGCCGGTGGGTGTGGCCGGCGACGACGATCTGGTGGTTTTCCGAGACCCAGCCGATGATTTTGCGCTCTACTTTTTTTCGCTGTTCATAATTTTTCGCCGCGCGCGTCGGGTCTTTGTAGCCGAAAAATTCCAGTCTGCGCCACACGGTGCGCGCGAGAAACCTGCAGAGCCGCCAGAGGGTGTCGTTCAGCAGGTCACCCTGATGCCCGTGGATCAGCAGAAGCTTTGTCTGTGAACCGGTGTGTTTCAGAATCAGCCCCTCGTGCACGCGGATGCCTTTAAACAGGGGTTCGTAGCGGTCCGCATGGCTGTCGTAGTATCGGCTGAGGTGCTTTTTCACGAAGGGCGGGTATTTTTTGATGATGTCATGGTTGCCGTAAATCATATAGAAGCGCTTCTCCACGTAGAATGCGTGAAGGAGAGCAAAAATATCGGTGTAGACGTTGCTGATTTCGTCGAAATTCTTGTTTTTCCACAGTTCGTCGCTGTCGCCGAGGTCGATATAGGT
>JAEWRF010000125.1 GCA_023460155.1 Bacillota bacterium | reverse complement strand
TCATTAACTAGGTTGATTATTTCTTTGTTCGCGCTGTCGCTGAATAAGGAGCTGGCATTAAACAGATGCATAATATCCTCCTATGAATTATATTCACCCGGCAATAAAATCACTTTCGCGATAAACTACTCCTGAACCGTATATTCTTCTTTCCCGTTTCATATTTCATGCAGAACCTGTTCCCGGCAGGGAGTATTCGTTTATTTTTAATTATACTTCATGCATGAAACCATATCAATCTTCAGGCGGAAATTTTCTAAGCAACACCGCACAAAGTGAGCATCGTCGGTTTTACAGTCCGATGTTTACGCGTGCTGCTCTGGTCTATCGGTCTGTTTTGCTGCTGAGTGATAAAAATCTGAGGATCGGCCTTTTCAAAATTCATCGGCGGATCTATAATCTGATTAACGAGCATAGGGGGGATTTCCCAATGGAAACCATGGAACATCTGACCTTTCCAAATCTTGGCTGCACCGTTCATTACTGGTACCGGAAGGGCTCCGAAAATAAATGGGTATTCTTTTTACACGGAGCGGGTGTGGACCACGCCATGTTTGAAGCTCAGTTCGGCTTGTTTGATTCAACCTATCACATCATCGCGTGGGACGCACGCGGGCACGGACTCTCCAAACTGGAACCGGGAAAAAAGTTCGTGTTCTGCGACATGATAAGCGATTGCCGAAAGCTGTTTGACCGGTACTCCATTAACCGGGCAATTCTGATCGGTCAGTCGATGGGCGGCAATCTCGCTCAGGAAATGGCATACCAATATTCCAGTCTGGTTGACCGGATGGTACTGATCGACTGCGCGAGGAACACGGGAAAACTCACCGGCGGGGAGAAACTGGCGCTGAAATCCGCACGGCTTCTGTTTGCTCTTTATCCGTGGGAAACCCTAATCCGTCAGAGCGCAGAGGCATGCGCAAATTCGGAGAGCGTAAGAAAATATATCTATGACTGCTTCCGGCAACTGGATAAGCAGACCTTCGTTGAGGTAATACTCAACATGGCAGGAAGCTGCCTGCATGAGGACTCGGCGTACCGGTTCCGCCAGCCGGTTCTGCTTCTTTGCGGCGAAGATGACCGGTTAGGCAACATTCGAAAGGTTGCCGGGCCCTGGGAACAAGAGGACCCAAACTGCACGCTGCATATGGTTCAGCACGCCAGCCACAACTCCAATCAGGACAATCCCACACAGGTAAACCAATGGATCACAGATTTTTTAAAGCTCCATGAAACACCGCTGCTTTCCTGATCGGCACGAAAAAGCGCCCTGTTTCCCGAGCGCTAAAAAAAGGATTATGCTTAACTGAGGCCCAGCCCTTTCCGCTTCATTACAATGTGCGACTCAAGATCGTTGGCAACCTGAACCGGGTCGTCCCCAACGGTAACTTTTCCTCCCGTCAGCGCCTCCACCTCTTCGGTCAGGAGCTTCACCAGTTTCGGCGCTCCGGTGATAAAAGGCGTCGGGGAAAGATGGGTATAGGCGCCATATGCAACCGCAAAAATTCCGTCAATGGTTGCTTTCTGTTCCATCCATTCCGGTGCGGTAACGGCAATGGGAAGCTGGGGCACGTCAACATCCAGAAAATCGGCGAGGGCCGTAACAAGCATGGAAATTCTTCCGGTATCGGTGCAGGTTCCGAAGCTGAGCACCGGCGGAATCTTGAGCAGCCCGCAGACTTCTTCCAGCCCCGGCCCTGCGAGTTCCGCCGCGGCGGTGTCGCACAGGCCCGCAACTTCAAGCGCATGATTGCCGCATCCGCAGCTGACAACGAGAATATCTTTTCTAATCAATTCTTTTGTGAGATTGACGGTATTCCAGTCCTGAGGGCCGTTCCGGAGGGTGGAGCAGCTGGCCAGCGCGACAATGCCTTTTATTTTCCCCGCCTTTATCACGTCAACCAGCGGATCCAGTTTGTTCCCCAGCGCGCTTAAAACCGCTTCTGTGGAAAACCCTGCGACTGCCTTCTGTGTTTTGCCCGGAACATGAACGGCTATTTTGCCGTGGCGCTTTTTGAAGTTTTCAATTGCCATGTCAATCAGCCGGTCGGCCATTTGATCCGCTTCACAGGGACGATACGGCAGGGCTTCGCTCTGCCCCGGCACGCCGATAATCGTGCTGATGCTGACCAGCGCAGCCTGATATTTTTCGGCGTACTGATCAAGCGCAGGCGGAGAACAGTTTTCGTCCATGGCAAGCACATCGACGGTTCCGGTCGCAAGCAGCGGCTCAATGCTGAGCCAATCCCCCATCAGCCCGACAAAAACCTGATTCATCGGGAACCGCTGTAAAAGTTCCTGACCGGTTTCAATGGAACCGACCACCCGCAATCCCTTCGCGCCGGCTTCTTTGGCTCGCTGCTGAATCTGACCGGATTCCGCTTTCTGCATGGTTGCAACGCCCACCCACGGCTGGTGCCCGTTAAAGACGAGATTCACGTAGTCGCCGTCCATAATGCCGAGGTCGGTATTGACTTCGTGCGGCGACGGCGTACCATACAGAATATCCTGAACCATCTCAAGACCGATCTGAGCGGTATAAATCGTCGCGATTCCCAGCCGGAGAGCCTTTTTTGCCAGGGACACATAGTCTCCGTCCACGTTGGTGAGGCAGCTTGCGACACAGTTTTGCTCTTCATGAATCACCCCGGACGGATCAATGCCGATCTTTTTCCAGACTTCTTTCCGCTTTTTGGGGGCGAAGGCTTCCACCATCCGGTTCGGCTCATCAGGGCCTTTGGACATTTCCGCATTCAGTAAGTCGGCCAGCTGAACGGCCATCTGATTGTCATCCTGGCTGGTATTGATTCCAAGCTTTTCGCACATCCATTTTAGTTTTTGGGGATCTGTAATTTTGAAGCAGGTCTTCCCCTCCGCGGTCTCTTTTAAGGTGCGGAATGCTTCGAACGCGTGATGACTGTACGTTCCGGCTCCCATGATATTATGAAGAAGAAGCGTACGCATCGCCATAGCATCGGGTCCTATTCCGCAGACGCCCTTCGTCTGACCGCTTTTTTCACTGATGCGGCAAGGCCCGTCGGAACAAAGCTGACAGCTTAATCCTTCCAAACAGAATTTGCACCGTATTTTTTCCTGCAGGGCATATCGGTCAAATGCATTGGACAAGCCGTCTTCCCGAATTCTCTTTACCATCTCTTCCACGGAATCGTGGTAACTTACACGGCCTTCAATTTTTTCAGCCATTTTTCAACCCCCTTTTCCATGCTATTATTTTCACTTGGGGATCGTTAATGCACAGGAAGGACCGAATATTCAGCTACCAGTTAAGCCGGAAGGCATTGTCCAATGCGTTTATAATGGCGAACCATACCGGCGTGGCCAGAATCGGAGCCAAAAGAAAGATCAGTTTCAGTATTTTGCCCGTCAGGTAGGCTGTGAATTGGCGGTAAAGTTCCCGATACGCCGCGACCAGACAAATCGTTGAGATTGCCATGGAGACAAACGGCCAAAAGTAGAAAAGCGGATTTGACAGAAAAAGCATCGGATGCAGTTTTGTCAGATTGACAAAGGCTATTTGCGGCATCGGAAAATGAATGGAAGAGACGGAGCTTGCGCCCCATTCGACTTCGTCTTCCAGATGAATATGATAAAATGGGGCGTTGAGAAAGAAGGATAGCATCGGCAGGAAACGCAGGATTGCGTTTGAAACCGCGCAGGCACCAAACAGGAATGATTTTTGCGGGCTCTTTTTCTTAACGGTGATCAAAAGAACCGTGAAAACAACTGCAAACGTCCAATTGACAAACGGCCCCAGCAATCCGCTGGAATCAACGGTTCCTACTTCATTTTGGTTGGAACGGAAATCAGCGTCGGACGGTTTTTTCCCAACGTCGCCGGTACGGTTAAAGGAAGTACTGATGTGGGCGCCTTCCAGACGGGCGCCAAATCCGTGTCCGCATTCATGTAAAAAAGTAAAGAGAATCATACAGAACAGGACCACAAAGATCCATAGCAACAGGAATTTCCAACGGTTTATTTTCGCATTACTGACTTCTTTCACCGGCTGCATTCTTACTTTCACCTTCCATTAATCACATTAACACTCAGTACCTTCTGCGTTCGTTTCTTCTGCCGTATTGTTCCGGATCGGCTGATCGATCAATATGGAAACGCTGCGATAGGGCCTTGCCGATCTCGGGGAAGCGTAGGTATAAAATAAAACTGCGCGCCCCGAAAATGACCGCCATACCCAGCCACATCATCCAGGATGCCGAGCTGTGATAGAAAAATCGCAGGCCGATCCGGATCAAAAAATAAACAGCCCACGTGATGACCGCGACGGGTTTGCTGCGCATATATAGCCGATCGCCCTGATAAAACACCTCGGTAAAGGATGCCTGAATGAGCGCTGCCGCAAGTGCCAGAAAGGCCATGACGGCGCATTCGGTCATCTGGCTTTTCGGCACCGCCGCCTTTGGCAATGAGTCAAAGACTTTATACAGCGCAAGCAGCGGGATGATCGCAAAACCAAACGCCTTTACAGGCTTTGCCATAAACTGTTTTGCAATTGCATAAACAAAAGCGGCGATCACAATCAGGGTTGTGGCCAGATTCAAATGATCCATGAGGCAGCTCCTTGTCTTCCGTTTCTTTTCACCTTCTATTTTAAGAGATTTCGTTTTCTTTGGAAACGTGCCGAAAGTCACAAATGGCGGCAAAAGACCTCCCCGGGCATTACTTTAGTAACATACGAAGGCGGCTTTGCTCAAAACAAATTGAATCTTCCTGCTTTTATGATATAATGACCCGTATAATGGGAACGGATCTTTTACAAAGGAGCGGGCACGGATGCGGAGAATTCTTAAAATCTTCAAATGGGTTGATCCGGCTGCCCGTTTGACGCTTTTGGCCGTGACGGCGGCCGAAGGAATTATGCTCTGCACCGGGAACCCTTACCGCGCGGGAGCTCTCTTATTCTGTATCGCAGTGCTGATTCTTCTGGATGTAGGCCGGTTTGTGATTCCGGCTGTGAAGAGCCACCCGACTGCTTTCTCCCTGATTTCAATCAGTTTATGTTTGCTGCTTTCCCTCAACAGGGAATTTAACGCCATACAGATCTATTATTTTTTCCTGATGGGCGATATTTTTCACGCGCAGAGCGGAAAAAGGCTGAAAGCCCTGATTGCTACGCATTATGCGGGATTTATCGCATTCTGGTGCTTTGCCCGGCTGCTGGGAGAGCACAATGATGAAAGAGATTACGTCCATCTATTTCTGCTGCTGTCTGCCGTGTATGCGGTCATCCTGTTTATTTCCGCGGTGATCCACTACCTGAAACAGGAACAGGAACGGCTGAAGGTATTAAATGCCGATCTGATTGAATACTCCTTTGAAGAGCGCGAATATTTGATTGCAAAGGAGCGCGGCAATATCTCACAGGAGCTGCATGACTCCATCGGCCATTCCCTGATGGCCGTGCTGATGAACGTGCGTTATCTAAAAGCCATTCAGAGCAGGAGCGAGGAGGAACGGCAAAAGCAGATTGAAGAAATTGAGATCCTTTTGAAGGAATGCGTTTCGAACCTGAGAGAAAGCGTGGACAGCCTCAGAAAACTTGACGAATCCATCTGCCTGAAAGACGAAATAGACCGCGTTATTCAAAAATTCGGGGAACTCGCGCTCATTAACATACGGCTGAACTACGACAGCCGGGCTGAGTCGGCTCCGAACCAGATTAAGATGGTTCTGTTCAAAACGATCCGGGAAGGGATTACGAACAGTATCCGGCACGGGAATGCCGGTTCCATTCAGATTTCCATCCGCTGTATGGATGAACACATCGAAATGGTCATGAAAGACAACGGCTCCGGCTGTGCGGAGATTCATCCGTCTTACGGTCTGGACGGAATTACGGAACGCGTCAACGAGGTTGGCGGTGAAGTGTCTTTTTCAAGTGAAAAAAACAAAGGGTTCACAATGAAAGCACTGCTGCCGGGAGGAATTGAAAATTGATTCGGGTTATGATTGCGGACGACCAGATTGTCGTACGGGAGGGACTCAAAAAGATTCTGTCGCTTGATTCCGAAATAAAAATTGTCTGTGAAGCGGGAACCGGTTTTGAAGCGCTTGAGCAATTGAGCAGTCACTCGGTTGACGTGATTCTGATGGATGTGCGCATGCCCAAAATGGACGGTATTCAGGCGGCGGCCAGAATCAAAGAGCAATACCCGAACGTTAAAATTATCATCCTCACCACATTTAACGAGGACGAATATTTGTTTGAGGGCATCAAGAGCGGAATCAGCGGTTATCTGTTAAAGGACAGCGACATTGATCTGGTCATCAGCAGCATTAAAAACGCCTGCCAAAATAAAATGGTCTTTGACCCCGGTGTGACCCCAAAACTGATTCATGCGCTCAGCGGCAGGCAGGAACCGGAGCCACCCGCAATGAATTGCCTGACCGAGCGGGAGCAGCAGATTGCAAAGCTGATTGCCGGGGGAAAAAGCAATCTGGAAATTGCCAACGAGCTGTTCCTTTCTGAGGGTACGGTTAAAAACGCTGTTTCGAAGATTCTGAGAAAACTGAATCTGGAAAGAAGGACTCAGCTTTCCGCCCTCTTTTTAAGAACCTGACCGATGTTGGCGGCATGCTGTTTTTCAGCATGAAAGGGAAGAAAAATGGATCGTATGAATGAGAGAGCAAAACGGCGTTCCAAAATGCGCATGGCAGCCGGAACAGTTTATTTTTCTCTTTTGCGGTACATACGCTGGCAGCGTTCCGGACCGTTTGCAAAGAAACATTCGGACACTCTTTTGCCGGAAGTTCAGTTTTCTCATGCGACGCCCCTGCTGCGGCAGCTCAGAGGGCTTGAGATGCAGCTCCAGTATAATAAAGTCACCAATCTCAGCCTCGCCTGCGCAAAGGTCAGCGGCATCCTGCTGCATCCCGGCGAGACCTTCAGTTTCTGGAAAGTCATCGGAAAGCCGACGGCCCGGAAAGGGTACCTGCCGGGTATGGTGCTGGTTGGAGGTCAAGTGACGTCCGACGTCGGAGGGGGACTCTGTCAGCTGTCGAATCTGATCTTCTGGATGACTCTGCATACGCCTTTGACCGTTACTGAGCGTCACCATCACGGTTACGATGTATTCCCGGATTCCAACCGCACACAGCCGTTCGGAAGCGGAGCAACCTGCTTTTACCCCTACGTCGACCTGATGATCCGCAACGATACGGACAGGGATTTTCAACTGTGCGTTCGGGTGGAAAAGGACAAGCTCTGCGGCGAGTGGCGCTCCACGCAGCCGCCGGATCTGCAGTACGAAATTGTTGAGAAAAACCATTCGATCCGGGGCGAGTACTGGGGTGGGTTCACCAGACACAACGAGCTTTGGCGAAAAGTATTCCATGGGAACGGCAATTGCCTCCGTGAAGAATTCATCACGGAGAACCACGTGCTTATGATGTACGAACCGTTCCTGAGCGATCGAAGTTCAGGGAGTTAGAATGACCGGAGCAGACAACCATCCGAACTTTAGAGCTGTGACAGAAAGCCCAGCGCCGTATCTTTTTCCTCCGGCGCGAAATCCGCTATCTGCCTCAGGCAGCCGGCCAGCCCGCCGAGCAGCCCGGCCTCATAATCCCCGCTCCAGAAATAACCGCTTTGAGGAAGCAAACCCTTTTGAAAAATAGAGCAGGCATCCTCAGCCGCTTGATAGGTCCGGCGGTCCTCCGCGCGAAACTGCTGTACCGCGTCTTTCACGGTGAGGTAATCGCACGCGACTTCCGGGGCAAGGAACAAGCCGTAGCTCCCGTCCGCATAGGTCAGGCGGACCCATTCTCTGCACTCGGAAAGTACGTTCCGGATCTTGCATACTGAGGTTTGCAGGATCGGGAGCGATTTTGCGCGCCCGTAATACGGCCACAGATTTTTCAGAATAACTTCCTTGCCGACATAGGCATTGGCGTTGAGCACCAACAGAGCAAAAAGTTCCTCCGCTTTGGTGCGCTGCCATACAACCGGGATTCCGTTCTGCAGAACTTCAAATTTCCCGAAACAGGATATTGACGGTGCGGCTTTTCCATCGGTCCCCCGGGAAGAAAGTTCGGCCTGAAGCCGCTGCGCCATTTTTTCAAAACGCGCCCGGTTGACCGGCTTCATAATGTAATCCAGCGCATTGAGTTCAAACGCGGCGACTGCATACTTGTTCCAGCCGGTAATAAAGACGATCTTCATGTCCGGATCGTTTTCCAGCAACTTTTCCGCGAGGGTCAGGCCGTCCATTTCGGGCATCTCAATATCAATGAACGCCGCCTGCGGATGGATTTGATCCGCTTCCCGCAACGCGTCCGCTCCGTTCTGAAAACGGCCCTCTACGCTCATAACGCCCGTCTTTTCAGCCAGATCGCAGATTTCGGTCAGGCTGTACCATTCGTCGTCCACCACTATGGTATGTATCACTCCAAGACGGCCTCCTTTCTGATTTCTCCCGTAAGCGGAACGCGGAAAGATACCGACGTTCCGTTATGGCTTTCAATCTGCAGGCCTTCGCCGTAATAGCTTGTCAGCCGCTTATGGATATTGATAAGCCCTACCCCCTGCCGGTTGTCGCTCCCCTCCAGCAGGGACTCAATCCGTTCCGGTTCAATGCCCACGCCGTCGTCGGCGATGGTAAACCGGACGCGGCTTCCCTCCCTTTGAATCCGGAGGCGCACCATGCCGCCTTCTCTTTTTGGCTGCACTCCGTGCCGGACCGCGTTTTCCACCAGCGGCTGCAAGACGAGCCGCGGCAGTTCCATCTCCGGCAGTTCTTCCGCTTCCATTGAAAAGCGGACCCGTTCGCCGAAACGCGTCTGCACGATGCGGATATAGGTTCCCACGGCTTCCAGCTCCTGAGAAAGCGGCGCGAGCGGCGAATTCACCACGCGGTAGCAATTGATGAGATATTCGCTGAGATCCACCACCAGATCACGGGCCTTTTCATCGTCCCGTGAGATCATGGAGGCAATGATGCTGAGGGTGTTGTTGATAAAATGAGGGCTGATCTGCGCCTGTAAAAACAAAAGCTCGTTCGTTTGGGCTTCCCGGCGGGCATCCTGCGCCAGCGCCCTCAGATGATTCTGGTTTTCGACATAGACGGTGACATCTTTTATGGCAAGGATGGTCCCAATCTGCGTCCCCTTTTCCGAAGCAACCGGAGTCAGCCGCGCGGAGCAGTATTGCATTTTCCCTTCTTTTGAGCGTTGAAATTCCACCTGCGGGCTTTGGGAAAGACCCGCCAGCTCCGTGTGCGCCGCTAAAAAACTCTTCAGGGCAAGCGGCTTCTTCAAGCCGTTTAATTCCGGATAAAACTGGAGGAAGCGTTCGTTTGCGTCCATGATGCGCTCGCCGATATCCGAAAGCGCGATTCCGTCCTCGGAGCGTTGGAACACCGTTTCCGTCGCGATAGGGATTGTGCTGAACAGATGATAGCGGAAAATGCCGAGCAGAAACAGCAGACCGCTGATCAGAACGAGGAAGGAATAATAATCAATCCCCAGATAATTGGTGTTGGAAAGATTCAGATAAATGGTGCCCCAAGGCAGCAGCGAGCCCACCAGCATCTGCAGGTAGCTTCCGCGGTAAAGCCGGGCAACTTTTCGGTAACCCCGGAAATAAAAATAGGTGCACGTAGCCCCGATCACGGTAATCAGCGCGATGATCAGAGCAAAGCCCCATCCCTTTTCCGCGTAAAGGATCGGAAAATACCCGTTGCTCACAAACCGGTATTCTGTAACGTAAAGATGCAGCACGGGGTTTGTATAGAAAATCAAATAATAAAGCGCTGGGAACGAAAGCAGACCAAGCCGTACCCGGCGCAGGTTTTTGCACGTGCGCGTATAGTCAAGGCACATCAGCAGCCAGAAATAAGGGTGTAAAGGCAAAGCCAGATGCTCCGCCCGGGACCAGAACAGCGCCTGAGCAAGCGTAGTGGAATTCAGTTCGCCGATATACGCCCCGTTGACTGCCATAATAACGGCCACCAGCGCAATAAAATCCGCCGCTCCCGGCTGGCTTCGCTTTTTCCACGAATAGGCGATCAGCACCGTACCAAGCAGCAGGGAAAGGATCAGCATCGAAGTGCAGAAAAACAGCATTGGTTGATTTCCTCCTTTTGCCGCTGCGGCGGTCGGTTTCCTGTCTATGGAATATTTTAAACCATTTTTTACCGTATTACAATTCCCGACCGTATTCGTCTATGGCGGCATCATTTCCCCCTTCCTAATTATGAATTTTTTGTGAATTAAAGTAATATTCAGATAACATTATACTTATTGGATTCATTTGTTAGAATTCTGTTAGAATTGCTTTTCACCGTTTGCTATAATGAAATTAGAAGAATTCTGTCGAAAAACAAAAAATTGAATCAACCGAAAACCGGGAGGCATTCGCCATGAGTATCCATAAAAGAGTTCTTGCCACGATTCTGAGCATCGCGGTGGTGCTCAGCATTTTCTCACTGGACATTGTCAGCGCTTCGGCAGACGCCGTAAACCCAATGAATTTCGACTATTATGGAAACGGCCGTGCGGATACAATTTCTCTGGACCTGGACAGCGGTCCCGTAATCCTCAGCATCGACAGCGGTGTGAATGCGTTCTTCCAGGGCTCGATGGCCGATTTTGGGCAGGACTGGTCTCGTTTTCACCTAATTGATTCCGGAGACACAATCCGCATTTATCAGAGCCACCCTTCCGACAGCACCCCTAATTCCATTTTAGTGTGGGGTTCGGCCTATCCTTTCAACGTTATATTGGACGGGGTCAATATCGATACCTCGAATTCCGGTAATCCTGCATCAGACAATACCGATGCGAACGAGCAGAGCCACTGTGCCTTTTGTATTAGTGCTACATATGAAAGCAACGTAAACCTGACTCTGAAAGGTCAGAACGAGCTGAAAAGCGGCCCTCTGTTTGCGGGGCTGCAGGTTGAAGAAGAAACCACCCCTAGCTCGCAAGATAGAAGCTCTCTTGCCATTTCCGGTGACGGCAGCCTGACCGCTACCGGCGGGACGGGTGCCTCCGGCATCGGCGGCGGACTCCATTCTTCCGATGATCTGCCAAATTATCACAGGGGATGCGGCGACATTACCGTGAACGTGAACGGCGGCCAAATTATTGCAAAAGGCGGCGCGGCAGGTACTGTTACGATGGCTAACAGGTCGAGACCCGATGTGTACGGCGGCGCGGGCATCGGCGGCGGCGGCGACTCAAAATCCCCAGGCATGGACGGAGGAGATGGAGGCAGCATCACGATTGGGGGCAGTGCCGAGGTTGCTGCGTACGGGAATGGCGGCGGCGCAGGCATCGGCGGCGGTGCGGGGGACCATGGCGGTTCCGGCGGTAAGATTTCCATCAGCAGCGGTACGGTCACCGCAAACGGAAGCACGGCTTTCACTTTCGACGCCGGAACTTCCGCGGGGGTTTTACTTCGCAGTGCGGGCATCGGCGGCGGAGGCGGCTTTATAAATGGCGGCAACGGAGGCGAAATCAATATTTCCGGCGGAATTGTGACCGCAAACAGTTCCGGTGCGGTGATGGCGATGGCACCGCGCGACGGCGCACCGAAAGAAAATTCGGGTTTTGAATACGGAGGCACGGTATATCAGGGAAGCGATGTTCATGACATTTATTACGGTTTTTATTATGAAAAATATTGCTTTCGAGCTGGTTCCGCTTTGGGGGAGGTTGCGAGCGACGGCGCGGGTATCGGCAGCGGAGGAAATGCGCAGACCGAAATGGTAAAAACCGAAGGCGGCGGTACAATCAAAATATCCGGCGGCACGGTTACGGCGGAAAGCACCTCCATGACCGACACTGTTCTCGGCGGCACCGGCATTGGAAACACTCAAGCGCCTTATTATTATTACAATAAAAGTTTCGGCGCAAATTACTTCCCTTATACCCTTTCAGGGAGCTGCACCTTTTCCGGCGGTTCAATCAATACGATTCTGAGAAACACCGGTGATTCAATCAATACGACTCTGAGTCACACCGGCCCCATCAATACGAACCTGCCTGGCATCTGTGCTGTGGCTCCCGCGCCGACGGACGAACACGGCACCCCGGTTTACAAAACCACCGCGGTACTGCCCGAAATCAATACGCCGGTCCATGTTACACCGAAGGACGGCAGCGCTTCTCCGGCTCAGACGGACGCGCAGGGCGGCCTTTCTGTCTGGCTCCCTGAAACAAACGATACCAATACGATCGCAGCCCGTGTTTCCGTTGACGGGACAGAGCGTTCCTACGAAATGAAAGGCGCCGTAACAACAGACGGAACAAGCCGGTTAGAGGCTCTGCGTACGGACGCCGGGCTGGAAAACCTGACCTTCGACGGAGCACCGGCCTCCCCGACTTCAACGTCCGGCACCTATCAGGTAAACCTCGGCAGCTCCGCTACGCAAGTAACCGTTCAGAAAAAACTGACAAGCGATCTGAAGTCCTTTACGATTAACGGTAAACCGCACAGCGGAACCGATACCGTTGCCCTGGCAATTTCAGCACTTGAAACCAATCTTTCCATTCAGATCGTCGGTCAGGACAACAGCGTGAAAACTTATACGGTCCGTGTAATGCGCGCGGGAAGAAATGATGCGGCGATGACAAACCTCTCGGTCGACGGAATGTCAAAAGTCCCGGACGCGGACGGAGCATATCGGGATACCGTACCGAGTTCAGTGACCCACGTGAAGGTGCGCGCCGTTCCGGAAGATCCGAGCGCTTCCTATACGGTACAGGCAAACGGAAAGGCCCTTACTCCGGACTCCGACGGCGCGGATGTGACGCTCGGCGGTGCGGGAAGCACGACGGACATTTCCATTGTTGTAAGTGCAGAGGACGGATCTACTCAGATAATCTATCATCTTTTCCTCCTCCGTACGGCGGCTCCAACACCCTCGTCAGGATCAGAATCCTCTTCGAACGAAACATCTTCCGCGCCCGCTCAGCCCGCGTCCGTTTCAGAGCCTTCCACCGGAGCGCAGGTTGATCTTTCCGGGGCGGTGCTCCCGGCGGGCGTAACCAATGTAACTTTTGCGGTCACTCCGGAGACGGCTTCCGGCACTCCGGAAGGAGCATCAGGCGGAACTTCCGACCCTCAGGGTGCTTCGGCTTTCCATTTTGCCGTCTCCGATCCCGCCCTGAACGTCATTGGCGCACCGGTTCTGTATAATCTGAAGCTGCTCGACCAGAACGGCAACCCCATTTCCTCTTTTAGCGGCAGCGTCACGGTAAAGCTTCCGATTCCGGAAGGTCTGCACGGAACCCCGCATGTGTTCCGCTATGAAGAAAGCACGGGAACCTTCACCGATCTCGGCGCGGCGGTACAGGGCGGATATCTTGTATTCTCCACGACTCATTTCAGCTATTACCTCGTGGCGGGCACGGGCGATTCCGTCACGCTGGACACGAGAAACTATCAGATGACCGTTGGCGGGAACTATCAGATTGGCATAAAGCTGACCGGCAGCAAAGCCGCTTTCGTGAAGGTCACCTCTACCAATGAGAAAACCGCCTCTGCGGCAAGGCTGAAAAACGGCAATGTGCAGGTAACCGGCCGGGGCACCGGCACGGCATACATAATGATCGACGTGTACGACCGAAAAAATCAGTTGCTGACTCACGCCTCCGTTCGGGTCGATGTAAAAACGGGTATCCGGCCGAGAGGCGACTCCACCCGGCAAATCGGCGTATTTTAGAGCTGATATCCATATCCCATAAACACGGAAAGCTCCCTGAGGATGGTTCCGGCAACCCCATGCAAGCATATTATGAACCATCCTCCTGGAAAGAAGGCTTTTGCATGTACTGGAATTACTGGTATCCCGGCGGCTGGGGCAGAAACTGGGACTGGGGTTGGAACCGGTGCCGGCGCTGCCGCCGCTTCTGGTGGTAAAAACAACCGATACCATAGAAAGGGCCTGATTCGACCGTTTTGGGTCGAATCAGGCC
>JAEWRF010000124.1 GCA_023460155.1 Bacillota bacterium | reverse complement strand
ATCCTTGTCACACCCTTTTCTTTCAGGCCCGACAGAAAGCGATAATAGCGGGGCAGCCGGCGAATGACCGACATGGAAACATTATCACGCTTAGGCATGATGCACCCATCTCCCTTTTACCTTTTACGATTCTAAGGCAGTTTATGCAAGCAGCATTTTCAGCCTTTTCTGGACCTCCAGCAAAAATCCCTCGGTATCCACCGTCTCTTTTTCCGGCAGAGTGGAAATTGTCGCCAGATCCCCGGTCATAACTCCCTCTTCGATCGTCTGGACGGCGGCTGCTTCCAGTTTATCTGCAAAATTGCACAGAGCCGGAATGCCGTCAAATTCCCCGCGCTTTCTCAGCGCGCCTGTCCACGCGAACAGTGTGGCAACCGAATTGGTGGAGGTCTTTTCCCCCTTGAGATATTTGTAGTAGTGCCTCTGCACGGTTCCGTGCGCGGCCTCGTACTCGTACACGCCCTCGGGCGACACCAGCACGCTGGTCATCATGGCAAGACTGCCGAACGCCGTCGCCACCATGTCGCTCATAACATCGCCGTCATAGTTCTTGCAGGCCCAGATGAACCCGCCCTCCGAGCGCATCACGCGCGCGACGGCATCGTCGATCAGGGTATAGAAATACTCGATTCCGGCCTCCTCGAACTGCTTCCGGTAGTCGCTCTCATAAAGCTCCCGGAAAATATCCTTAAAGCGGTGATCGTATTTTTTTGAAATCGTGTCCTTCGTGGAAAACCAGAGATCCTGTTTCAGATCCAGAGCGTACTGAAAACAGCTTCTCGCAAAATTCGCGATGCTGTCGTCCAGATTATGCTGGCCGAGAAGCACGCCCGCCGTTTTGAAGTTGTGCACCAGCGTGCGTTCTTCGGTTCCGTCCGCCTTCGTCACCACCAGCTCCGCTTTTGCGCCAGCGGGAACCATCGTCTCCGCGTCGCGGTAGACGTCGCCGTAGGCATGGCGCGCGATGGTGATCGGCTTTTTCCAGTTGGAAACCAGCGGTGAAATGCCTTTGACCAATATCGGGGTACGGAACACCGTCCCGTCAAGAATGGCCCGGATGGTGCCGTTCGGGGATTTCCACATCTCATGCAGCCCGTATTCCTTTACGCGGTCCGCGTTCGGGGTAATGGTCGCGCATTTGACCGCCACGCCGTATTTCAGAGTGGCATTGGCAGAATCCACCGTAACCTGATCGCCGGTAGCATCCCGGTTCTTCAGGCCGAGGTCGTAATATTCCGTTTTCAGTTCCACAAAGGGCTCCAGAAGAATTTCCTTGATCTCCTTCCAGATCACCCGGGTCATTTCATCCCCGTCCATCTCGACGAGGGGAGTTTTCATAATAATCTTATCCGCCATTGATCCAGCCCTCCAAGTAAATTGCTGCAGCCAGGCCTTTCCGGCCGCCCGGTCACTTCTCGCTCTGTTCTTTCGTGTAGTTCAGGAGCCCGCCCGCGAGCACGATGGCGCGCTGACGCTCCGTCAGCATCGGCTCCACCTCAAAGCGGGTGCCCTTCGTGCGGTTTTCCACAAAAATCCGCGCGCTGTTTCCGATCGCGGTGCGGATATCAGGCAGTTCCAGCTCATCCATCGGGTCAATGGAGTCAAAGTCCTTTTCGTCTTTAAAAACAAGCGGCAGAATCCCGGCGTTGGCGAGGTTGGCGCAGTGAATCCGCGCGAAGCTCTTCACAATGACAGCTTTGATTCCGAGGTAAAGCGGCACAAGCGCCGCATGCTCGCGCGAGGAGCCCTGCCCGTAGTTTGAGCCGCCGACAATAAAGCCCGAACCGTTCTTCTTGCAACGTTCCGGGAATTCCTTATCGCACACCGCGAAGCAGAACTGAGAAAGATACGGGATGTTGGAGCGGTACGGCAGAATTTTGGATCCCGCCGGCATGATGTGGTCGGTGGTAATGTTGTCGCCGACCTTCAAAAGAACCTTCGCGCTTATGTTTTCCGGCAGCGGGACCGAAGCCGGGAATTCGCGGATATTGGGACCGCGGAGAATTTTCACATTCTTCGCTTCCTCCGGCGATGCGGGAGGAACGATCATATTGTCATTGATCAGGAAGCTTTCCGGCATGGAAACCGGCGCTTCCGTACCCAAAATTTTCGGATTGGTCAGGACGCCGGTCAGAGCGGAAGTGGCTGCCGTTTCCGGGCTGACAAGGTAAATCTGGGCGTCGGCGGTTCCGGAACGCCCCAGGAAATTCCGGTTGAACGTCCGCAGGGAAACCCCCGCCGAGTTCGGAGACTGCCCCATGCCGATGCACGGGCCGCAGGCGCATTCCAGAATTCGCGCACCCGCCGCGATGAGGTCGGCGAGGGCTCCGTTTTCCGCAAGCATATTGTAAACCTGTTTGGAACCGGGCGCGATGGAAAGGCTCACCTCCGGGTGAACCGTCTTCCCCTTGAGGATGGAAGCCACGCGCATCATATCCCGGTAGGAGGAATTCGTGCAGGAGCCGATGCAGACCTGATCAACCTTGATCGTGCCGATCTCATCCACCGTCTTCACAGCGTCCGGACTGTGCGGGCATGCCGCCATCGGAACCAGCGCGGAAAGATCGATTTCAATCGTTTCGTCGTAGCGCGCGTCCTCATCCGGCTGAAGCTCCGTCCAGTCCTGTTCCCTGCCCTGAGCCTTCAAAAATTCCTTTGTGATTTCGTCGGACGGGAAAATCGACGTGGTCGCTCCAAGCTCCGCACCCATGTTGGTGATGGTTGCACGCTCCGGAACGGAAAGCGTTTTGACGCCTTCCCCGCCGTACTCAAGAACCTTACCCACGCCGCCCTTGACGGTCAGGCGGCGGAGAACCTCCAGAATAACGTCCTTCGCGCTGACCCAAGTGGGGAGCGCGCCGGTCAGGTTGACGCGCAGAATCTTCGGCATATTGATGTAATAGGGGCCGCCGCCCATCGCGACCGAAACATCAAGCCCGCCGGCGCCCATGGCCAGCATGCCGATTCCGCCGCCCGTCGGGGTATGGCTGTCTGACCCGATCAGCGTCTTGCCGGGAATCCCGAACCGCTCCAGATGAACCTGATGGCAGATCCCGTTGCCGGGGCGGGAAAAATAAATTCCGTGTTTTTTGGCAACCGACTGGATGAACCGGTGATCGTCGGCATTTTCAAAGCCGGTCTGCAGGGTATTATGATCAACATAGGCAACGGAACGTTCCGTCTTAACGCGCGGAACACCCATTGCTTCAAACTCGATGTAGGCCATCGTCCCGGTGGCATCCTGCGTGAGGGTCTGGTCGATTTTCAGGCCGATCTCGCTTCCGGGCGTCATGTCGCCGCTTACAAGGTGCTTTGTGATAATCTTCTGTGCCAAGCTTAAACCCATTTCGGCATTCACTCCCAAACTTATATTTCTGATTTTCTCCGCTGGTTAATTCCATTCATTCTGCAGATTATAACTAAAATTATGCAGTATAAAATCTTCTCCCTATTATGGTATAAAAAATTGACATTGTCAATCTCTTAACGTTCCCCGCAGGCAATTATTTTTTCATTTCCCCTTATTTTCTTGCCGAACCGAAGAACAGATGTTATAATATTTTTAATTTACGCAAAAACATACGCCCGCCGCGTATGATGCCGCTTTCCATAGGCAGACTAGCCCTATTGGGAGGTGCATTCATGAGCAGCGAAGAAAAAAGCGAGGAAAACCGGGCTGCGGACCGGATGACGGAAATGGGCTCCGTTATTACGGGAGACGGCCGGCACGTGATCCACTGCCTGACCATCATCGGGCAGATTGAGGGGCACACCATACTTTCCTCGCAGACAAAAACGACCAAATACGAGCATGTAATTCCTCAGCTTGTGGCCATTGAAGAGGACGCCGCCATCGACGGCCTGCTGATGATCCTGAATACGGTCGGTGGCGATGTGGAAGCCGGGCTCGCGCTTGCGGAGCTTGTGGCCGGGATGAAAAAGCCGACCGTTTCCATTGTTCTGGGCGGCGGCCATTCCATCGGCGTTCCTCTGGCCGTGGCAGCAAAGCACTCCTTTATTGTGCAGAGCGCCACGATGACGATCCACCCGGTGCGGATGAACGGCCTGATTCTGGGGGTCCCGCAGACGCTGGATTATTTCGAACGGATGCAGGAGCGGATTACGCAGTTTATCACACAGCATTCCCGGATTTCGGCCGAACGGATTGAGGAACTTTCCATGAACACGCGTGAGCTGGTGCTCGACATCGGCACGGTACTGACCGGCCCGCAGGCCGTGGAGGAAGGGCTGATCGACTCGCTCGGCACTCTTTCCGATTCCATCGACTGTTTATACGATATGATCGACGAACGGAAGAAAAAAGAAAAGAAAAAGCCCCCGGAGGTCGAAAAGCCGTCCCGGGCCCGGCAGACAAAGAGCGCGAAATAGACGCGCGGCGGTTTCGGGCCGCCGTACATAGCCCGGAACATAATCTAAAGGTGAGTGACATTGGCTAAGAAAAACACAAATCCGAAACCGCGCCACGCAGCCCCGCGGGGGCGCAGGCCGGCGGCGGTACCCGATCCCGCGAAGGCTGCGCGCACGGAAAAGCAGCATGCTCAGGTTCTTTCCGTTCTGATGTTCGCCGGGGCGATTCTGATGTTCTGCCTTGTGCTGATCAGCGGAGATCACGTCTGGCGCTGGTTCCACGAGGTTCTGCTCGGCCTGTTTGGGATCTGCGCCGTCCTCTGGCCAATTTTGCTGCTTTACCTGTCCATTTTGACAGCTCTGGAGCGGCAGAACACCCGCGCGGGGGTAAAGCTGACGCTGATGATCCTGATCATCTCGTTTTTTTGTTCCTCCGTCTACATATTTTCCGTTTCCGGAAACGCTTCGCTTGCGAACTTCTGGAAACAGCTGACCGGCCTTTACAGTGCGGGAATCGAGCATGGGGGCGGCGGATTTTTCAGCGGCCTGCTGGGGATTCCGCTGGTCACGGCGCTCGGCCCGCTCGGCGCGAGGATCGTCATTCTGCTCGCGCTTTTCGTCTCCGTCATGATCCTGACGGGGACAAGCCTGATCCAGCTTTTCCGCACCGTCACTAAACCGGCCGGATTCGTGAAAACCAACATCGATTCCGCGCGGGAGCGGCGGCTGATTGAGAAAAACCGGCAAAGCGCCGAGATTGACATTTCGCTCGACGGGGATGACGGACTGCCGCAGCATCCCGTGCGCTCCGGCGCGAAGGCTCCCGCCAAGCCGAAAAAGAAAAGTGAAAAGCTGGAACACCTGGAAAAGGTGTTTTCCATTCACGAACCTGAAACGGCCTCCGGGGCCCCTGCGAATGGGCAATCGGCTTCCGTTCCGGTTTCCGCTCCCCAGCAGCAGGGGGATGCGGAGCCCTCCATTTCTCCTGCCCCAACGCCCGCGGCTCCCGCGCCGAAACCCGCCCCGGAGGAACCGGAACCGGACGGGGACTACCACTTCCCCCCCATCTCCATGCTGGCGGTTACGAAGGAACTGAGCGAAGCGGACATCGTCGGTGAGATTCAGACCAACGGCCGCATGCTGGTGGATACCCTGCAGAGCTTTGGGGTTCAGACCTCCTTCGTCGGCTACAGCCGCGGCCCGGCTGTGACCCGATATGAGCTGCAGCCCGCTTCGGGCGTGAAAATCAGCAAGATTACAAATCTTTCGGACGACCTTTCGATGAACCTCGCCACAGCGGGCATCCGCATCGAAGCGCCGATTCCCGGAAAAGCCGCCGTAGGAATTGAAGTCCCAAACAAGAAAAACACGGTCGTCCGGATGCGTGAGCTGATTGAAAGCAACAGCTTCGGCGCGGCGACTTCCCACCTGACCGTGGCGCTCGGACGGGACATCGCCGGCGAGGTGGCCGTGGCGGATCTGGCGAAAATGCCGCATCTGCTGATTGCGGGCGCGACCGGCTCCGGTAAATCCGTTTGCATCAATTCGATGATCGTCAGCCTGCTTTATAAATCGGCACCGGACGAGGTGCGCTTCCTGATGATCGACCCGAAGGTCGTCGAGCTCGGCATTTACAACGGAATCCCCCACCTTCTGGTGCCCGTGGTAACCGACCCCCGCAAGGCCTCCGGCGCACTTTCCTGGGCGGTTACGGAGATGCTGAAGCGCTACAAAATTTTTGCCGCAAACAATGTGCGTGACCTCAGCGCTTACAACGCGCTTGCCGCCTCCTGCAATTACACTGCGGAGGACGGTCAGCCGATGGAACGCATGCCGCAGATCGTTATCATCATCGACGAGCTCGCCGACCTGATGATGGCTGCCCCGAACGAAGTGGAGGATTCGATTTGCCGTCTGGCGCAGATGGCCCGCGCTGCGGGCATGCACCTTGTCATTGCGACTCAGCGCCCCTCGGTGGACGTCATCACCGGCATCATCAAAGCGAACATCCCCAGCCGGATCGCCTTCGCGGTTTCTTCGCAGGTGGATTCCCGCACGATTCTCGACATGGGCGGTGCGGAGAAGCTGCTCGGGCGCGGCGATATGCTGTTTTCGCCGGTCGGCTCCCAGAAGCCGACGCGAATTCAGGGCTGCTTTGTGAGCGACAGCGAAATCGAATCTATCACCGGCTTCGTCAAGAAAGCGCAGGAAGCCGATTACAATGAAAACATCGAAGAAGAAATCGAGAAAAACGCCGCTTCCGAAAAGGGCGGCGACGCGGGCGACGATATGGGCGGCGACACCGACCCCATGATGTCCGATGCGATCAAGTGCATTGTGGAAGCCGGACAGGCCTCCACTTCCCTGCTCCAGCGCCGCCTGCGCCTCGGCTACGCGCGCGCGGGCCGGCTCATCGACCAGATGGAGCAGATGGGAATTGTCGGTCCGCGCGACGGCTCCAAACCCCGGCAGGTGCTGATCACCTATCAGCAGTGGCTGGAAATGAATTTGCAGAAGGCCGACGCCTCCGAAGCCAAAAACTGAGGAAGGCGGCGGTCTTTGCATGGCGGAACGGAAAAGCCTGAAAAGCCGGACGTATCTCGCGGTCTTTGCCGCCCTTGTTTTGCTGGGGCTCGCCGTCCGGCTGCTGCCTGCACCTGCCGAAACGGTCTGGCACCGTGTTTATGACTTCTGCGGTCTGGGCGATTTCTCGGACTGCGCGGATTCCTCCCCGTTTTCCGTGCATGTGCTGGATGTCGGAAAGGCGGACAGCCTTCTTCTGGAGTCAGGAAATTCCTTCCTTTTGGTAGACGGCGGAACTCCCGACCGGGGCGAGGAAGTAGTTTCCTATTTACAACGGCGCGGCGCTTCCAAACTGGAGTATGTTGTCAACACCCACCCGGATGAAGACCACGTCGGCGGATTAAAATATGTAATAGACGCGTTTCCGATTGACCATTACCTCGCCCCGGAAATTCCGGCGGCGCTGGTGCCCTCCGACGAAGCGTACCGAAATACGCAGCAGGCGCTCGCGTGGAAGGGACTGCATGCCGAAACTCCGAAGCCGGGGACCGAATTTGCCGTAGGCCGAATGAAAATCCGGGTGCTCGGGCCTCTGCGGGAAGGAAACAGCACCAACAATAATTCCATTGTTCTGCGCGTTTCCTGCGGAAGCGTCCGCTTCCTTTTGGTGGGAGACGCGGAGAAAGAAGAGGAAAGCGACCTGCTCGCCTCCGGAGAGGATCTCTCCGCCGATGTTCTTAAAGTCGGGCACCATGGAAGCCGCACGGCCACCTCGCAGAAATTTCTGGACGCCGTGAAACCGAAATACGCCGCAATTTCCACCGCGTGGGACAGGAACAAGCTCCCGAACTCCGACGTGCTGAACCGTCTGTTCGACGCGGGGACAAAAATTTACCGCACGGACGTGAGCGGTACGCTGATCTTTCTGACCGACGGCACCAAGCTTTCGGTTGTAACGCAGAAATCATAAAAAAGCCCCGGCAAAACGCCGGGGAGAAAACAAAATATAAGGGGGATTCTCCATTGAGAACACTGACGATTGACCGTCTGGAAGGCATTTACGCGATCTGCGAGGACGAAAACCAAAAATTTTTTGCCATTGAACTGTCCGAACTGCCCAAAGGAGCCAAGGCTGGGGATGTTCTTTCCGTAAACGACGAGGAAGGAACCTTGTCTGTAGACGCGGCGGCCAGCGCAGCCCGGAAGAAGAAAACAAAATAAAGCAAAAACGTTTACCCCTTCAGATGCCGGGTGGTTACCTTGTCCGCGGAAGTGGGGTGCATCCGCACGTTCTGCACCAAACCGAAGCCGAAGTACAGGCAGGCCGCCGAAGAGCCGCCCGCGCTGAAGAACGGCAGGGTCACGCCCATGACCGGGAGCAGGTCGAGACACATGCCGAGATTGAAGACCGCCTGAGCCGCGATCATGCCGAAAAAGCCCATGCAGATGGCGCTTCCAAGCAGATCGTTCGATTTCCGCGCAATGCGGATCGTGCGCCACAGGAAAATAAGAAGAAGAAACAAAATTGCGGTGCAGCCCACGAAGCCAAGCTGTTCCCCGGCGACCGAAAAAATAAAATCGCTCTGCTGGATCGGAACCACTCCCTGGCTGACACGCGACTGCTCCTGAAACAGGCCGCGCCCCCAAAGTCCACCGCTCCCGATGGACAGCCTCCCCTGAATCTGCTGCCAGCCGTATTTTACGGCGTCCGGAGAATTGGAATCGAGCTGGTAAACCACCTGCATGCGTATTTTCTGGTAGGGCTGAAGAACATATTTCCACGCAAGCGGCAGCGCGACGCCGGCAAAGGCCAGCAGCACCCCGAAATAACGGAACTGAATTCCCGCGCAGAAGGTCATGGCAAGGAACATGCAGAAGAAAATGATGGCCGCTCCGTCGTCGCCCTGAAGGTGCAGCAGAGCCACCGGGATCATTGCATGAATCGCCAGCAGCACTACATGCAGCGGCGATTTCAAAAGGCCGCGCTCTTCCAGAGCGGAAAGATGTTTGGAAAACGTAATCATAAAGCCGATCTTGACGAGCTCGCCCGTCTGGAATGTGCGGCCGCCGGGCAGTTTGATCCACGCCCGCGCGTCGATGCCGCCGCCGCTGACGACGGAAATGCCGAAAAACTGCGTATACACGATCAAAAACAGGCAGAACCCCGCGATCACATACCAGAACGAGGAGATTTCGCGGTAATCCGGCAACGAAAAAAGGACTGCTCCGACATACCCCATAACGATCGCCATAAGCTGCGTGGTAAAATAGCTGTTGTCCGGTATGGTTTTCAGCAGCAGCAGACTGTAGGCGGAAATGGCCATCAACAGCAGCCAGTAAAATTTATCCGTTCGTTTCAGATAACCCCCGATTGATTTCAGCGCGCGCATGACTTCACCTCTTACCGCCTATTATAGAATGGATTGACGGTACTTGCAAGCCGTTCCTCGGAGTCAAAGGCAGTATTCCGAAGAATGTCAGAATGTGTTATAATAAAACTACCGAATCTTAACATAGGAGAATCAGAATGCTATCGGATATTGAAATTGCGCAGCAAACCAAAATGCACCCCATTGCCGGCATTGCCGCCGGACTCGGCATTCAGGAGGAGGAACTGGAGCCGTACGGAAGGGTTAAGGCAAAGCTGAACGACGCTTTATTCAAAAGGCTGTCCTCCAAAAAAGACGGGAAGCTGATCCTTGTAACGGCGATTAATCCAACTCCGGCGGGAGAAGGCAAAACCACCACCACG
Organism: Bacillota bacterium; assembly: GCA_023460155.1. Lineage (GTDB taxonomy): Bacteria > Bacillota > Clostridia > Oscillospirales > Acutalibacteraceae > Caproicibacter. Next base: position 3,476 of record JAEWRF010000124.1, on the reverse strand, counting down.
ATCGGTCTCGGCGAAGCCATGGCGCAGATCGGGAAAAAGGCGATCATTGCCCTGCGCGAACCGTCGCTCGGGCCGGTTTTCGGCGTCAAGGGCGGAGCGGCCGGAGGCGGATATGCTCAGGTCGTGCCGATGGAAGACATCAACCTTCATTTCACGGGCGACTTCCACGCCATCACCTCGGCCAACAACCTGCTCTGCGCGCTGCTGGACAACCACATTCAGCAGGGAAATCTTCTGAATATCGATCCGCGCCGGATCCTCATTCCCCGCTGCATGGACATGAACGACCGCGAGTTGCGGAGCATCGTGGCCGGTCTCGGCGGGAAAGCAAACGGCGTCCCGCGCGAAGACGGATTCTGCATCACGGTCGCCACCGAGGTAATGGCGATTTTCTGCCTCGCACGCGACCTTGGCGATTTAAAGAACCGGCTTGGGAAAATTCTTGTGGCCTACACCCGGGACGGAAAGCCGGTCTATGCGCACGACCTGAAGGCGGAGGGCGCGATGGCTGCGCTTTTAAAGGACGCAATCAATCCGAATCTTGTGCAGACCCTGGAGGGAACCCCCGCCATCGTGCACGGCGGACCGTTCGCCAATATCGCGCACGGCTGCAACTCCGTCCGCGCGACGCGCCTCGGGCTGAAGCTTGCCGACTACTGCATCACGGAGGCCGGCTTCGGCTCCGACCTCGGCGCCGAAAAGTTTCTCGACATTAAATGCCGCCTTGCCGATATCCGCCCGGACGCGATCGTCCTCGTGGCGACGGCCCGTGCCCTGAAATACAACGGAGGCGTTCCGAAGGCGGAAACGGCAAAGGAAAACACGGATGCCCTGAAAAAGGGAATCGTCAACCTCGGCGCCCACATTAAAAACATGCGGCAGTACGGCGTACCGGTCATTGTCGCAATCAATCGCTTCCTGACCGACTCGGAAGCTGAGCTGCGCATCATCGAGGACTACTGCCATGAAAACGGCGCGGAGTTCTCCCTCTCCGATGTGTTTGCGGAAGGCGGCAAGGGCGGAATCGACCTGGCTGAAAAAGTGTGCAGCGCTGTGGAACGGCCTTCGGATTTCCGCTTCCTGTATGATACAAAAGCCTCGATTCCGGATAAAATCGAGAGCATCTGCAAGAATATCTACGGCGCGGATTCCGTAGTTTACGCCGGAAAAGCGCAGAAAGCGCTCGCTGAAATCGAAGCTCTCGGAGGCGGAAGCCTGCCGGTCTGCATTGCAAAAACGCAATATTCCCTTTCGGACAACCCCGCCCTGCTCGGACGCCCCACCGGCTTTTCCGTCACCATCCGGGACCTCCGCCTCAATAACGGCGCCGGCTTCGTGGTGGCGTATGCCGGCGACATTCTGACCATGCCGGGCCTGCCCAAACACCCCGCCGCCGAGCTGATCGACGTGGATGAAAGCGGCAGAATCACCGGTCTGTTTTAAAAGTATGCAGGAAATTACAACCGCCTCCCCGGAGGAAACCGAAGCGCTTGGCGAAAAAATCGGCCGGACTCTGCGCGGAGGCGAAGTGCTCGCCCTGTTCGGCGGCATGGGCATGGGAAAAACCGCTTTCGCGCGCGGCCTCGCCCGCGGGCTCGGCGTCACCGGGGAAGTTTCGAGCCCAACGTTTGCCCTGGTGCACGAATACACGGGTACTCTGACGATGTACCATTTTGACATGTACCGTGTGACGGACTGGGACGACCTTTACTCCACCGGCTTTTTCGACTATCTGGAATCCGGCGGCGTACTTTTGATCGAGTGGAGCGAGAACATTGAGAACGCTCTGCCCGAAAACGCCGCAAAGATCTGGGTTCGCCGCGGTTCCGGAGAAAACGAGCGGATTTTTACTTTTGAGAGGACTATGCTTCCATGATTATACTGGCGATCGATTCCTCCGCCGTTTCGGCTTCGGCCGCGCTGACGAAGGACGGTGCCCTGCTTGGGGAATTTTATATTCGCACGCGGCTGACGCACAGCCAGACTCTGATGCCGATGATAAGCGACCTGCTCAGCCGGACGCAGTTGAAACCGGGCGATATCGACCTGTTTGCCGTTTCCGCAGGTCCTGGTTCCTTCACCGGGATCCGGATCGGCATTGCAAGCATCAAAGGACTTGCGATGCCGGAGGATAAACCCTGTGTCGGGGTTTCCACGCTGGAGGCCATCGCACGGAACCTTGCCCATTTAAACTGCACGGTCTGCGCCGCGATGGACGCGCGCTGCCAGCAGGTTTACAACGCCGTTTTTGAGGCGGATTCCGGAAGTTTGAAGCGCCTGACGCCCGACCGGGCGATTTCCATGGAAAATCTGGCTTCCGAACTGAAAAACTGCAAAAAGCCTATCTATGTGGTTGGTGACGGGGCCGAATTGTGCTATAATAGTCCGTGGTTCGCGCAGACGGAAGCCGTTCTGCCGCCCGAATCCCTGCTTTATCAGCGGGCTTCGGCGGTGGCAGAAATCGCAGCCGAGGCTTACGCGCAGGGTCGGGCGGTTTCGCCGGCCGCGCTGATGCCCGTCTATCTGCGTCCGGCACAGGCGGAGCGGGCCCTGAAAAAACAAAACGGAGGAGTTGCAGACAAATGATTGCTTTAGGAGCAGATCACGGCGGTTACCAACTAAAAGAAGCGATCCGGAGCTATCTGGACGCCGAAAAGATCGAATACAAGGACTTTGGAACGTTTGACGAAACTTCCGTCGACTACGCGCCCATCGCCGCGCAGGTCGCCCATACCATTATGGCGGGCAAAGCGGAAAAGGGTATTCTCTGCTGCGGAACAGGCATCGGAATGAGTCTCGCTGCAAACAAGGTGCACGGCATCCGTGCCGCTGTCTGCGCGAACGAATACTGCACGGAATTCACCCGCCGCCACAACGACGCCAACATTCTCTGCCTCGGGGGCCGCGTGATCGACGAAAAGCAGGCGGTTGAATTTACCAAGATTTTTCTCAGCACCGCATTTGAGGGCGGCCGCCATCAGCGCCGTATCGACGAAATTGCCGCGATTGAACGCGGAGAGCTATAAATAAGGAGAATCCGAAATGGAAAATCAGGTTTTTATTATGAATCACCCGCTGATTCAACACAAGCTCACCTACCTGCGGGACAAGGAGACCGGCGCAAAGGATTTCCGCCAGCTGGTCAGCGAGATCGCCATGCTGCTCTGCTATGAGGCGACAAGAGACCTTCCGCTTGAGGAAACATCGATTGAAACACCGGTCGGCCCAGCCAAAACAAAGGTGATCGCCGGAAGGAAGCTCGCCTTTGTGCCGATTCTCCGCGCGGGCCTCGGCATGGTGGACGGTGTGCTTTCCCTCGTTCCTGCGGCGAAGGTCGGCCACATTGGGCTGTACCGCGACCCGAAGACCCTGCAGCCGGTGGACTACTACTGCAAGCTCCCGAACGATATCGACCGCAGAGATGCGTTCGTTCTCGACCCGATGCTGGCGACCGGCGGCAAGGCGCTTGCGGCGAT
>JAEWRF010000123.1 GCA_023460155.1 Bacillota bacterium | reverse complement strand
TTTCTTGAGGCAGGCAGTGGAATTGGTCTCGCTGGTGGTGTGCAGCACGCCGATCCGCTTGGCCTTCGGAAGAAACGCGCGGATCATTTTCATCTGGTCCTCAAGCGGCAGCACGTCGGAAGACCCGGTGCAGTTACCGCCCGGCTTCTGCAGCGACTGCACCAGCCCGGAGGCGAGCGGGTCGACCACGGAGGTGAACACCACAGGGGTATTCGTCGTCTTGGCCGCGCCGTAGGCGGCCATTGCCGCCGGCGTTGCGATTGCCATGATCATATCGTACTTTTTGGCGACCATGCTTTTAGCAATGGTCGCCGCGTTGGAGGGGTCGGCCTGCGCGTTCTGGAAATCGATCGTCAGATTGCCGCCGATTTTGTAGCCGGATTCCTCCATTCCCTTTTTAAAGCCGGTATAGCAGTTGTCGAGGGAAGCGTTGACCGCGTATTGAATGACGCCGATGCGGACCGATTTTCCCTGTGCTCCGGAGGCGGCCTGCGGCGAAGCCGATGCTGCCGCGGCGGGGGCGGCGGTCTGAGAGGAGCAAGCGACGCTTACTGCGGCAATGGAGGCGGCAAGGAAAACCGCGCTGATTTTACGGATTGTGTTTTTCATAAAAAAGACCCTCCTGATTTCATTAATAAAATTAGTTTTGTCTGCGATCTCTTTCTTCGGCTTGCGCCACCAGCCATCCGCCACGCGGACCACCCCCTTTCCAGCTTTTGAGCAATAAAAAAACTCCCGCCCCTGAAAATTCAGGGACAGGAGATAAATTCCTGCGGTACCACCCACATTGGCGTAAAAACGCCCGCTCATTCCATGTACCACGATACATGCTTCCCTTGTAACGGGTGAAGTCCCCGTCGGATACTACTCGGAAAACCTTTCGTTCCGCCCTCGTAAGTCCATTCACCCGGCACAGCCCGCCGCAATTCCACCGTCTGCGGCTCTCTTGGGAAACTGTGTGCTCCGAATTACTCCTCTTACTCACCGGTTTGTTATATTACCAGCATTATATGCCGGAAGGCGAATTTTGTCAAGGCTGTTTTTTTATTTTCCGTTTCGGAGCCGTCAGCCAGTAGCTCGCCGCGATCCATTCCTCCACCAGCGGGTCCGGAACGCTGCCGTCGAGCCGAATGCCGTTCCAGTGTTCCTTGTTCATGTGATAAGCCGGCGTCACGCAGGGGTAAACCTGCCGAAGAAACTGCGCCTCCATCGGCTCGCATTTGACATTGATGTTCAATAATCCGCCGCGCTCAAACAGCAGGGCAAAGCTCCTGCGGTTCCCGCGGTGCCGCATCACTGTCCACGCGTCCGCGGCATTTTGATCCTCGTCAAAGGGGTAGTCCTCATACGCTCCCGGGAAAGCCCGGCAGCGTGCAATCCATTCCGCTCTGCAGAACATTGCGGTTCCTCCCCGAAGCGCTGCCGCCGCGCCTTTACCGGCGGCTGCCCGCATTTGAAACATTTTGAATAAAAAAATCTGTCCGGCACAAAATAACCGCGAAAAACAATCTGTAGAAATGAGGCGCCGAAATGACGGATCTTCACTGCGACGTTAAAAACTGTGCGAATAACCGGGATTTTCTCTGCTGCCGGCCGGACATTATGGTAGGCGGGCCGCAGGCGATCGCGGCAAATCAGACCTACTGCGCGAATTTTATCGACAAGCGCGACGGCTCGCCCAGCAACTCCGCGGATAACGAATCCACGAATCCCACCCTGGACATTCACTGCGAAGTGCGGAAATGCTCCTACAATCAAAACCGGGCCTGCTCCGCCGACCACATCGATGTCCGCAACACCATGGTCAATCACGGTCAGGTGAAAACGGAGTGCGCAACATTTGAAAACCAGAGCGAAAGCTGATACTGAGGGCGGCGTGAACAGCGCCGCCCTTATTCTGTTCATCAGGAAAGAGCAAATTTCTCAATCGCCTTGGCGACGCCGTCCCCATCGTTCGTGTCTGTGACAAAGTCGGCTACCGCTTTCAGTTTCGGGATAGAATTCTCCATTGCAACCCCGATCCCGGCAAAACGGATCATCTCGAAATCATTGTCTGCGTCGCCGCAGGCCAACACCTCCGAAGGGCTGATCCCAAGCCGGCTGCAAAGATGGGAAAGCCCATCCCCTTTGCTGACGCCGGCCTTGTTGACTTCCAGATTGATCATACTGGCCGAAACGACGGAATAGCCGCCCGCCGCAAGGATCTGTTCACGCAGAGGCTCCTGCATGGAATCCGGTACATAAGGAAGGTTTACCTTTTCGAGCCGATACTCTTTGGAAGCGATGAACGCAGGAAGGTTTTCCACAAAAATCTGAGAGTCCAATACATAATTGTAGATGAGCGGCGGAACGGGATAGTGCGAAAACATATCCATCCGGAGCTTGTCGGAATAGGAAATTCCGCTGCAGTACGCTTCCACCAGAAGGCCGCAGGGATCCAGCATCTTCAGGAGGCGGTCGGTGTCTTCCCGGCTCATCAGGTTGGTGTAAAGGAAGGAGTTTTCCTTCAGATCGGCCACGGCAGCGCCGTTTGAGGTGATCGCGTAGCGCACTCCGGGAACCGATGCCACCGGCTTTGGCACCATTTTTGCAATCCGGCCGGTCGCCGGCACAACGGCGATCCCTTTTGCCACGGCGCCGCGAAGTGCCTCAAGAGTCCGCTTCGAAACGGTTTTGTCCGTGCGGAGCACCGTCCCATCCATATCCAACGCTATGAGTCTGATTCCCATCCTGAAAGAATACCTCCGATTTTAATTGAAAAAATAGCCATGTGTATTCTGCCGATTTCGGCATAAGCTAAGATCGGCAGAGAAAATATCCGTTGATAATTTCAAATCGTTTCTTCGGGAATGATTCTGAATGATATTTTTCCTGTTAGGGGGGGCTTATAGCTCCCCCGGTCTTTTTTTTATCCGTTTTTAGCGAAGAAAAGTTACGTCGTCCGTGCGGCGGGCCTTCGGAGCAGGGATTTCCCCTTCCGCGTAACCGAACGCCACACTCCCGAACGGTACATAGCCCTCCGGCAGCTGCAGCGCCTTTAAGATCTCCGGATCATTCAGGCCCCGAAGCACCGAGCAGATATAGCACGATGCCAATCCTTTCGCGTGAGCGGCAAAAAGGAAGCCCATTACGGCGCAGGCAGCGTCCTCCCGGTTATAGGCAAAGTCCTTCGGAGCGGAGACCACCAGCACCGCAGGCGCGTTGTAAAACGGCGTATGGCCCGGCACAAAGCTCCCGCCATGCCGAACCGTTGCGGCCACGGTATCCGAAAGCAGCTTCTGATTCTCAATCACCGTGAAATGCCTGCCCTGAAGGCCCATTCCGGACGGCGAATATTTCGCAGTCTTCAGAAGATCGGCCAGAACCCCCTCCGGCACCGGTTTCGGCTGAAATGCACGCACCGTGCGTCTGGTCAAAAGAAATTCCGTCAGCTCGTTCATCATCGAAGCTCCTTTCCTTGTTCCCGGCAAGCCGGGACACCGGCCAAAATCAACTTTATTTTATCCCGCCGCTTCTATTCTGTCAAGCCGGGGCGGCTTCTCACTTACGCCAGTGCGACTGCCCGCGCACTGGAACCGGAGCGCGCCGCGCCGGGCGCAATGACAAACTCCGTTCTGAGGAACGTGCCGTTCGACAGCTCGAACAGTACGGCTCCGGTTCCGGTTTGCTTTCCCGTCACGCGGTAAAGGTACAGGCCGTTGGCGGCTTTTTTGAGGAACTGCACCTCGGTGCAGCCGTTTACCGAATGGACATTGACGCTCTTCGGGTTCACTCCGCAGATGGAAAGACCGATTACATAGCTCTGGCCCGGACTCATGGTGTAGGAAGCGGTATCCGACATGATTCCGCCGGAAACCGACGCGGCGACCTTCTGCCCGCCGATGTCTACGGTGGTTTGTCCTTTGCCCGTTCCGGTAATCGCATATAGGTAACCGGATATCCCGTGTACCGTTGCCGGCGTTCCGTTTCCTACCGCTGCGACGGCCGAATTGTACGACGACGCGTGAGGTGCCGATGAGGTTCCGGACGCGGAGAACACCGAATACCGGGTTCCGATGAGGATGGAAACGGAAGAAGTGTCCAAGGTACCCGAGGAAGTGCTTCCTGTGCCAGAGCTGTTGCTTGTCCCGGAATTCGTCCCCGTACCCGAGCCGCCCGTACTTCCGGAGTCGTCATAGCCGACCGTCACCAAACAGGAGGCGGAGCGGTAATCCGTAAGACGATCTTCGTTCTTATCCGCCAGATATGCCGTAATGACCGCCCGGTGCATGCCGGTTGACGCGGCGGAAACCGTACATTTCAGGTCGGAGACGCTCATGGAGAAACCGGCGGTATCTCCGTTGATAATCCAGACAACCTTCGTGCCGTCCGCAAATTTGGAAAGTGCTGGCTTTACCGTCGCCGTGATGGAGCCGGATGTTTTCC
>JAEWRF010000122.1 GCA_023460155.1 Bacillota bacterium | reverse complement strand
TCCTGTGCCTGAGGGAAAGACAGTCTATTCGGAGCTTTCCGCGGTCATGGCGGCAAATCAGATCGGTTTGCCGGTGGTGGTCAAGCCGATCGACGGGAATCAGGGGAAGGGCGTGTCTCTTAACCTGAAAAGCGAAGAAGAAATCAAAGCGGCATTCCGAAACGCTGCCCGAAGCGGCAGCGGGGTGATTGTGGAAAAATTCATCGAAGGGAAGGACTTCCGGGTGTTGGTCGTCGGCGGAAAGGTGAGCGCGGCTGCCGAACGGCGGCCAGCCTGCGTCACCGGCGACGGCATCCATTCAATCCGGGAGCTTGCCGCCATTGAGAACCGTGATCCCAACCGGGGAGAGCAGCATGAAAAGGCGCTCACAAAAATCCGGCTGGATTCCGTAGCTCTGGCAGGGTTGAAAAAAGCCGGCAGAAGTATGAATGATATTCCGGAGAAGGATGAAACCGTTCTGCTGCGTGAAAACGGGAACCTGAGCACGGGCGGAACGGCGGCCGACCGCACGGACGTCATTCACCCGGATAATGCTGAACTGGCGGTTCGGGCGGCAGGGGCCGTCGGCATCGACATCGCGGGCGTCGATTTTGTCGCTTCGGATATTTCTCAATCCATTCTGGAAACCGGAGGGGCAATCGTTGAGGTAAACACGGCCCCGGGCATCCGCATGCACCTGTACCCAAGCGAAGGTGAGCCCCGGAACGTGGCAAAGGATATTGTGGATCACCTGTTTCCCTCCGGCTACCGGTTCCCGATCGTCTCCGTCACCGGAACGAACGGAAAAACGACCACGGTGCGCCTGATCAGGCATGTCCTGTCGGAAATCGGGCTGACCGTCGGCATGACCAGTACCAGCGGGACCTTTATTGGAGAAAAATGCGTCTGCAGGGGCGACAATTCCGGACCGAGGAGCGCCGGATGCCTGCTTGCCGACAAAACGATCGACGCCGCCGTGCTGGAAACGGCCCGGGGCGGCATCGTGCGGGAGGGGCTCGGGTATGACCTCGCTGACGTGGGCGTGATTACGAACGTGGCGGGGGATCATCTCGGGCTGGACGGAATTGAAACGATGGAGGATCTCGCGTTTGTCAAAGCATTGGTGGCCGAGGCGGTCCGAAAGGACGGTTTTGCCGTCCTGAACGCGGAGGACGAAATGACCCCGATGATCCTCAAACGGGTAAAGGCGAAGGTGATCCTCTTTTACCGGCACGCGGAGCGCACACTTCAACCGTTTCCTACGGACTGCGTCCGGGTATTTGAGGAAAACGGCTGGATCCGCATCCGGGACGGGCAGACGCTCCGCGACGTTGTCAGGGTTTTTGACATTCCGGTTACCTGCGGCGGCAGAATCGGGTGCAATGTTGAAAACTGTCTTGCAACCGTGTCCGCCCTTTATGCGCTGAAAGTACCGATCAGCAGGATTGCCAACGGACTGAAGAACTTTACGCAGAACCCGGGCCGATTTGATCTGTTCCGGCTGAACGGACGCGGGGTTCTGCTGGATTACGGGCATAACCGCCCCGGCTTCGAACAGGTGATCGAGGCCTGCCGGAAGCTGTCGCCCGGCCGGATGATCGGTGTGGTCGGTATGCCGGGGGACCGGGAGGATGAAGCCATCCGGTCGGCGGCGCGCCTTTGCCCGCAGGCCTTCGAACGGATTTATGTCAAAGAGGACGTCGACCTGCGGGGACGGGCGCCGAGGGAGGTAGCCGGAATCTTTTATGAGACGATCACTGGTGAAGGCTTCCCGCAGGACCGGATTTATCTTCGGAAAGACGATTTAGAGGCGCTCCAGTCCGCTTTGGCCGATTCCCGGGAGGGAGACCTGATCCTTGTGTTTTATGAAAAGCTGGAGCCGCTGGTGCGCTATCTGAAATCTCTGCAGGCGGTGCGGATTCCCGCAAAGGAATGGACGTACGGCCTCACCGCGCCCGCAAACGAAGAAATCAAACTGTAACCGAGACTTATTGACAGCCTGAGCTCTATCTGAAAAGGTAGAGCTCATTCTATTATGGGGATGATTATTATAAATGCAGGAAACACTTATTCGACAGTGATTTCGTGTTATGCTGATAAAGTAAAATGGAGAAAAGAAATTGAGGAATTAAATTCATGCAATTTAGTGAAATGAACCTGATCCCGGAAATCCTGCGGGCCGTTGAAGAATGCGGGTATGCCGAGGCGACCGACATTCAGGTCGATGCGATTCCCGCCTTGCTGAAGGGCGGAGACTTTATCGGACGTTCCAATACGGGCACCGGGAAGACCGCCGCATTCGGAATTCCTGCCGTCCAGATGGTCGCGCAGAGCGACCTGGAAAAAGGGCAGATCCTGATTCTGAGCCCCACGCGCGAGCTTGCCATGCAAACCGGAACGGAAGTGCGGAAATTCTCAAAATACCTGCAAAGCATTAAGGTTGCGGTGGTCTGCGGCGGAGAGCCGATGCCGCTGCAGATCCGCCAGCTTCGTACGGCGCAGATTATTGTAGGCACGCCGGGCCGCATCATGGACCACATGCGCCGAAAGACCCTGTCGCTGGAGAACCTGAAAACGGTGATTCTGGACGAAGCGGACGAAATGCTGGACATGGGCTTCGTGGAAGACATCCAAACGATTCTTCGCGAGGCGCCGGAAAACCGGCAGACTGTTCTGTTCAGTGCGACCATGCAGCCCGCAATTCTTAAGATTACAAAAGAATTCCAGACCGATCCGCAGATGATCGCGGTGGACAAGGGACAAAAGACGGTGGATAACATCGCTCAGTACTACTGCAGTGTTCCGCTCAATGAAAAAATCGGCGCGCTGGAACTGCTTTTGGAGTATTACCGCCCCAAACAGGCCCTGATTTTCTGCAATACAAAAAGAACCGTGAGCGAGCTTAGCCGGAAGCTGGAAGAAAACGGGTTTCAGGCGGCCGGCATTCACGGCGATTTAAGGCAGAATCAGCGCAATCAGGTGATGGATGATTTTAAAAGCGGACGCACCGGCATTCTGGTCGCAACGGATGTCGCCGCGCGCGGAATCGATGTTGAAAATGTAGACGCCGTTTTCAATTATGATATTCCCGAGGATGACGAATATTATATTCACCGCATCGGGCGCACCGGGCGCGCGGGAAAAACCGGGACTTCCTATACTCTGGCGGCGGGTAGGTCGCAGCTCAGACGGATTCATGCGCTGGAAAAATACATGGGGCTGAACATTAAGGAAAAATTGCTTCCCGATACAAACGCAATCAGGGAACAGCACCGCAATGCGCTGAAAGGAAGAGTCAAGAAGTATCTTGAGGAAAACGACGGCTCGGAGTGGCTTCCGTTTGTAGGCGAATTGGAACGGAGCGGATACGACGCAAAACGGATTGCGGCGGCTCTTTTCCAGATGATTCAGGAGAAAAGCGGCAGCCACCGGATCCTCAAGGATGTTCAGAAC
>JAEWRF010000121.1 GCA_023460155.1 Bacillota bacterium | reverse complement strand
CAGTGAAATCACTGTCCTCCGGGCACAGGCCGCGGAAGCGGCATTGGAGGAATTCTACGCGGAAGGAAAGCCGGAATTTCTCGGGTTCGTCGACGCGTTCGCCTCCGGAAGAGACGATGCGAAAATCATTGAAACGGTCGAACGTCTCTACGATTTTATCCGGGCCCATCCGTTTCCGAAGCGGTGGCTCGCCGAAAAAGCCGCCCTCTACCGTTCCGCCGTCCCTGCCGGAGAAACCGCCTGGGGCCTGGCCGTTTGGGAATACGCCGAAGATGCACTCGATTTTGCCGTTTCTACGGTGCAGTCTTCCCTTGAGGAGGTCCGTTCTGACGAAACGATGGAAGCGGCCTATTCGGAGGCGCTTCGAGCCGGTCTGGAAGGATTGCTGGAACTGAAATCGTCCGTGGGGCAAAAGAATTGGGACCGGACTGCGGTGCTTGCTGCCGGCTTTGCGTTTCCAAAATTCAAGGCCCTCCGCGGCTATGGGGACAGTCCCCTAAAAGCTCGGGTTACAGCTTTGCGCGACGGGGCAAAGGACGCGGTAAAGGAACTTTCCGTTCTGTTTTCCGGCTCGGAAGCCGAATGCGGCGAAGATATCCGCCGGACCGCACCGCTTGTCGATATGCTGTTTCGGGTCACCGTCCGTTTTTCGGAGCTGCTCGACGAGAAGAAGGAAGCGCGCCGTGCTGTGGATTTCAGTGATCTGGAGCATAAGGCACTGCAGCTTCTGGTGGAGGATACCGGAAACGGGGCTGCCCGCACCCGCGCGGCTGAGGAGCTTTCCGGCCGCTTCGAAGAAATTATGGTGGACGAATATCAGGATACCAACGAGGCGCAGGATTTAATTTTTCGCTCCATTTCCCGGAACGAGAAAAACCTGTTTTTTGTCGGCGACGTCAAGCAGAGCATCTACCGGTTCCGGCAGGCCATGCCGAAGCTGTTTTTAAATCTGCGTGAAAGCTATCCGCTCTACAACCGGGAAGCAGAAATTTTTCCCGCGTGCGTGGTGCTGGATCGGAATTTCCGCAGCCGGGCAGGCGTGACCGGCACGGTCAATTTTGTGTTCCGCCAGCTGATGAGCCGGCAGACAGGCGAGTTGGACTATACCGGGCGGGAGGAGCTTGTTCCCGCCGCTGTCTATCCGCCCTCGGACGATCCGGAGGCGGCACTCGATATCATTGATCTTTCCGGCGGTGAAGGGGAGTCCGACCTCATCCGCGCGGAAAGCCGTCAGATCGCCGAACGCATCTATTCCATGACGGACGGTTCTTTTTCCGTCACGGATCACGATCATCAGCGACCCGCCGTGTACCGTGACTTCTGCGTCTTACTGCGCAGCGCGAACCGGTTTGCTCACGAATACGCCCGGGAGCTGACCGCCCTCGGAATTCCCGCCTGGGCGGATACGGTCGGCGGCTTCTTTTCCGCCTACGAAATCGGGGCCGCGGTTTCGCTCCTTCGTGTGATCGACAATCCGATGCAGGATATTCCGCTCCTTTCCGCGATGATGAGCCCGATCTACGGATTCACTCCCGACGAAATCTCCCAGATCCGCACGGCTTCCCGTACAGGCAGGCTTTACCCTGCGGTCACCTCGGCGGCGCGGGAAGGGGACACAAAAGCCTCCGGGTTCCTGCGGGAACTGGAGGAATTCCGCACCCTCGCGGCAACCATGACCGCTGACCGGCTGATCCGCGCGGTCTTCCGGAAAACCGGTTTTCCGGAACTGGTACAGGCCATGCCAAATGGGGAACTGCGCCTCGCAAACCTGCGTCTGCTGCTTTCCTACGCGGGAAAATATCAGGCTTCCGGCTACTCCGGGCTTTCCGGGTTTCTCCGCTTCATCGAGCGGATGCAGCGGAGCGGGGCCGACCTTTCCGCCGCCTCCGCGCTGAGCGAATCCGCGAACGTCGTGCGCATCATGAGCATTCACCATTCCAAAGGGCTGGAGTTCCCCGTTTGCTTTGTGGCCGGCTGCTCGCGGGCGTTTCACCGGGAAATTTCCGAGGTGCTGCTGCATCCGGAGCTCGGCCCGGGCATGAAGCGCAGAGACCCGGAAACAGGCGTACGGTTTTCCACGCTCCCGCGGGACGCCGTGGCTCTGGAACTGGAGCGCGACGGAATGAGTGAGGAGCTCCGCGTGCTTTACGTGGCCATGACGCGCGCGCGGGAGCGTCTCATTCTGGTCACTTCCCTGAAGGATCCGGCAAAGACGGCCGGAGCCCTTGCCAACCGCATTACGGAGGAAACCCGAATTCCGCCCTACGTGGTGCGCGGCGCTTCCAGCATTTCCGATTGGCTTCTGCTCTGCGCCCTCCGTCATCCGGAGGGAAAAGCCCTGCGCGCACTTGCCAGAGCAGAGGATGACATCGCCGTACCCGCCGAAGAAAAATGGGAAATCAGGATCGTCCGTCCGCCGGAGCGGGAGGAAGCCGCTGCCATAACCCAACAAATCTGCGGACCCGACCCGAAGCTGATGGCAAAAATACGGGAAAAGCTCGATTTTCGTTACCCATACACGGAGCTTAACGGGATCTGCGCCAAGGTTGCCGCTTCGGAGCTCGCGGCGGAAAAATTCTCCGCCCGCTATGAAGCTTCGTCGCGCCCGGCCTTTCTGAGTGATACTGGCCTGACCCCCGCCGAACGCGGAACTGCCCTGCACGCTTACCTGCAGTACGCCGACTACGCGAAAGCTGCCGATGACCCGGACGGAGAATTGGAACGCCTTGTGAAAAAGGGCTTTCTCACCTCCGCCGAGGCGAATGCCGTTGAGCTGGAGCGTGTGCGGGCATTTTTCCGCAGCCCGATTTTCCGCCGGATTCTTGCCTCCCCGCATAAGGAGCGGGAATTCCGGTTCACCGTGAATCTTCCGGCGGGAAGGATCAGTCCGGACCTGCCCGACTCCGTTCGGAAAGAGCCGGCCGTCCTTCAGGGCGCTGTCGACTGCGTCTTTGAGGAACACGGCTGTCTGGTGATCGTAGATTATAAAACGGACCGGGAAAACGACCCGGGGGCGCTCTGGGAACGCTATCGCGAACAGCTCGCCCTTTACCGGTACGCGCTGGAGCGCTGCACCGGTAAAGAGGTGAGTCAGTGCCTGCTGTATTCGTTCCATCTGAACCGCGAAATTTCCGGAGATTGAAAATATTTTCTTGACAAAAAGGCTTTCGGCTTCTATAATAAACCAGTAAAGGAAAGCGGAGTGCAGAGTACTGCATTCACACCTGTGGGGTTCCGTCCGTCACGGGTCAATACGTTCGGCAGTTCCCCCAAAGTGGGGATTTATGCTGTTTGCTATTGATGCGCGGGCGAATGCAGCCCGCGCTTTATTATTTTCTCAACGTGTTTTTGGAGGTGCTTCACTATTAGCAGCAAGGAACTACAGATCAACGACGAAATTCGAGACAGGCAGATCCGCGTTATCGGTCCGGATGGTGCCCAACTGGGGCTTATGTCTGCTGCGCAGGCTTTGCAGAAAGCGTCGGAATTGAATCTTGACCTGGTGAAAATTGCTCCGCAGGCTACTCCGCCGGTCTGCAAGATCATCGATTACGGCAAATACCGGTTTGAGCAGGCAAAACGCGATAAGGAAGCAAAAAAGAACCAGCACATTGTCGATGTGAAAGAGATTCGCCTTTCCCTTAATATTGATGTCCACGACTTCAATACCAAAGTCGGGCATGCGACTCGCTTTTTGAAAGACGGAGACAAAGTTAAGGTTTCCATTCGGTTCCGCGGCCGCGAAATGGGACACCCGGAGCAGGGCTACGACGCGATGAAGCGCTTTGCAGAAGCGCTGAGCGAACTTGCCAATGTTGAGAAGCCTGCCAAACTGGAAGGGCGCAATATGCAGATGTTCCTTGCATGCAAACCCGCAAAGTAAGTTTTTATAAGGAGGGGCATTTATGCCTAAAATTAAAACACATACCGGCGCGAAAAAACGTTTTAAAGTGTCAAAAAACGGAAAAATCATCCGCGCACATGCCAACAAGACACATATTTTGAATAAAAAGACCACAAAGAGGACCCGCGGCCTTCGCAAAAACACAGTAGTGGACAAGACCAACGCCGCAAAGATCAAAAAGCTGATTCCTTACAAGTAAGGGAACCGAGCCGTCCTTTCCTGAAAACTGAACTCAACCGTTTATTGGAGGTAATGATAAAATGGCACGTGTTAAAGGCGCGTTGATGACGCGGAAAAGAAGGAAAAAGACTTTAAAGCTTGCGAAGGGCTATTTTGGTTCCAAGAGCAGGCATTTTAAAATGGCCAAACAGGCCGTGATGAAATCCGGGAACTATGCCTTTGCAGGACGCAGAGCAAAGAAGAGGGATTTCCGCCGCCTGTGGATCACACGTATTTCCGCCGCATGCCGCATGAACGGCGTCAGCTATTCGGCGTTTATGAACGGGCTGAAAAAAGCGGGGATCACACTGAACCGCAAAATGCTTGCCGAAATCGCTGTTTCCGACGAAGCCGCTTTCAAGGGCCTTGTAGAACAGGTGAAAGTGCATTAAAAAGCTGCAGTTGCGCCCGGCATAAAACCGGGCGCTTGTTTTTTGGAGTTCGCCATGTCGGTAATGATTACCAGTAAAAAAAACGAATTAATCCGTCAGTCGGTCCGCCTCGCCGAATCCGCCGCATTCCGGCGGGAACAGCGTCTGTTTTTTCTGGAGGGCGCGCGCCTCTGTTCGGACGCCGTCCGAAGCGGAGTTCCCGTGGCGGCCGCGCTGTATACGCCGCAGGCCGGTGAAAAATATGCGTCCTATCTCGGCTCGGTTCTCTCCGCGGCGGAAAAAGCCTTTACGGTCAGTCCGGAGGTAGCCTCCGCCCTTTCCGACACAAAAACACCTCAGGGCGTTTTCTGTCTCTGCCGCCTGCCGGAAAAGGGAGAAGACCCGTTTTCGCTTGCGAAGGACCGGCATTATCTCGCGTTCGAAAATCTGCAGGACCCGGCCAATCTCGGTTCCGTGCTCCGCACGGCGGAAGCGCTTGGAATCGGAGGGGTCCTGCTCAGCAGCGGCTGCTGCGACGTCTATTCTCCTAAGGTTCTGCGCGCCTCCATGGGGGCTGTTTTCCGAATTTCCCTGTACTCCGCCCTCGAAATGTCCAAAACCGTCGCCGACCTTGGGAAAGCGGGATTTCTGACTCTGGCCGCCGTGCCGGACCGGACCGCACGTCCCGTCACGGAGCTTTGCTTTGACCAGCCTTCCGTCATGGTAATCGGGAACGAGGGAAACGGTTTGACTCCTGAAACACAGGAAGCATGTTCCCTGCGCGTCACCGTGCCAATGGCAGGAAGGGCGGAATCCCTGAACGCATCGGTTTCGGCGGCTATTCTTGCCTGGGAAATGATGCGCGCTGTGAGCGGAGGAAAACTGTCATGACGGCAATCGACCCGAAAGCCTACTGGATCTGGCTGCAGCACGCGCTTGGCGCGGGCAGCTCAAAACAAAACCGCGTTCTTTCCGGTTATGCCACTCTTGCGGATTTTTACCGTGCCGGACGGGAAGCCTGGCTTCTGGAAGGCTATTTCAGCCCAAAAGAACTCCGCGCTCTCGGCGCTTATACGATTGAGGAAGCACAGGCCCTTCTGGATTACTGCAAAAAGATCGGTCAGTGGGTTCTGACACCCGACAGCCCGGATTATCCGGAGCCGCTCCGGCAAATCCACAATCCGCCCTGCGTGCTTTACGGCAAGGGAAAACTCCCGAATTTTGAAGAAGTGCCCGCCGTTTCCATTGTTGGAACCCGAAAGGCTACGGCCACGGGAAAAACCGCCGCGCGCAGCTTTGCGTTCGAACTTGCCCGCAAAGGGTTTGCCGTTGTGAGCGGCGGCGCCCTCGGAATCGATACGGCAGCCCACCAGGGCGCTTTGCAGGCCGGCGGTTTGACTGTCTGCGTGCTCGGCTGCGGAATTGAAACGGAATATCTGATGGTGAATGCCTCCATGCGGGACGCAATCGCGGCAAAGGGTGCGCTGATTTCGGAATATCCTCCGCAGACGCAGCCCACCGGTTCCAATTTTCCGATCCGCAACCGAATCATATCCGGCCTTTCGTTGGGAACGCTTGTGGTAGAGGCGGCGGCGAAAAGCGGATCCCTCATTACGGCCGATTTTGCGCTGGAGCAGGGCAGAGACGTTTTCGCTGTTCCCGCCGGCATTTTCAGCCCGGTTTCAGAGGGAGTCAACAATCTGATCAAGTGCGGCGCCAAGCCCGTGAGCCGCGCCGACGACATTCTGGAAGAGTATTTCTTCCGCTTCCCTGGAAAAATTCATCTTGACGTAGAAAAATCAGATGTTATTATAGAAGATAATGAGTTGCCGGCCCCGCCGGCCAACTCCGAGGCCTGTGAAAAAGAGGGCCTTGAGGGCACTTTTTCGGAAGACGCCAGAAAACTCTATTCCTGTCTCGGCCCTGTCCCGCGCCACATCAGCGAATTGGAAACTCTCACCGGAATTCCGGCTGCACGGCTGCTTTCCGCCGTTACGGAGCTGGAACTGGAAGAAAAAATCGTCTCCCATTCCGGACGCCGTTTCAGCCTGCCTCGCTGACAGGCCAATTATTTTGTTAAAACACGAGGTGGTTTCATGTCCAAGCTGGTCATTGTAGAATCGCCGGCAAAGGCTAAAACAATTAAAAAATATCTCGGTTCCGGGTTTGACGTCATCGCTTCCATGGGGCATGTCCGTGACCTGCCGGAAAACCGTTTAAGCGTGGATATTAAGAATAAATTCAAACCGAAATACGAAATCATCAAGGGCAAGGAAAAGCTGGTCCAGGAACTGAAGGATATGGCGGAAAAAAGTGACTCCATCCTTCTCGCGACGGACCCGGATCGCGAAGGCGAAGCGATTTCCTGGCATCTTGCTTATATTCTGGGGCTCAATCTGGAAGATAAAAACCGGATCACTTTTAACGAAATCACAAAAACCGGCGTCACCTCCGGAATGCAGAACCCGCGCATTATCGACATCGACCTGGTGAACGCACAGCAGGCCCGGCGTGTTCTGGACCGTCTGGTGGGCTATAAATTAAGCCCGTTCCTTTCCCAGAAGATCCGCCGCGGCCTGTCCGCCGGACGCGTGCAGTCCGTCGCGGTGCGCATCATCGTCGACCGGGAACAGGAAATCCGAGATTTCAAGGCGGAGGAATACTGGTCCATCGACGCGAAATTTCTCCCGAAGGGCTCCCGGAA
>JAEWRF010000120.1 GCA_023460155.1 Bacillota bacterium | reverse complement strand
CCTATATAGCTAAGCACTATCTTAAATATACGCTTTCAATTGCCTAATGTCAATTATTTTTATTTGAAGAAAATCCTGCAGTATGAATATTTTTTAAAAATTCGTCCGCAGCAGTCCGGGCTTAGATTGAAATCCGCCGATAAGCTCCTGCCTGAATTTGGCAGACGGAAAGAGCAATCCAATTTCCTTCCGGTACCTTTTGCGGGAACCTACATAGAATGAAATATCTTACCAAGGAAAGGGGGCAGAAGGATTATGAATAACGGATGCCGGCGCCCGGGCTGCAACAGAGGCACGGCGCTGGGAGATTACGGGCCGGAACCGTTTGTCGTCAACATTGAGGAAGCCACCATGAGAAACAGTACGTTCCGTACTGCCTTATGGACGGGCAGCCATCTGCAGCTGACTCTGATGAGCATCAGCGTCGGGGATGAAATCGGACTGGAAAATCATCCGGATACGGATCAATTTCTCCGCATCGAGCAGGGCCACGGACTCGTCAAAATGGGCGGCAGCAGAGACAAGCTGAATTTTCAAAGGCGGGTTTCCCCGGGCGATGCAATTCTGGTGCCTGCCGGGACATGGCACAACCTTATCAACGAGGGAAACGTGCCGCTGAAGCTGTACTCCATTTACGCTCCGCCGAAACATCCCCGCGGAACGGTTCACCGCACAAGAGCCGACGCAATGGCGGCGGAATAATGCTTGGCGCCTACCTTCGGGCCGGCGCTTTTCTTATGGGCTCATCCTTCCCTTCGCTTTGTTTTTATGTTACACTGAATGCAGTATCGCCGCCCGGCGGACGCGATTCGGGGCAGGCGAAGTATGAAACAACTCAGAATAGGGTGGGATTTCACAATGAAACAGATTGTCTTGGGAAGCACCGGTATTGCAACCATTCAGAACGCGTTCGGCGCTTTGCCGGTTCAGCGGGTGGAAATGCGGGAAGCCGTCCGTCTGCTGCGCGAAGCGTTCGACGGGGGCATGACTTTTTTCGACACCGCCCGCGCCTACTCGGACAGCGAGGAGAAGCTGGGCAACGCGTTCGAGGGTGCGCGCGGCCGGATCTTTATTTCCTCCAAAACCATGGCAGAGACCCCGGAGAAGTTTTGGAGTGATCTGGAGACCTCGCTTCGGATGCTGAAAACGGATTACATCGACATTTACCAGTTTCACAATCCCTCCGTCTGCTATCGGCCCGGCGACGGAACAGGCATGTACGAGTGTATGCTGGAGGCGAAAAAGCAGGGGAAGATCCGCCACATCGGCATCACGAACCATCGGCTTGCCGTTGCCCGCGAGATCGTGGATTCCGGTCTCTATGAAACGCTGCAGTTCCCGTTCAGCTATTTATCCTCCGAAGCTGAAATCGATCTGGTCCGCCGGTGCGAAAAGGCGAATATGGGTTTTATCGCCATGAAAGCGCTCGCGGGGGGTCTCATCACCAATTCCGCCGCGGCATTTGCTTTTATGTCTCAGTTTGACGGCGTGCTGCCGATCTGGGGTATCCAGCATGAAAACGAACTTCAGGAGTTCCTTTCCTATATTCGTGAGCCCGCGCAGCTGACACCGGAGCGCGCGGCCTTCATCGACCGGGAAAAACAGAATCTTACCGGCGAATTCTGCCGCGGCTGCGGCTACTGCCTGCCATGCCCGGCCAATATCGAAATCTATACCTGCGCGCGGATGTCGCTGATGATCCGCCGATCTCCTTCCCAGAAGTTTCTGGAGCCGGAAGCACAGCGGATGATGGAAAAAATAGAGGACTGCCGGCACTGCGGCGCCTGCAAATCGCGCTGCCCATACGGCCTTGATACGCCGGAGCTGTTGCGCAAAAACTACGAGGATTACAAAGAGATTCTCGCCGGAAACAGAAAGGTCTTTTGACCGCTTCCGGAAAATAATGCTATAATGGGATCACATAATTCTGAAAGAGGGTTTTCCCATGCAGATGATCCCATTAAAACTGAGCGTGACGACCTGCTACCTGATTCCGGCCGGCGGAAAATACGTGTTGGTCGACACCGGCTACGAAGAGGACTGGGAGCTGTTTCGAGCAAGGTTGAAAGAGGCATCTGTCGATCTTTCCCAGATCAGCCACATCCTGCTGACCCATCACCATGACGACCACTGCGGCCTTTTGGACCCGATCCTGAAGGAGAATCCGTCGATCCGGGTCGTTGTATCAAAATCCACGGCCCAGCTGCTGCGAAAAGGGGAAAACGACCTGACTCACGGCGGCGGGCTGCTCAACAGTCGGGTTGCCTTCCTGATCCGAAGAAAACAGTTCTACGTTTCCGTGATTCTCCGAAAAAAAGTAGACAAGGCAAAAAATCTGAAATTCCGGCCGTATGAGGTCCGCGGCTGCGACGTTGTTTTTGAGGGGGAGCCGGAGCTTCGTGAGCTTGGAATCCCGCTGGAGGGCAGAGTGTTGGAAACACCGGGCCATACGGTTGATTCCGTTTCCCTCCTGTTCCCGGACGGCGACTGTCTGGTCGGCGACGCGGCGGCACATATGCTCGGTTTTGCCGGAACGAAATACTGCGTGATTTTTATCTGCGATATGGATACGTATTACCGGAGCTGGAAAAAGCTGCTGGACGCCGGCGCAAAAAGGATTTTTCCCGCGCACGGGAAACCGTATTCCGCCGGGAAGCTGCGGGAAAACCTCGGAAAGAACAAAGCGGAGAATCTGGTTCATTACCGCTGAAATAAAAAAGAAGCGGAGCTTTTGCTCACGCTTCTTTTTTAACAGGGCACAAAAGTCGATTTTTTTACGGAATGCAGGAAATCTCCTGTTCCGCCGTCAGAATTTATGGTATATTGAAAGAAAATCGCTGTGGATGGAAATGGAGATTGCCAATGGATGGACACAATCTTGCAAAAATAACGGAATTGAGGCACAGCCTGCACAGTCATGCGGAACTTTCGTGCCGCGAAACGGAGACAAAAAAACTTTTGATTGGTTTTCTGAGGGAAAACACAACACTCGAAATCGCGGATAAGGGCGCCTGGTTTTATGCGGTCCACCGGGAACCGGCGGAGCATACCGTCGCCTTCCGTGCGGATTTTGACGCTCTTCCGGCTCCGGACGGCACGGTGAAGCACCTGTGCGGGCACGACGGCCACTGCGCCGCCCTGTGCGGCCTTGCACTGGAGCTGGAGGGAAAGCAGGTCGGTCATAGCGTGGTCCTTGTTTTTCAGCACGCGGAGGAGATCGGGGTCGGTGCGAAGGAATGCGCGTCCGTGATCCGCGAATGCGGCGTCGACGAAATTTTTGGGATGCACAATATCCCGGGCTATCCGGAGGGGGAACTTCTTGTCCGGAGAGGAACCATGGCCTGCGCTTCCAAAGGGATGATCCTTTCACTCACAGGCACGCCGGCTCACGCCGCCTATCCGGAAGACGGCATAAATCCGTCTTTCGCAGTCGGAAAGCTGCTGGAGGAAATCCGTTTGCTGTCCGATCCCGCCCTCTACCAACAGCTCGTGCTGTGCACGGTCGTCGGAATCCGGGTAGGGGAAAAGTCGTTCGGCGTATCCGCCAGCGAAGGAGAGCTATATCTGACGATCCGCGGAGCTCTGGAGGAGGAACTGGAAAAGCTGCAGTCCGGAATTGAAAAAAAGGCAAAGGAACTTTCGGAAGAGGAGGGGCTTCAGCTCCGGATCTCCTACATGGATGAGTTTCCCGCTACCGTCAATCATGACGGAGCCGTGGAACGGATTCTCAAAGCGGCGGAAAAAGCGGGAAGGCCGCTGCATATTCTGGAGGAGCCCATGCGGTGGTCGGAGGATTTCGGTTATTACCTGAAGGAGGCAAACGGCGCCTTCTTCGGAATCGGGGCGGGCCAAAACTGCCCCGCGCTCCATACGGCGGGCTACGAATTCCCCGATGAGCTCCTTTCGGACGCGGTGTCGGCCTGGGAAAGTCTTCTTTAAAAATTGGAAAACCGGACAGGCGTCACGCCTGTCCGGTTTTCCGTCTGTAACAGGATTCGGAATTACCCCTGGCTGCCGGGCTGTGAGATGCCCTTCAGAGCCTCTCCGGCGCTGTTCTGCTGGGATGGCTCCGTTGAAATATCTCCAAGAGAAACAATCCCCACAAGGCTGTTGTTATCCACGATCGGCATCCTGCGGATCTGGTTGTCACTCATAATCCGGGCAACGTCGTTGACATCCATTTCAGGATTCCCGACAACCGGGTTTTTGCTCATCACTTCCGAAACCTTCTGCTGCTGGGTATCTTTGCCGGAAGCGGAGGAGCGGAGGGCGATATCCCGGTCCGTGACAATACCGACTACCTTGTTCTGGCAGCATACCGGAATGGAGCCGACGTTGTGCTGCTTCATCAGCTGTGCGGCCCGTTCGATGCTTTCGTCGGAATTGATGCTTGCAATATCTTTCGACATTATATCTTTTGCTTTCATTGCTTTTTCACCTCCTTTGGTAGATTTCCCGCTCCCGCTTTTTTTATGACTGCCATCTTGAGGGCGGCGGAAAACAAAAAAGCCCCAGAATAATTGAATTTTTTGGTAAATTATGTTATAACAGGCTTGATAAAATAAAAGTCGAAAAGATGCTTTTTTAATTAAACGGCAAGGGGCGGAGAACATGGGCGTCGGAAAATGTCGGAGCATCAAAGCTTTTCTGTTCGGGGCTGTTCCCGAGCCATATATACCGGATTTTGGCTGCATAATCCGGGAGACCAACCTGAGACGGGGCAAGATCACGGCTCTGGCGTTCCTCTGCCTTGAGACGGTGTTTTTTGCCGTTTCCCTTGCGACGGGGAAGCGGATTTTTCTGATGCAGCCAAACAAATATTATATAGCCATGTATCTTGCCATGACTGCTGCGATGATTTTCTTTTTTGCGGCGTTCACGCATCTTGAAAAAAAGCATCCGGGCGGCCGTTTGGCCACATGGGTGATCGGAACTGCTTTTGCGGTTTTCATTCTGTTTTGGTGTGCCGGCAAAAGCCTGCTGGATCAGTCTGCCTCCGGAGAAATTGTTACCTACAGCGTCGCCGCGATTTGCATTGCCGTTGTGCCGGTCTATCCTCCGAAACTTATTCTGCCCGTTTTCGGTTCGGCGGAGGCTTTTTTTGTTGTTTTAATGCCTTATTTTCAGAAGTCGCCCGGAATTTCCGTTGACAACAGCCTGAACAGCCTCTATTTTGTCGTCCTTGCCGGAATTATCTCCGCCGCGATGTATAAAAGTAAAATTAACGATTTTAACAACGATCGCATCATTGAGAAAAAGAACGAAGAACTGGAACGCATCAATCGGGAGCTTACGGAGACCAACCGAGCGCTCGAAAAGCTCTCCGTGACGGACGGGTTGGCAGACATTTACAACCGTTCCTACTTCGACCGGTCGATCCGGGCTCAGTCGGATCAGTGCAGGGCCAGCTGCTGCCCGCTTTCCCTGATTATGCTGGATATTGATTATTTCAAGGAGTTCAACGATCATTACGGTCATCAGGCCGGTGACGACTGCATCCGCCGAGTGGCGGCTGTGCTGACCTCCTGCGTGAAACGATCCAACGATATCGTCGCCCGGTACGGCGGCGATGAATTTGCGGTGATCCTGCCGAACACGGGACTGGAAGGTGCCGTCGGCATTGCCAAGCAGATTCGCATCGGAGTGGAGAGCCTGTCCATTCCGCATGGCTTTTCCGATACGGCTCCGTTCCTGACGATCAGTCTGGGGGTGGATACCATAGAGCCCTCCGAAGCTTCGGTGTCCGTTTCCGATTTTATTCTTCGCGTCGACCACGCCCTGTATGATGCGAAAAAATATCGTGACCGCGTAATGGCAGCCCGCCCGGAACTGCGTTGAACCTTTGAAAACAGGAAAAGCCGCCAGTCGGATTTGAACGTCCGCCTGACGGCTTTTTTGCAGTTTTCAGAGGAGCGGGAAAACACAGCGAATTGCCGAATGGGGTTGATAAATGTCAGCTTATAGTTTATAATCAGAGAAGAAAATAGTACTTTTGGTATTAAAAAGATTCGACTTTTCATAAATTTTGTCATATCTGTGAATTTGCAGGGATACTGGAGTGAAACGACTTTGAAAAATTGTTTGAAACGGATCCGGGTACTGCTGCTTTGCGGAACGCTGCTGGCCGCTGCCGGCCTGCCGGAGATGCGGTTCGGCGCCGCTGCAACTGCTCAGACAACCGATTATTTGAACCTGCGTCAGGGAGCGGGTACCAATTCGGGCGTAATTGTGACAATTCCCAGGAATACCGCCGTTACGGTTCTGGATTCCTCCGACAGCCGGTGGATCAAAGTCAAGCTGGCGGACGGTCGGACCGGATACTGCGCTGGGGAGTACCTTACTTCGTCAGGCTCCGTTCCGGTTTCGGCTGCATCATCCGGAAGCAAGGTAACCGCTGTTACGACGGACAGCGTGAATCTGCGTTCGAGCGCTTCTCTGTCCGCAGGGATTCTGACGGTGCTATCGAAGGGCACCTCGCTCAGCGTGATCGACAACTCGAACGCGCAGTGGGCCAAGGTGAGTACATCTGCCGGAAAGCAGGGCTGGTGCAGCAAAAGTTTTCTCAAAATTTCATCCTCGGCTTCCTCCGGTTCCGCAACAGTTCCAGCTCCCGCAGGCACAAAAACGGCCGCTTCCGGGCTGACGGCAAAAACAACGGATTACCTTAATCTGCGCTCTGCAGCGGCGGCCTCTGCAAAGGTGCTTCAAACCCTTTCCAAAGGCGTGACGCTGACGGTGCTTGACAATTCCAATTCGAAATGGGTCAAGGTGAGAACTTCAGCAGGAAAGGAAGGCTGGTGCAGTCGGCAGTACCTCAGCGTTTCCGGCTCAGCAGCTTCCTCAAAGCCATCTTCGTCTCAGACGCCGTCCTCCCAGGCACCGTCTTCCCAGCAGACCTCGTCCTCTTCTTCGGTGCCGTCCTCGCAGGCTTCATCCTCTTCCGCCTCTTCGGACGGCGGGACGGGCACCGGCGACAGTACGGGCGGAACAAATTCCGGCGTGAAGACGGTTACGGGCGCCGTGGTGACGGCCGACGTGCTTCGCCTGCGGGCATCCGCGGGAGCGGACGCTCAGGTGCTTGCCAACCTGACGAACGGGACGAACCTCACAGTCCTCGACGCTTCCAATTCCGATTGGATCAAGGTTCAGACCTCCGATGGGAAAGCGGGATATGTCAGCTCCGCCTATGTGCGGCTGACCTATTCGGACGGCTCCAGCACATCCAACGGCGGCAGCGGCACAAGTGCGTCCGGGCTCACTCTTTCCGCTTCCTCGCAGAGCGTGCCGCTTGGCAAGACGCTGTACCTTAAGGCAGCCGTCAGCCCGGATGACGCCGATGTCGTCTGGAACAGCAGCAATGCCGGAGTTGCCAAGGTATCGAACGGGTATGTTACGGCGGTAGGCAAAGGCAGCGCCGTCATCACGGCTTCCTCGGGCTCCTGCAAGTCTTCCTGCAGCATTTCGGTGACGGATGCCGAGCCGGTGCGCACGGCCTATGCCTCGCCGAATGTCGCTGCGCCGGGGGCAACGGTAACGTTTACGGCGGTGACCGATTCCACACGGACCGGCGTTCAGTTCATCGTGACGAAGCCGGATGGCGGCACGACGACTGTTTCAGCCGGAAGCAGCCAGCAGGAGAACACAAACGGTGTTGTCACGAAAAAGTGGACGGGCACCGCGTCCTTTACAACTCCGGGAACCTATTCCGTGCTTGCAGTCTCCGCTGCGGGCGGAAGCTGCAGCTCTACAGGATTTAAGACGAACGTGTTCATTGCCACACAGAGCGATTACACAGTCACCACCTCGGAGGAGCGCAGGGTGAGCGATAAAATGATTTCCCTCATTTCCCAGTGGGAGGGCTACCGGGCCGCCGTCTATGCGGATACGCTTTCCTCCACCTCTGTGCCGACCATCGGCTACGGCTGTACGCTGGGTACCAACGCGGTTTTTTATAATAATATGAGCCAGACGGAAGCCTGGTCGATGATGGTCAATAAAATCAATAACAGCTCCTATACGACGGAGTTGAACAAGATGATTCAGAACAACAAGTTTTTGATGAGCCAGAATCAGGCGGACTGCCTGATCAGCTTCGCCTATAACGTGGGTTCCGGATATTTCAACAGCTCGGACGAGATGGACTTCATTAAGATCATGAAAAACGCGGTAGTGCCTCCCTCCTTTTCCGTCGCCAGCACCTATCCCGCCACAATAACGCTGGATACGGTGATCCGGGCGCAGTCGGGGAATCTTTCCGCCGTGACCGGGAATATCTCGGCCGGTACCGCCGTATCGGTTACGGGCGGTGATTTCTCCAACTCGAAGGACGGCTGGTATCATGTTCAGCTGGAAGACAACACGACCGGGTGGATCAATTCCGCCTATGTCTCGTTCAACGACAGCACCAACATGGTTCACGACTTGAATTACACGAACGCCTATGCCTTCGGCTCGGAACTGATCCGATGGAATCAGGCGGGAGGAAAGTTCTACACCGGCCTGTTCTACCGGCGGCTCGGCGAGGCAAACGTTTACAATTACAACGATTACAATGCGCTGCGCACGAATCAATACGGGTATTCCTATCCGAGCGTCGCTGCTTCCCTGAACTAACTGCAGTGACAAATAAAAGCCTCCCGACCCAAATTGGGCCGGGAGGCTTTTTTTAACGGAAGGGAATCCCTACAATTCCTTCATCCAGTATTTTCGGTCCAGACTCCGGTACTGCACCGCCTCGGCCACATGAGCGGGCCCGATTTCCTCGCTCCCGTCCAGGTCGGCAATGGTACGGCAGACCTTAAGAATCCGGTCGTAGGCCCGTGCGGAAAGACCGAGCCGGTCGAAAGCCTTTTTCAGCAGAATCCGGCCTGCGTCGCTCAGACCGCAGAGCTCGTGCAGGCGGTCCGGCGTAATCCGCGCATTGCAGGAAATTCCGGTTCCGCGGAACCGTTCATTCTGGATTTTTCGCGCGGCGTTGACCCGTGCGCGGATTTCGGAAGAGCTTTCCGCGGATTCGGCGGAATCAAGCTGTTCAAACCCGACGGGCGGAACCTCTACGTGCAGGTCGAGCCGGTCGAGCAGCGGGCCGGAGACCCGCGATAGGTAGCGCGAAACAGCCTGCGCGGAGCAGGTGCACCGGCGGGTCGGGTGCCCGAAATACCCGCAGGGGCAGGGATTCATGGCGGCGACGAACATGGCGGAGCAGGGGTAACTGACGGTGCCGCCCGCGCGGGAGATCGTGACGATTCCGCTTTCGATCGGCTGCCGGAGCACCTCCATGGCACTCCGCGAAAACTCAGGCAGCTCGTCCAGAAACAGCACGCCGTTGTGTGCGAGGGAGATTTCGCCCGGCCGCGGGATGCTTCCTCCGCCCGAAAGGCCTGCTGGGGAAACGGTGTGGTGGGGGGCTCGGAACGGCCGCGTGCGGATCAGCGAGGCTCCGGGCGGAATAGTCCCCGCCACCGAATGAATTTTGGTTGTCTCAATAGTTTCCTCAAAGGTCATTTCCGGTAAAATCGAGGGAATGCGCTGCGCGAGCATGCTCTTGCCCGAGCCAGGCGGGCCGATGAGCAGCACGTTATGCCCGCCTGCCGCCGCGATTTCGAGGGCGCGCTTCGCCTCGGACTGCCCGCGCACGTCGGCAAAATCAGGGTAGGAGGAGGTTCCCAAGGCGTCTTCGGCGCCCGGCTTTGCCGGACGGATGGTTTCTTCCCCGGTAAAGAACTTCAGGAGCTGGATCAGGCTTCGAACCGGATAGACCGCAAGACCCTCCACGGCGGCACCCTCAGCCGCATTTGCCTCCGGCAGGAAGAGACTTCGGAACCCTTCCTCCTTCGCACGGATTGCCATGGGCAGAATCCCCCGCACTGGCCGTGTTTCCCCGGTCAGCGAAAGTTCGCCGAGAAAGACGCACCCCTCCGTGGAGGCCGAAAGCTGGCCGCTTGCCTTTAACAGGGCGATCAGCAGCGGCAGGTCGTAGATCGGCCCCTCCTTCCGCTTGTCCGCCGGCGCAAGATTCACGGTGATGCGGCTCACCGGAAAATCAAACCCGCAGTTTTTCATGGCGGAACGAACACGGTCCCGCGACTCCTTTACGGCGGCGTCGGGCAGCCCAACCACCTCGAAGGAAGGCAGGCCGGAGGAAAGATCCGCCTCTACCTGTACCGGGAAAGCGTCCATTCCGTACAACCCCATGCTGAATACCTGTGAAACCATTGATCTTCACTCTTCTTTTTCAATTGCATGAAGCACCGTCTTTCATACAAAAGCTATTTCTCCCGAACTCAATTTATACTTACTTTTCAATCCTGCCGACATTCTATAAAACGCTTGGTTTTTGGACTATCCAGTCATAATTCCTGCATCGGTTTTTTTATTATAATCTTCTGAATCATATTAAATGCTTTTAATCTGGAATATTCAGTTTTATAATTCCCCATTCTGTTTATGAACGCGGATAAAACAGCTGACCTAATTTTTTTAAACTGTTTGGATCCGGATCAGATCGGCTGCTTTTACGAATCAAATATTGCAAGTGCTTTTGCATGATAGTATACTAAGAATCATTAAGCCTGCTGTTAACAGTAACGGATTATTAAGTGAATGGATCAGGATGTGTAATAATGAAGAAAACCTCCCCTCAGAAGATAGAAAAGCCCTACAGGGTTCTTATCTTTTTTGAAAAATACTATTTTGTATTTCTCATTGCCTCTTTGGCGGCTGTTTGTTTTTTCTGCTTTTATCAACTGGGACAGTTCCCGGCACGGGACTGGGACGAAGCTCGTCATGGTGTTTCTGCTTACGAAATGATAAAAAATCACAATTATGTGGTCAATACATATTCTTATGAAGCGGATTATTATAATTTAAAGCCTCCGCTCAGCTTTTGGGGGATTATCCTCGGCTATAAAATTTTTGGATATAACCTTTTCGGGATGCGGTTCTATTCCGCTTTTGCTTTTGTTCTGACTGTTTTTCTGACGGCATTCTTCACGCTGAAGCGATATGGAAAATTGGAATCCCTTGTGGTTACTCTTTTACTTGCATGCAGTTCGCCGTTTTATCGCTACCACTTTGCGCGCCATGGTGACGCGGATTCTTTATTTATGCTGTTTGTGGTGGTTTCCATCTTATCCGCAATGCTGGTCAAAGAACATACAAAATTTCTCTATCTGTGCGGTTTTGCTTTTTCCCTTGCGTTCTTAACCAAAAGCTGGCATTCGCTCCTGATCGTTTTCGTTGTAGGGGTATATTTCATAGCATCAAAGCTGATGTTTAAGCTGAATTGGAAACAATGGGTTGCTTTTATAGCGAGTGCATTCGGCCCTATTTTGATTTGGCTCGCCGTTCGGTACCAGTATGATGGATTTCAGTTTTTAAAAAAAATGGTTGACATTGACCTTTTAAACCGTGTTGGCCAGCCTTTAGAGGGGCATTCCGGCGGACTTTTCTATTATGTTCAGGCAATGTTTTCCGCGTCGCTTACAACAGGACTGTTCCCACTCTGTATCGCGTTGTATTACGGATTCTTAAAAGCAATTGACGCACAGGATGTCCTTTCTCAAATGAACCAAAAATTCAAAATTGACCTTTTATTGTATCTCATATGGGTTGTCGTACCGTTAATCGCCTTCTCAATCCCGCAAACGAAGATTTCGTGGTATGCTATTCCCATCTTTTTCAGCATTGTTTTGATTACCGGCATATTATTTGCACAAATGATGCGCGGCCCAAGAAAATATCTGGCATTTCAATTGATCCTATGCGGTTTGCTGGTGCTGATTGCGGTCCCGAGTTTTTCAAGAACGTGGAACGAATTGCAGCCGGGATATAAAGACACCCTGCAGCCCTTCCTTGCAAACGAACTGACGACGAAAGAAAATATTAAAGGGAAAAATGCGTATTTGGTGATTGACAGTCCTTTCACCCCACAGAAATGGGATCAAAGCTATCTGCTGCTCGGGGAATTGTATCTGGACTTAAAATGTAAATCCGGCGGAGTTCAAGATTTTATAAACAATTCAAAGGACAGCGTTTTGATTATCAGCAAAAATCAGTATACTCAATTTTCCGGCAGTCTGAAAAATTATGAAATAGTCGATAAAAGCGACGAATATCTGTGCTTATCGGCAAAATAAGAAGTCAAGGCTTACGGCAATATCATGAAAGGAGCTGCATCGTTCGATGCAG
Organism: Bacillota bacterium; assembly: GCA_023460155.1. Classification (GTDB taxonomy): domain Bacteria; phylum Bacillota; class Clostridia; order Oscillospirales; family Acutalibacteraceae; genus Caproicibacter. Next base: position 2,492 of record JAEWRF010000120.1, on the reverse strand, counting down.
CTCCTTTTTTTATAACTCGATGAAAGATTCAAGAGTATGGAAACGGCAATCCCTAACACCTCAAAGCTAAATGAACAAGGACAGAAGCACGGTGATAATCCCGGAAACGCAGAGGGAAAGTCCGCTCATGGCGCCCTGTATTTCTCCGATTTCGATTGCCTTCGAGGTGCCGACGGCATGGCTGCAGGCTCCGATGGCGACGCCCATCGCGACTGGGTTTTCTACCCGGAAAAGCTTAATCAGAACGGGCGACAGCATGGCGCCGAGAATTCCGGTGATAATGACGGCTGCGACGGTTACCGGCACGATTCCGCCGTTCTGCCGGGAAATTTCCATCGCGATCGGTGTTGTGACGGATTTCGGCAGCATGGAAAGCGTCAGCCTGTTTTCCAGGTGAAAGGCCCTGCACAGCAAATAGGCGCTTCCCATGGAAGTCACAGCTCCGGCAAGGCACCCGGCCAGGATCGGGACAAAATACTCTTTCAGGATTTTGATCTGGTTATAAACCGACAAAGCAAGCGCGACGGTTGCAGGAGCGAGAAACATCGAAATGACGTCTCCGCCCGTGTTAAAGCTTTTGAGCGGAATATGAAATGCCTTTAAAAATACAATTACCAGGGCAATCGCGATTAATAGCGGATTTGCGATGGGAGATTTTACCTTTTGGTTGATCTCGACGCCCAAAGCGAAGGCGGCGACGCTGAGAACAATACCGAAAAGAGGGGAAGACAGAATATTATTCATTTTCCTTTTTCCTTAACTTTTCCTGCAGTTTGATGGTCGCAGCAACCGTTCGGGACGCAGCCCAGAAAGTCAGCACGGTTGTGATCAGGCAGACCAGCAGAAGCGGTACGATATTTCCTTTGACGTAACGGTAATTATCCAGAATGCTGACCCCTGCAGGAATAAAAAAGAAAGCCATGTTCTTCAAAAGGAAATTGCTGTTTTTTTCGATATGATGAGGCTTAACAATCTGCAGGCACAATAGAATCAGCAATAAAATCAATCCGATCACGCTGGCGGGCACCGCAACCGGCAGACACGACGATATGAGCTGCCCGATCAGGCAAATGCCGAAGACGATGCCAAACTGCTTGATAATTTCCACGATCAGTTCCCCTTTGTTTTCAATGTTTAAATAAAATGAGTCCGTGAAAAGCCAAGGAACAACATTGCTCCTTGGCTTTTGAACGGACCAAATGAATGCCATAAAAGTATAGCTTCCTCGAACCGTATTGTCAATCAATGAAGCTGCGGCGCAGGAAAATTTGATTTCCTGAAAATGGGAAATAAACTTCTTCCAGGAAGGGGGAACTCATCAGCGCACCCGGATGCAGTTTCCCTTTTTTCGCCTTCCCAAATTTCAGAAAAATCCGGCATACCGGTTGACTTCCGTCCTGCCGTAATGTATGATGAAGATGTGAAACTGACATGTGTCACGAGGTGTTTGCCTTGGCTGACGTTCGATTTTCGGATACTACCGACGACCGGCTGGCCGGTCTGGCAAAGGAAGGCGATTCCGACGCCTTTGCCGAACTGACAGCACGGTATATGTTTCTGGTCAGGGCTAAGGCGGCGCCGTTCCATCTGACGCAGCTGGAACCGGAGGATCTGTGTCAGGAAGGTTTGGTCGGCCTCCTGAACGCGGCGAAAAGTTTTGACCCGGCCGGACGCGCTTCCTTTCGCACCTATGCTGGAATCTGCATTGAAAACCGCATCATTATGGCCTGTCGGGCGGCGCTGAGCCGGAAGAACAGCCCGCTGAGCGATTTTGTGTCTCTGAGCGGGGAGGAATCCCCGGATTTTCCGCAGCAGGGCGGAAAATGGGACCCGGAGGCTATGCTGACGGACAGCGAAGGCGTGGATCAGATGTGGCGCAGAATTGAAGAGGAACTTTCCGAACTGGAGTTTCAGGTCCTAAAGCTCTATTTGAGCGGATACAATTATGGCGAGATCGCCAAAAAGCTTTCCGTCACTTCAAAGGCGGCCGACAACGCCCTGCAGCGCGTGCGTGTAAAGCTGAAAAACCGCATTCTGTGCGGTTCATAATATGCCCGGATAGCTTAAGCAGAGCGTTGATTTTCAAAGGCGGCGGTGCGAATCCGTCTATGGGCAATTCAATGAAGCGAGGGAAAACAATGTATCAGGACAAAACTCTCATTTGCAAGGACTGTGGCGCCGAGTTCGTATTCACCGCCGGGGAACAGGAATTCTATGCTTCCAAAGGACTTATGAACGAGCCCCAGAGATGCAAAGCCTGCCGCGATGCCTACAAGAACGGAAAGAAGCCGGAGCGCGAAATGTTTACGGCTGTCTGTGCGGAATGCGGAAAGGAATGCAAAGTTCCTTTCAAGCCGAGGGACGACCGTCCGGTTTACTGCAGCGAATGCTTTGCAAAGAAAAGAGACCAGAGGAGATAATCCTCCGGAATCGGAAAACGCTCCCCAAAAGGGACGCAGGCCGCCGCAGCGGTCTGCGCGTTTTCCGACAAG
>JAEWRF010000119.1 GCA_023460155.1 Bacillota bacterium | reverse complement strand
TATTGGAAGTCCCTCGGCGAAACCTTCGCGCCGACCGCTCTGCTGGTTAAGTGGAACGGCCCGCCGAACCAAAGGTTCCTTTCCAGCGACGCAGTGAAAGAATCCATTACGCGGGAAACACAGAACCAGGGGCTCGCCAGCAATATACAGGTGATCAACATCGCGGTTGCCATGATGATTACCATGGGCGCGGCGCTGGCCTTCGTGGTGCTTTACAACACCAGCATCCTCAATTTTACCGAACGGGTCCGCGACCTTGCAACCCTCCGGGTGCTCGGGTTCCATCACGAGGAAATCCGGAATCTGGTGCTGATTGAAAACTACTTTTCCGTGCTGCTCGGCATGATCTTCGGCATCCCGGTCGGGAGGCTCATCTCCGGAGTCGTGGCGAGCAACCTCGACCAGAGAATGGATCTTTCCGGCAGCATCACGCCGGAGAATGTTCTGATCGCCGGAATCCTGACCGCCATCTTCGCATGGATCATCAATAAGGCAGTGGCAAAAAAGATGAAAAAACTTGATATGCTTTCCGCGCTCAAGAGCGTTGAATAGAGAGACACAGGAGGCAAAACCGTGAAACATTGGATTGCACACCATAAAAAAACAGCATTCGTCTCAGTCGGGGTCCTGCTGGTTCTGGCCGTCGTGTTCGGAATCGTCCGAATCCGCGCGTCGGGCAGCGCAAATTCGGACGGCGCTTCCTCCGCCGCCCTGCAGAACAGCGAGATTGACGCGTGGGGCGAGGTAAAATACAGCAAGGCGGTTGACGTCACTATCGATTTTCCCGCGGCGGTAACCGATGTGGCAGTCAAGGAGGGCGACCGCGTGACCCTCGGTCAGACTCTGGTCACGCTTGACCTTTCGGAATATCAGGGGAATCTTGAAAAACTGAAACAGCAGGTCGCGGCCAATCAGGCGGGGCTTCCCGCCGCCACACAGAGCATTTCCGCGCTGGAGGCCGACATTGCCGAAACGCAGAGCGTTCTGAACCGGAAAACCGGAGAATACGGCAGCGGAACCGCCCCGGACCTGAAAACAGCGCAGAACGCGCTGACGCTTGCGCAGAAGCAGGAATCGGACGCGGCGCGCGACCTGCAGAACTACCAGTCGCTTTATAAATCCGGCGCCGTGTCGAAGTCCGTGCTCGACCAGTACACGTCGGCGCACGACCAGAAGCAGACGGCGCTTGCGAACGCGCAGGCCACTTTCCGGAAGGCTCAGACGGCTTTGAAAGACGAGATCGACCAGATGACGGTTTCCCTCAAATCCAAACAGACGCAGCTGGAAAACCTGAAGAACGGCAACACGGCGAATACCGGGAAACAGCAGGCGGGCCTTTCCTCCGCACAGGTGGACCTCAACCTGATGACGGCGCGGGGCGCGAAGGATTTCCTCAGCGGGAACAAGATTGTCTGCAGCCTGAAAAACGGGATCGTACAGAGCATCGCGGTCAATAACGCCGACCACCTCGGTGTGCAGAACGCTCCGACCAAGGTGCTGCAGATTATCGACGCGGATTCGCTGACTGTGAGCGCGGAGGTAAACGAGGAATTCATCGGGTCTGTGAAGTTGGGCGAAACCGTTCGGATCGTTCCGACCTCGGCGCCGGACAAAACGCTTTCCGGAACGGTGACGCAGATCCCGAATCTCGCGGCGGAGAAGGACGGCAAGCGCGTCGTACGCGTGCTGGTAAAACCGACGGACCCGAACGGTCTGCTCAAGCCCGGGTACACGGCGGACGTATATTTCGCGACAAAATAAAGGAGGAGACCTCTATGACATTCCGGAAAACAGCGGCGTTCCTGCTTTCGGTTCTGCTGCTTGGCGGTGCTTCCATGCCCGCCTTCGCAGCGGAGACGGTGATGGTAAACTATTCCGACATTGAAGGGACCGTGCGCAGCAATAACCAGACCATCCGGGCCAACGACAAAACGCTCGATGCCCTGGATAACAACGACGCGGCGGAGCAGAAGATCAGCGCGCTCCACGCCAGCGCAGGCGATCTTCAGAGCTTAGGCCAGAAACTTCAACAGGCGATGCTGCCGCAGACGGCTCAGAACGCGGTACAGATCAACGCCTCCCTGCAGGGGAGCATCGCTTCCCTGAACGCGGCTTCTTCAATTCTCGACAGTGAGGCCGATCAGCTTGGGACGGACGAGGATACGGTGGAAAAAACGGAGCTCCAGATGAACGGGGCGGCCGACCAGATCGTCATTGCCGCGCAGAAGCTGTTCGTCACCTGGCATTCGCTGGATCAGCAGCGCACCGTCCTGACGCAGAAGCAGCAGCTTGCGGCCGACACGGTGAAAGCCGCCGGGGCGAAAGCGGCGGCCGGGCTGATCACCCAGACCGAGCTCCTGAACGTGCGGCAGCAGCAGAGCTCAGCTGCCGATCAGCTTGCATCGCTGGTCAGCCAGATGAAGACCGTAAGGGACAGCTTCCGGGTTCTGATGGGCTATTCGGACGAATACGACCTGACCCTGGCCGCGATGCCGCAGGCCGATACGGCCGAAATTACGAAAATGAACTACGCGACGGATTCTCAGACAGCCTCTGACGCCAACTGGACTCTGAAAGAAAAGGAAAAGGAAAAAGAGATTGCCGACGACAACCGCGACGCCGGTCTCGATTCCACCGTCGATCTCTATCACGCGGCGGCACTCAATTACGAGCTGGCTAAAAATCAGTTCGGCGCCGCGTTCCGGCAGGCCTACGACGATGTCTCTCTGAAACAAAGCCTGGTTGCTTCGGCACAGTCCGCCTGCACCGCCAAGGCACAGACCCTGAGCGCGGTGCAGCGGCAGAATGCAGTCGGCGTTGCCTCTGCGCTGGACCTGGAAAACGCGCAGCTCGATGCCGCGAACGCGAAGGCAGCCCTCAGTCAGGCGCAGTATGATCTTTTTTCTTCGCAGGAGCAGTACCGGTGGGCGCTGCGCGGTGCCCTGAACCTGTCTTCTTCGGGTCAGAACTGAAAAAAGCAAAAAACATGAGGCTCCGGGGGAAAAACATGGTACAATAATGCGCGGAGAGACACGGGGGAGTTTTTGGGAGGGTAGCATGGAAAAGATACTGATTGCGGACGACGATCGGGAAATCGCCGATCTGATCTCCGACGCACTGACGGACGAAGGCTTCGAATGCCTGACGGTCATGAACGGCGAAGACGCCTTTGCCCGGATCAAAAACAATCCGGAGATTTCCCTCATCCTTCTGGATATCATGCTGCCGGATGTCGACGGGCTGGAAATCTGCCGCCGCATTCGGGAGGAAATTTCCTGCCCGATTCTGTTTGTCACGGCGAAAAGCCGGACCTACGACGCGATGCTCGGCTTTGAGATGGGGGCCGACGACTACATCACAAAGCCCTTTGTCGTGGAGGAACTGGTCGCGCGCGTGAAGGCGCACCTGCGCCGGGAAAAGCGGAGCCTGCGGAAGAAATCGGAAGTCGTTGAGGCGGGGGACGTCCGCCTCAACACGGAAAGCTACGACGTTACCGTGGGGGGAGAGCCGGTTTCCCTTTCCCTGCGGGAGTTCCAGCTCCTGCGCTACCTCTGCGAAAACGCGGGCCGGGTCGTTTCGCGCGAACAGATTTTCGAAGCCGTATGGGGCACTGATTACGCCGACATCGGAACGGTTGCCGTCAACATCAAGAATCTGCGGGATAAACTGGACCGCGACGGAAAACGGATTAAAACCGTCTGGGGGGTCGGGTACAAGTTCGTTCGGAATGGGGGAAACGGCGGTGAGCATTAAAATCAAGTTCCCCTTTTTCGTTCTTCTGGCGATGCTGCTGAACTTCCTGCTCATCGGCGGCTACTACCGGTTCTACCTTTCCACGCAGATTTCCGAGACCAGCAACGAGGGCCAGTACCAACTCCAGCAGGAGACGAACCGTATTTCCGCCGAGCTGAGAAACAGCCCCGACCCTTCCGGACGGCTGACGGAAATTGCAAAATCGGAGAATCTTGTGATCCGGGTTCAGGACCAGACGGGAAAAGTGCTGTATCAGGCGGGCAGCGAGCCGGGAATCCGGTTCGAGCGCCATGCCTCCGGGCTGGTGCCGTTCGGGGGTAAGATTTGCCTGCTTCAGGTTACGCAGGGAATTTCCATCACGAACCTTTCCGAGTTTCAGATTGCGAGCGACCTGATCATGACGGAATGCGGCATTATTTTTATTGTACTGCTGCTGAGCGGATTCTATATCTATGTGCGCTATGCGGTTTCGATTGTTTCCCTGCAGCGGAAAATCGAGGGCTACCGCTCCGGCATCGTACCGGAACGCACCGGTCGAAAGGACGAGCTCGGACGGCTGCAGAACGAATTCGCCGACCTGACGGACGCGCTGGAAGAAGAAAAACAGAACCAGAACCGGATTATCGCCTCCATCTCCCACGACGTCAAGACTCCGCTCACCTCTGTCATGGGCTATGCGGAGCGCTTGAAAAAAAGCTCGCTCTCCCCGGAAAAGCGGGAACAGTACGTTGACACAATCTACCGGAAATCTCTCGTCATCAAAACGCTGATCGACGATTTTGACGAATACCTGAGCTACCACACGCAGTCTTCTCTCAAGCGTCAGTTTGTGTCGGCGGAGCAGCTCTGCGGTATCCTTCGGCTGGATTACGAGGGGGAGCTCAGGGAGCGGGGCGTGCCGTTTTCCATTCGGGACGCTTGTCCGCAGGCCGGGCTCTCGGTTGATCTTTCCCGAATCCGGCGCGTTTTCGGGAACCTGATCGACAACAGCCTCAAGCATACGGGCGAACGGCCGCCGGAAATTTCCGTCTCCTGCGAGGAGCGGGAGCATACCGTCCTGTTCATGGTGGAGGACAGCGGCACCGGCGTAAAGGAGGATGAACTGAAAAGCATCTTCGAACCGTTCTATACATCGGATCACGCTCGAACCTTCGCAGGACTCGGCCTTTCCATCTGCCGGGAGATCGCCGAGGCGCACGGCGGCCGTATCTGGGCAGAAAACCGTCCGGAGGGCGGCCTGCGCGTCTGCGTCAGTCTGCCGGAAGCGCAATGAGCGCGATGCATGATTCATAAATCGTACGGCCCTGTACGCTGTGAAAGGCGGAAAGGGCCGCTCCTTTTTGCCCTGCCGCGAGTCCGCACGGCGGGTGAAACTTACGGGTTTAATGAAATAAAAACCCGACAACAATTCGGGAGCGGGTTGCCTCCGGCGCAGATTTACCAGTAAAAATTAACAGAACTTCGGTTGCAATCAGATTTCTGAAATTCTATAATAAAATTCATAGTAGCTGTGGGCAGCCCTCCGGAGAGGCGGGGTGAATTTCCGCAGGTGCGAAAAGAGGCCGCAATGACAAAAATTATTGCCCATCGGGGCTACAGCGAAAAATACCCGGAAAACACGATGTTTGCGTTCCAAAAGGCGGTGGAAGCGGGCTGCGACGGAATTGAACTGGATGTTCAGCTTTCCGCGGACGGCCAGCCGGTGATTATTCACGACGAAAATTTGAAGCGCACGGCAAACCGGCCCGGATTTGTAAAGGATTTTACGCTGCGGGAGCTGCAGTCGTTCGACGCCGGGAACGGCTTTCCCGCTTCCTTCGGCGTCCAGCCGATCCCAAGCCTGCGGGAGTACTTTTCCTTCATTCGGCAGAAAAACGTTTTCACCAACATCGAGCTGAAAACCGGAGTGATCCGCTATGAGGGGATCGAAGAGAAAGTAATCGCGCTGATCCGGGAATTCGGCCTGACGGAGAAGGTGCTGTTTTCTTCCTTCAACCATTTTTCCATGCTCCAGTGCAAGCAGCTCGCGCCGGAGATCCGCTGCGCGCTTCTCACGGCGAGCTGGCAAGTCGGTGCAGGCGCCTATGCAAGAAGCTTGGGCATGGAGTTCATCAATCCGTTTTATTCCTTCCTGACGGAGGAGAACATCCGGGAGCTTCGGGA
>JAEWRF010000118.1 GCA_023460155.1 Bacillota bacterium | reverse complement strand
CACCTTCACGTCCCCGGCCGAAAAGGAGCCCGCGACGCTCGCCGCCTGCGCGAGCGTCCACCGGTAGAACGCAAGGGCCGCCGCCGCCGAAACAAGCGCGCCCTGCGCCTCTGCCCCGCAGGAATCCCGCTGTGCGGAGGAAAGCTCCGCCGCCGCGTCCCCGCAGAGCGGGAAAAATTCCTCCGGCTCCGGCAGGGAAGCAAGCAGGGCAAAGCGTTCCAGCACGTCCGTGGCCGAAATCTCCGTCATGTTACGAACCGTAGGTCAGCACCTTGACCGCGTCGCCGAAAAGCTTCGCATACCCGGCGATCAGCGTGACTGAGGTGCGTTCCAGCTGGCGGCGATCAGCCGGTCGGGTCGGTCACTACGCCGCCTGCCTGCACCATTTTGAGCGCGCAGGTGCGGGGTCGAGTCCGATGATGCTGCCCGTGGCCATATCCGGCACATGCAGCACCAACGCAAAATGTTCTGATCGGCACTGACGGCCAAGTCGTTGACGCCTCTTGCGCTGCCGAAAGCGGAGCGGGTCGCGCCGTACACCACCGGCGCGGTGTGAATTGTAACATCAACCTCGATGTTAAAATAATGCGAAATCAATTCGGTTTTGTCAACTGAATACGACTTAGGCCCCGTTCTGCATTTTCTGCAGGGCGGGGCCCTTCTGTAGGCACATGAGAGCATTTTTTGCATTGATTTTATAGCCAAACAGCTTATAATAAATGTATTCTTACAAGAGGAAACGAAGGCTATTATGGAGGCAATTTACAATGACTGAAGAATATAAATGTCCGTTACTCAACAGGACTATAGACATGAGTGAGTGCTATGATATTCAAATGGTCAAGGATCGCTTCATAAAGGAAAGCCGGTTGGGCTTTAAACTGGATAGAGAAAAAGCAGAAGAATTCTGTCCGGGATGCCCTTTTAATCAGCTAAATCAGCATTAACCCCACATTGTAGATAATCATCCGCCCTTTTGGGCGGATTTTTTATGCCCAAAAGTAAGGTGAGCACACGCAATTACATCCCGGACGGGCATTTTAGCAGGCTACATGGTCTTAAGGTCGCTCCTCCATTTTTTCTGTTGCTAGGATCAAATACCTCTGCCTCAAATTTCTGGCACCGCTGTATTGTAAATTCGTTATAATACAATTCCCAAAAGTTGTTGACTTATGTCCGACAAAAGTGTATATTTATGTCAGACGAAAGTGAGGTGAACAAAGCTGTCTGTTAAAATGGGTCGGCCAACTAGTAATCCCAAACCATACAAGCTTGATGTACGGCTGGATGAAGAAGTAAAACAGATCCTTGACGATTATTGCAAACAGGAGAACATTCGTCCAGGAGAAGCGGTAAGAAGAGGGATTAAGAAGTTAAAGGACGACATAAAAAAATAGAGCAGTCCGCCCACCTTGCACAGTTAGCGGATCACTCTATTCCCAAACCCACCGGAGCGGATTCAATATTAATATTATATTCCCTCCGCTCCACAATTACAAGAAGGAGCGACGAAGAAATGAGTACACAAGAAAAGGAATCCCAGGCACTTGAAACGATCTGTTCTATGGAGAACGGATCCTATAATGCAGGGCTAAATAAGGAACAACTCCATCTGCTCCCTGAAATTCAATTGATGAATGCCCCAGCAGAAGAAGCCAGGAGCATACACAATGCTCTTGATGAGCTGGAAAGGTTGGCAGATAAAGGGCCGATTGCGCCGGAGGTCAGGAGTGCCATGAAGATAGTTTTAGAGATCTGCATTCAGGAGTACAGGCGGGGGCTTTCTGATTCTCAGAAGTCCCAACCGACAAATAACTAGCCGAAGGCGGGGCGCAAAGCCCCGCCTTTTTTATGCGAGAAATCATTATATTCCTCATATTAGTCCATATTCTTCGGCAACCATAGAATATATTGGTGGTAGCCCAAAGAGCCGCCGATATGGGGTAAGGCACGAATGGCTGATCACATTCGCATTGAACAGAAAGCACGGAACACATTTTATCGGTAAGGAGTTGTTAAAAGATGGAAGGAATTCCGATTCCGCAGTGCATCACGGACAAGCTGCTGGAACTCAACAAACTGGCTGAAAAGTACCCGGAAAATATTCCGATTGCCGCCGCCGCGAAATTCCTCGATCTGGACGCGCGGAGCATCAAGTCCTATCTTATGGGGCCGTGTTCCTTCGGGATGGGGTGGTGTAAAGCAGGTGCAGCAAACCGGGCGTTTCACATTCCCACGGCAAAGTTTTATACCTGGTACCGGAACATGACCGCATACAAAAACGAGGTGATTGTTTGACTACGGGCAGTTATGCCATTACATTTTGTGCCGACGAAATTCGTCGTAAGAGTAGTAGTTCCTTTCTTGCAATAAAAGGCTTTCACTGTAATTCCGTGGTCAAGAAATGGTCAAGCTTTTGTCAAGTAAGTGCCGTCTCATTAGGTTAAGAGCGGGGACATGTGGGAATGTAAAGCATCTGAAACCGGCATGTAGAGCCAAAAACTGGCGAGTGGGGTCGCGTGCGGGAAACAATAAAAAAGCATTCGTAATGCGCAGGTCGTCCGTTCGAGTCGGACCAGTAGCTCCAAAAGAGACCGGAAATGGGAAATCCATTTCCGGTCTCTTTGCGTCTATGCTGAGGCCTTTGCCAAAGCGTCCGCGACGGCGCTCATAATTCCATTGCTGCTGAACGTCGCACCGGAGACTGCGTCTACCTCGGAAGACTGGCTGGTTAGAATTTCCTGCGAAACCGATTCGTAAGCACTGTTGAAGAACCGATCGCTGTCTTCGCTGGAAACCGGGGCTATTTCCGTAATCCGGTCGTTCTTGATTGTGACGGATACGACCGTCGTGCCTCCGTGGAAGCCTGTTCCGGAGCCCTGATAGGTGCCGTCCCTGTATTTTTGGCTGTTGGAACTGCTCTGGACGGTTTGAACAATGGAGGACGGCTGAACGCCCTGCCCATTAAAACTGAAGTTTCCGAGATAGGTAAAACCACTCATTGCGGCAGCCGCAACGGTACCGGCAACTAGGGGACGCATGTCGCTGCTGGTGACGGAAAACCTGGTGTTGTTCCGCGGGCAGGCCGCAACGCATTTCATGCAGTGGATGCATTCGCCGCTCCGAACGGTATCCATCCGGTATAGAGGGATCCCCATCGCGCAGGTCTCGGTGCAGATCCGGCACTGGCCGCACCCGGCTGTTGGTTTCTTGATCCGGGCGATACGAAGCAGCGAGGAAAGCGAGAAGACAGCGCCCATGGGGCAGAGGTAACGGCAAAAGAACCGCTCAATTACGGCAGACAATGCGGTTACAATCAAGAGAAGAATCAGGCCCAGCGTCATATTTGAAGCAACATAGGCGAAATCCGGCAGTTTCCCGGTCGTTGCAAGCATCCCGAAGGCATCCCACGGGCTGACGGAAAGAAGCGAGGTCTGTCCGAAGCTCCAAACCGCGATTGCCAGAACCAGCAGGACTGCGTATTTGATCCACTTCATCCATCGATCCGTACGTTCGCTTATTTTCAGCTTTTTCCGGAACAATTTCTGCGCGGCCCGATAAACAAAATCCGTATAGGAGCCAAAGGCGCACATCCATCCGCAGAAGAACCTGCCGAAGAAAAAAGTGACGGGAACGGTTGCAAGAACCTCAACTAGCTGCGGCAGGAGCGCCGTGGAAAAATTCCGCTGAATAACGGCAAGGGTAATTGCGCGAACTCCGTCCAGTGCCCCTACATAGACTGCCGGGAGCAGGAAAAAAAATAAAATCTGCACTAAGAGCCGGACTGTGCCGTACAGGAACTTTCGCTTTTTCAGCTTTTCCATTTCATCACCTCTTAACTTTATCATAAACGGGCTGAAATTTGTTTCTCAGACCGTCGGTAACTGTTACGGAAAGGTCGTTAAAAATTAGGATTGCTTCCGCGCGGATTTTCCGGAGAATCGGTTCCGATTTTTCGGCGCCGAGCAGGAACAGAGCGGTTGTCGCGGCGTCCGCGTCTGCGGAACAGGCACAGACCACGGTTGCGCTTAACAGAGAATTCTGCACCGGTTCGCCTGTTCTCGGGTCCAGAAGATGGTGGTAGCGCTTGCCGTTCCGGAGAAAGAAGCGTTCATTGATGCCCGAGGTGACGACTGCGGTTCCCCCGTCAAGCGAGAGAATTCCGATCGGCTGTCCGGAAGGAGCCATTGGATTCTGAACTCCGATCCGCCAGGGAGCACCGTCCGGCCTTTTTCCGAGTGCCATCACATTACCGCCGAGGTTGATCACAGCGCTTTCGATCCCTCTGCCGAGCAGAACCTGACTGACTTCATCCGCGGCGAAGCCCTTTGCAATGGAGCCGAGGTCCAGCGCCTGACCCGGGCGTGCCAGCGCGGCGCTCCAGAGATTCTGGTCCAGCTGAAGGTCGCGGTAATCCACAAGCGACAGGACGTTCCGTATCTCAGTTTCGGAAGGGACGAAATTTTCCTTTTTGTTGATCCCCCAAAGCTCCACAAGAGGTCGGACCGTCACATCGAACGCGCCGTCGGTCATCGCTCCGAAGGATACGGCTTTCTGCAGAACCCGAAAGGTATCCCGGTGAATTTCCGTCAGCCCGTGTCCCGCGTTGCTCCGCAGAAGGGAAAGGTCGCTGCCCGGCAGAAACGCGGACATCCGGTCCTCAATTTCGCGGATTCTCGCAATCGCGGCATCCACGGCGGAAACGTCTTCGCTCCCATATATTTTAACGGCGTTGACCGTTCCAAGCGCGAAAAAAGTTTTTTCTGCGGACTTTTTATTTATCAGCATTCTTTTGTCCTCCAATCGATTGAAACTGAAGTAAGTATAAGGAACTGATATTAATCCGGAGTGAAAAAAGAAAAACGGATCGGTGAACCGTCCGTGAATTTTTTTTGAAGCCAGTGGCCCCGTAAACTACCTGCAATCCGTTTTCTTCGCCGCCGGTTTCCGTTCGTTTTCCGATCAGTGGGGTTTCATTCTGTCGAAATTCAAGAGCGGCGAAGCTTGCTTTCTTGCTTCAAAAAATGCAATGTGCTATGATAGGAGAAAATTTGCTGTGATGGGATGATAAAATGTTCTGGATTGATCGGACTCTGTACGAGGGGAAACCGCAGAATGAGCGCCTTCCGAAGGAAACTGCTGTTTACGATTTGCTGGAGGAGCTGAAAATTCCCTTTGTGAGGCTGGATCATGACGCGACCGCCCACATTGAGGGCTGCGGCGAGGTGGGGGAGATTCTCGGGGTTGAAATCTGCAAAAATCTTTTTCTGTGCAACCGGCAGAAAACCGATTTTTATCTGTTGGCAATGCCCGGGGGCAAACAGTTCCGCACGAAGGACCTTTCTGCTCAGATTGAAAGCTCCCGGCTTTCCTTCGGGGAAGCGGAGTACATGGAACAGTTTCTGAATGTGACGCCCGGCTCCGTCAGCGTGATGGGTCTGATGAACGACAGGGAAAACCGCGTGAAGCTTCTCTTGGATCGGGATATTCTGGAATCGGAATATTTTGGCTGTCACCCCTGTATTAATACGTCGAGCCTGAAGATCAGAACCTCCGACATTCTCGAAAAATTTCTTCCCCGCGTGAATCACAGCCCAACCCTTGTCACACTGTAAAATTTCGGGTGAAGCCGAATACCTGACAGGATGCCGTCACCTTTTTTGAGCTATGATCAGAAAAAAGGAAGTGGCAAAATGGATTTTCAATTAATGCAGAGAGATTCTTTTTCCATCTGCGGGTATTGCGCGGAAACGTCCCTGAAGACCTGCGGGCCCGATCTCAGGCGGCTTTGGGGGGAGTATGAGCAGAAAAAGGAACAGCTCTTTTCACGGTTCGGCAGGCGCGGCGATTTTTACGGGCTGATGTGGAAGACGGGAAGCGAGCGCTACTGTTACCTGATCGGAATTGAGGTCCCGTCGGGTTCGGAAATACCGGAAGGAACCGTACGGAAAGAGATCCCTCCGGCTGCCTATGCCGTTGCCTCCGTTCCGGCCTCCAAATCCGCCGTAGAAGCGTGGACGGAGTATTACTATCAGGTGCTGCCGGAGGCGGGATATGAGCCGAACGCCGGGCACGGCTTCGATTTTGAGCACTACCGGGAGGGCGATTCAGCCTACGAACTTTGGACACCGGTCGTAAAAAGCGTCTGAGGCGCGTTGCATATTTCTGTAAATGAGGTATAATAACGGGGAGAAGAGACCGAGTTTTCCGGCATGGGACGGAGGCTTTTCATGCGAATTCAGTTTGTCCGGGCATGCCCGTCCGACGCGGAGATTGTAATCGAGCTGCAGAACGAGGCGTTCCGCGGGGATTTTGAACGGTATGGGCAGTGCCCAAGCTACGGCCGTTCTCCGGAGGATACCTTGGACATCATCCGACGGCATTACGATTTTCTGATTTTGGCGGACGAACAACCGGTGGGCAATATGATTGTAAAGCTGCGCGGGTCGGGAGAATGCCATCTGACCAGCCTGGGGGTGATTCCGGCCTGGCAGCGCCGCGGGATCGGCAGCAGTGCGCTCGTCTTTCTGGAAAACCGGTTTCCGGATTCGGTGAGGTTTACGTTGGATACCCCGGAAGACAAGATCGGGAATCGACTGTTTTATCAGAAAGCGGGCTACCGGGAGACTGGCAGCATTCATTCCTCCGGCACAACCTGCACCCTGCTGGAAAAGGTACCCGGGAAACCGGGCCATTGACAAAACGGCTGGCCGTGCGATCTGCGCGGCGGAAGGGAGACGGCATGATCGGTACGGTGACGCTTAATCCTACGGTTGATAAACATTATGAGGTTGAAAAGCTGATTCCGGGAGAAGCAATTCGGGTTCGGGAAAATCGGCAGGCTGCCGCGGGGAAGGGAATTCAGGTAGCGAAGGTGGCCCGGCTGCTCGGAGAGGAAGTAATCGCAACCGGTTTCCTGGGAGGAAGAAACGGCGAATTTATCCGGGAAGCTCTGGAAAAAGGAGGAATCCGGTCCGAATTTGTTCCGGTGGCGTCGGAAACGCGCACCTGCATCAATATCAGGGATCTTTCTACGGGCCGAATTACGGAACTGCTGGAAGAAGGAGCCCCCGTAGCGGAATCCGCAAAAGCGGATTTTTCGCGGCGATTCGGCGGACTTCTTTCCCGTTGTGAAATTATCGCCGTCTGCGGAAGCGTTCCGCCCGGCATCGACGCGCAATATGTCTGCGGGCTGATCCGAACGGCAAAGGCGGCAGGGAAGACGGTTCTGTTCGACGCAAGCGGCGGACTGCTTGCCGAAGGAATCAAGGCCTGCCCCGACCTTATTAAGCCGAACCGCACCGAGCTTGGTGAACTGATCGGCCGGGAACTGTCCGATCTTAACGACATCCTTGCGGCAGCCCGGGATCTCCAGAAGACCGGAATTCGCAATGTGATCGTATCGCTGGGAAAGGACGGCGCGGTTTTTGTATTGCCGGAAGGCACCTTTCGAGGAACCACGCCGGATATTCCGGTCGTCAATACGGTCGGATGCGGAGACTCGATGGTTGCTGGTTTTGCCGCCGGGCTTCGGCAGGGTCTCGCCGCGCCGGAAAAGATTCGTCTGGCTATGGCCGTTTCCACGGCGAATGCGCTGCACAAGGAGACCGGATTTTTCCTACAGGAGGATCTGGAAAAACTGCTCGGCATGGTGAAGGCGGAGCAAATCAATTAAAATATCAGGGAGACGGAGAATGGAAGAAAACTTGACGATCAAACGATTCGACCAATTGACACAGATGGAGCTGTATGAAATTCTGAAGCTCCGAAACGACATTTTTATTGTGGAACAGAATTGTCCTTATCCCGATATCGACGGAAATGACCCGCAGGCCTATCACCTTTTTGCAAGCGACTCCGAAAATCACGTCTGCGGATGTCTGCGCATCCTCAAACCCGGGCAGACCTTTGAGGAACCGGCGATCGGCCGCCTGGTCGTCCGGGCGGATCAACGGCACGGCGGGCTCGCGCGGCGGATGATGAACCATGCGCTCAGCTTCATGGAGCAGGAGATGTCAGAGAACCGGGTTAAGATTGAAGCGCAGGAGTATCTGCTCAGCTTTTACTCAAGTCTCGGTTTCCAGCCGTGTTCCCAAATGTTTCTGGAAGACGGAATTCCCCACGTGGTCATGCTGTATCAGGTGAATGCGAATAACGTCTGACCGGCGCTTTGTATACGTTCTTAAGCTGATGACTCCTCTGAGACAATCAGGGGGGCTGTCGGCTTATGTTTTTATTCAGGATGGTTTCTATTGTAAGATTCGCATGAGTTAAAAAGCCGTTTTTCCTGATTTAATCTCTGATTAACCCTCCGTTAACAGAGATTCCGTTCTTCTGGTTTATGATAAGGCTGGGTGATACAGGAAGAATTATCCACGTTTTGCAAAATTGGAAGGGAAGAAATTTGCTGTGGACGGAAAATTAAAAAACGATTTGAATCGAATCATTGAAGAAAGACAGATTCGCACGGTCTTTCAGGCGATTGTATCACTTAGGGACGGAACCGTGATTGGCCATGAGGCACTCAGCCGGATTACCTGCGAAAGTGTCATCGGAAATGCCGATCAACTTTTCCGTATAGCCGGGGAGAGCGATCGCCTGTGGGATCTGGAGCTGCTTTGCAGGACGACGGCCCTGCAGAGTGCATTTCACGGAGGAGCGGAGGAGAAAGGGAAACTGTTCCTGAACGTGAATCCGAACATTATGCACGACGATAAGTTCCGGCATGGTTTTACAAAAGAATATCTGAATCAATACGGCATTCTGCCGGATAACATTATTTTCGAAATCACGGAGCGGAATGCCGTGGAGGATGTGGCCGGTTTCCGTGGGACGATCGACCATTACAAGGATCAGAATTACCACATTGCCGTCGACGACGCCGGGGCGGGATTCTCAGGGCTGAATTTGATCAGCGATGTTCGTCCGCACTATATTAAGCTGGATATGCAGCTGATCCGGGGAATAGACCGCGATTCCATGAAGTACGCGCTGGTAAAAAGCATGGTGGAGCTGTCGCGAATGGCTAACATCCAGCTGATTGCGGAGGGCGTCGAAACCGGCGAAGAGCTTACGACATTGATCAACCTCGGGGTTCAGTATGCGCAGGGCTATTTTATTCAGCGCCCACAAACGGAAATTCAGCCGCCGACACAGGAAGTCCTGAGCAGGATCATTGAGCTGAACCGAAGAAGAAATCACGTGTACGGAAATCAGGTCGGAAATATCTATATTGAAAATATCTGTACTCCCACGGGAACCATTACGCCGCAGGCCAAGGTGGACGAGGTTTTCACTAAACTGAAAGGGGACCCGTTTGCGTTTGGATTCTGTGTTGTCGAAAACGATATCGTCGTAGGAGTCGTTACGAAAGCGCATCTGGTTCTTCAGCTTTCCGGACTTTACGGCTATTCCTTAAACCAAAACCGGAAAATTTCTGCTCTGATGGACAGTAACTTTATGGCGGTGGACGGCCAGACCC
>JAEWRF010000117.1 GCA_023460155.1 Bacillota bacterium | reverse complement strand
AGCAGCAGAAAATGAAGCGTAAAGAGCTCCCGGGTGCCGATCCAGGGAAACACGGCGTATCTGTTTTCCGAAAGCTTCACAACCCGGTCAGATAGGAAACCGGAATTCCGGGCGATATTGCGGATCTCCGTCAGCCGCTCACGGCAGGAATCGCTCAAATAGGAATAATCGTCGTCACTTTGCAGAACGCTCCGCATTCTGCGCACCAGCACCGTATGCAGCTCCGAGTTGAAATCGACGTCCCAGTCGACGGTGGACACGCCCGGAACCAGCTTGACGAAAATCACTTTCCCTTTCTGGTTGACCTCGACCGTTTCCCAAGTTCTGCCAGCGAGGGAAAAGTGCGTTCCTGCAGGATAGATTTTATCCACCGTGCCGATCGCGCGGCTTTCATCCTTCACAAGATAGTATTCCGGCACCTGAAACACCGCGAGAAAATGGTAGTCGTTGACGACCTTCTCCCCTTCGGGCCCGATGATCAGGCCGCCGTCCTCCACTTTCTGAAGCTGCCCGGTCGAAATCAGGTGCCGCAGAAGCATTCCGTAATCCTCCCGCCGAATTCTCCGGAAAGGGGTCAGGGAAAGGACCTCGTGAAGAAGCCGCTCCGGTGAGGCTTCGCCCGAGGAAAGCAGGCAGCTCATGGTCTGATGGTAAAGGAGCGAATACGGATACCGGCCCGGGGAAAGCGGCTCAATCCATTTCTGCTTCGTGTACAGTTCGATAATCGCGACCATGCGCACAAAGCTCCAGTTGATCGGACCGAAGGGATCCGAAGCTGTGGCGTGCACATCGTCCACAAAGGTGAACAGGACCTGCGGCACCTGCCCGCGCCTTCCGCAGCGGCCGAGCCGCTGTGCGAAGCTCGAAACCGTGGCGGGCGTGCCGATCTGCACCACCTGATCGAGCGAACCGATGTCGATTCCAAGCTCCAGCGTCACCGTCGCGCCGGTGACGATCTTTTCCTCGGAGGTTTTCATCTCGTCCTCCGCCTGTTCGCGCAGGACGCCGGAGATATTGCCGTGATGAACGCGGTAAACGTCCGGCGTTTTATTTTTCAGGGCGATCTGCCGCAGATTTGCCATGACGAATTCGATCTCTTCGCGCGAATTTGCGAACACAATGGTTTTTTTGCCGAGCGTCATTCGGTACAGGTATTCAAAATGCCGCCGGTCCCCGTCGTCCATCGCGGCGGTTTTGCCCGGCGCAGCTGCGGTCTGGCCTTCGCCCGCTTTCTCAAAGCGCTGCACCAGCAGCCGGATCTTCTGCCTCCCCTCGTCCGAAATCGGGGCCGAGCAGTGCCTCGGCGTTCCGGAATTCAGCCATTCCTTCGCCGATTCCAGATCGCCCAGAGTCGCCGAAAGGCCAATCCGCCGCGGCACGACTCCGGCGATTTTCTGCAGCCGCTCCAGCAGACAGAGAACCTGTACGCCGCGCGCGTCGCGCATAAAATAGTGCACCTCGTCGATGATGACAAACCTCAGGTCGCAGAACAGCTTGCGGCAGGCACCCTTTTTGCGGATCAGCAGGGATTCCAGCGATTCCGGCGTGATCTGAAGAATTCCCTGAGGGTGCTTCAGCAGCCGTGCCTTTTCCGTCTGTGAAGCGTCGCCGTGCCATTTGCAGACGGGAAGGCCAGATTCCAGCAGCAGATAATCGAGCCGTTTGAACTGATCGTTGATCAGGGCTTTCAGCGGGCTGATATAGAGGACGCCGACGGAAGCCGAGGGGCGTTGATTCAGCTCGGTCAGGACCGGAAGAAACGCAGCCTCGGTCTTGCCCGAAGCGGTGCCGGACGACAGCAGCAGGTTGTCGTCCGTGTCAAAAATAACCTGACAGGCAGAAACCTGAATTTCGCGCAGCTCGGTCCATTTGCTCGCATAAATAAAATCCTGAATGTATGGTGCCAGCCGGTCAAAAACGTCCATTATACCTCAAACTCCGTAAACGCGTCTGCTTCCTCCACGGTCGAAGCGGGCACGAACCCGCCGCCGCCGAGAACCTCCGCCGCCGTACTCTCCGGGTTCTGGTACAGAATATCTAAGAGCTCGATAAAATCCCGGATAATCTCCCGCGGCGTGATGTGCGTATCCGCACCGACCCGGTTGTACTCCGCGTTCAGGAAGCACAGCAGGTCGTCGTGCGTGACACGGGGGACGTAATCAAACAGCTGCCCGTGCATGCCGGCGAGCTTTTCAATGAGCACATAGACTTCGTCGCTGGTCAGCATATTGAGCCGGATAATCGGGGAAAGCAGATCCTTCGTATCCTCCGAGGCAAAGCGGCCCTCCGAAAGGCGGGAGCGCAGCGCCTCATAGCTGAAAACGCCCTTGTATTTATCCTCGATGCACTGCGGCGTCCCGCCGATCAGGAAGCCGATATGCTTTGCCTTGCCCTGCAGAACGTCGTTGTACATGGTCAGAATCTTTTCGTAATTGCTCTGCCTTGTGGCGGTATGGGGGATTTTGAAGATGTTCACCAGCTCGTCGACAAGGATGAGCATGCCCCGGTACCCCGCCTGAACCAGAAACTCGGCAAACAGCTTGATGAAATCGTACCAGCTGTCGTCGGTGACGATAAAATTGATGCCGAGTTCTTTTTTTGCCTCGGTCCTTGTTGCGTACTCGCCCCGAAACCACCGGATCACGCTGGATTTCAGCGCGTCGTCCGATTCGTTATAAGCTTTATAATAGAGCAGGACGGCCTTGGCGAAATCGAAGCCGTTCACCATGCCCTCCAGGCTTCCGACGGTCGCATAGACCCGCTTTTCCACCTGTTTTTCAAAGTCGGCTCCCTCGGCCGGGCCTTCGCTTTCCACCGCCACCGCGGTGCGGATGCCGGAAATCCATTTTTCCAGAACCAGCGGCAGCGCGCCGCCGTCCGGCTTGGTCTTCGTCGAAAGGTTCTTCATCAGTTCCCGGTAGGTCGCAAGGCCCTGCCCCTTTGTACCGACAAAGCGCCGCTCGGGGGAAAGGTCGGCGTCCACCACGGCAAAATCCCGTTCCACCGCGTAATTGCGGATCGTCTGCAAAAGGAAGCTCTTCCCGCTGCCGTATTTCCCGACGATAAAGCGAAAGGCAGCGCCGCCGTCCGCCACAATTTCAATGTCGTGCAGAAGCGCGCCGATTTCCCGGTCCCTGCCGACAGCGATATATTCAAGTCCCACGCGGGGCACTACGCCGCCTTTCAGCGCGTTGATGATCGTGCTCGTGATTCGTTTGGGCGGATTACTGGCATTCAATGCCGATCACTCTTTTCAAATCGTCCCTGTATTCCTCAAAGACTCTAATTTGGTCTGTAAATTCCAGGATGCTGTCGCCTGCCGCATCAAGCGCCTTTTGATTGATTCCGTCAGCCAGCACCTCCGGCATGACGCGGCTGTTTTTTGAAAAAGTCAGCATCTCGTCCGAAGACGCGTCCCGCAGGAGCAGGCGGACGGCGGCTTTTTCGGTTTCACTCAGCGAACGCGCGAACGCGTCCCAGATATCCTGCCCACCTTCCGCAGGCTCAGCAGCGGGTGCTGTGATCGGCAGATGCGGAATCTGCAGTTCCGCGGGAACCGGCGGCTCAGTCTCAGGCGTCGGCTGCAGCGGCAGACCGGTCTCCTCGCCGCCCTCAAGAAGTTTTTCCTGAATTCTCCTGGCACCGGCCCGAATTGTTTCCAGCCGGGCGGCGTCAACCGTGACGGTTTTCCGCTGTGACTGCCGGTAATACCCGACAATCGCCGCGTCGATCTGTGTGAAGAGCCGCTCCGGATCCGGAACAGCCCGGGCAATTTCCGGAATGGAAATTTTCTTTCGGTTCGCGGTCAGCTTATATTTGAAGTTTTCTTTTCTGCGGAAAAACTGTTCGATCCGCTTCAGAATATATCCGATGAGGAATCGGCCGTTTTCCTTGGGAATCCGGTTCCGTGATGACATCCAGCGGCCGTTTTCGTATTTGTACGTTTCCGTCTCGGAGAGCCTTACGATCTTGTTCCCAAGCTGGCGGGAAAACGAGCAGTACAGCGCCTTTTGGAAAGGAGTCCAGCCATTGCTTCTGCCGTAGAATACCAGATTCTCAAAATTTCTGCCTTCGCCGCGCAGGAACTCATTAAGTGACCGAATGACAAAATCGAAACACGCGCCGATCGTTCCGGCCGTTTCAGCAGTGTAGAAAATAGACTTTTTAATCTTATAATCCGAATAAGGACAATAATATTCAAAAAGGCTTTTGGCGTCGGCGGGCTGATACAGTTCTTTCAGATTTCCGGTTTGAAGCAGCTCTTCGAACGGAGCGGAAAAGTCGTTCGTAATGTAATAATCTCTCACCCATCCGCTCATGTAGG
>JAEWRF010000116.1 GCA_023460155.1 Bacillota bacterium | reverse complement strand
AAGGTGATGTCGGCCCCGCCGGGTGAGCGCCGCGCGAAGCTGCCGAGAACCTTTGCGGCTTCGACGGCTTTGTCGTCCTTCGGGTCCTGGAGCAGCGCGACGGTGTCGACCGAAATGCGGGTGTCGTCGATCTTCTTGAAGACCTCTTCCTGCGTGACGCCCGTCGTATAATAATCCTCGCCGTCGGAAAGCACAATCAGGCATTTGCGCATGTGGCTTTCGGTGGAGGAGGAGAGCAGACCGAGCGATTCGATCATGCTGGAAAACAGATTGGTGTTTTCCGGAACACCGCGGACCGCCTGAATCTGCGCGAGCCGCTTTTTCCCGTCCGATTCAAAGGGATTGGTGCGGATCTGGTTGCCCACCGTCGCGACTGCAGCGTTGTCACCGGGCGCGAGAGTGCTGTTGACCGAGGTCAGAATCGCTTTGATCTGGGCGATGGAGGAAGCGCTGATGGAGCCGGAAACGTCGACAAGAAAGAGATAGGTCGTTCCCTGCCCGCTTTTTGCGTAGGGCTCAACGTTGGAAACCGGCAGCGCGGCATCTCCGAGGGAGACGGAAAGATCTTTTACCGAGGGGGTTTGAGCGGAGCTTGTGCCATAGAGAACAGTCAGGCTCCCGTTCCGGAAGGCCGTGCCTTCCATTCCCGCCTGCAGTGCGGTTTCCGCCTGCGCGGGCGCAAAGGCGGAAACGAGAAACGCCAGAACAAAAAGCAGTGAGAGCAGTTTCTTTTTCATAGAATCCTCCCGTCCTGCGGATCATCCCGGCCGAATAGGGCCACTGCCGAGAAATTGTCGTTTTTCCCGTTCATGCGGCCGCCGATCCGCGCGATCATATAGGTGAGCCATTCCTCCGGGCCGGCGGATTTGCACAGGTCGACCGCCATCTCGTCCTCCCAGACAAATTCCCAGAAGCCGTCCGTGCAGAGCAGGAACGCATCACGGGAAGAAACGCGGTATTCTTCAATCCTGATTTCCGCACGGATCGTTTCTTCGCCCCCCAGTGTTCGCAGTACCCGGTTGCGGTCCTCATGGAACCGGATCTGCTTTTCGCTGATTTCTCCCGCGAGGGCGGCCATCTGTGTGACACTGTGGTCCACGGTCTGGAACACCAGACGCCCATCAAGAAAATGGTACAGCCGGGAATCCCCGGCGTGCGCGAAGGCCAGACGTTCTCCGTCGTAAAACAGGGAAACGACGGTGCTCTGCATCCGCATCTCAGTGCTCTGCTTTTCCAGAACGGCGCGGTTTGCGCGGTCGAAAAGAGCCTGCAGGCCTTCGCGGCTGACGTGCGGGTCGGCGAGGTACCCTTCCAGCAGGTTCTCCGCCGCGACCCGGGAGGCGATGTTTCCGCCCCCATGGCCCCCGAGGCCGTCCGCCACGACGGCGAGGAAGCCGTTTCCGGCCTCCGTGCCGAGAACGGTGTCCTCATTGTAGGGGCGGGCTCCTTTCAGCGAGCATTGCGCGGCATAAAAACTCATGTCGGCAGTCCACCTTTCATCCGGCTGTAATAATAAACGTGTTTTTGTCTCCGATGGTAAAGCTGTCCTGCTTTCGCAGAACGGCGATCTGCTGCGGCCCCAGTTTGCGCCCGTCCGAGACGAACGTGCCGTAGGTGGAGCCGAGGTCTTTCAGGATGACGGTTTCGGTGCTCCGGTCCCAGAACAGCTCGCAGTGCAGGGCGCTGACGCCCACGGTGTCGGCGGGAAAGATCACGTTGCAGCTCTGCGGGTTCCGGCCCATGACCAGTTTGCTTTCGCCGAGCGGGAAAAAGGTGCCCTGGTAGAGCCCGGAAAGGCAGCGGACCCCCGTTTGAGACACCGGTCCGGCGGATTCCTCCGCGATGGGAACCATCGCGGCCCGATAGGCGATCGGTGCCCCCACCCGGGCATGGGCGGCGCAGTCGTGCAGCGTTTGCCCGGAAGCGGTGAAAAACAGCGCGAGCGCGTCAACCGCCGCCCAGCAGAGCGCGACAGCCGCCGGGCAGAAGGCGTACAGCAGCGAGGGGCTGAACTTAACCAGGTTCCTCAGAGCGTTTTTTTCCTTCGGCAGGATATCGCCGCCGCAGTCCGTTACCTGCAGCTTCATCAGGCGCTTCCCGGGCGTCGCCCGGAGAGAGGAGCTTTCAAAACCAAAGCCGTAGGCAAAAGAAACGGCATAGGAAAACAGCGCCAGCTGTGCCAGAGAGGCTGCCCGGATCACGGAGCCCAGCAGAAGGAAGATTCCGGAGAGAATCAGGGAGTCGATCACATAGGCGGCAAGACGTTTTCCCGCCGACTGTTTCCCGTTTGCGGGAGCAACCGGAGTGCTGGTAATCACGGAGGGTTTGGTAGGACCCGGGTTTGCCGAAGAGGCGGCAGCTTCCAATGCCTGACGGAAAGCGCCGACGGTCTGATACCGGTTCTCCGCCTTAACGCTCATGGCCTTCAGCAGAACGTGCTCGGCGGCCTTGGAGAGGTCGGGGCAGAAGCGGGAGGGTGGCGCGCAGTCGTCCTCCGCCAGTCTCTGGGTCGATTCGGGCGGCACCTTCCCGGTGATGCAGTGATAAAATGTGCAGCCGAGCGCGTAAATGTCCGTCCAGGGTCCTTGCTTTCCATGGGAACGGTACTGTTCCTCCGGAGCGTACCCGCGCTTCAGAATGACGTCGATGCTCTGGCTCCGCTCCTGAAGGGAAGCCCGCGCCGCACCAAAATCGATCAGCTTTACCGCTCCGCTGCAGCAGAGAAAAATGTTGTCGGGGCTGACGTCCCGGTGCACAATCCCCTGCCCGTGGACGCGTTCCAGGGCGTCAAAGACCGGCGAAAGCAGCCTTGAAGTCTCGCGGAACGAAAGCCTGCCGCCGTTTTCCTTCAGGTGTTTCTTCAGGTCGCGGCCCTCCAGAAATTCCATGACGTAATAGGCGGTCTGGTTTTCCTCAAACAGCTTTTCCACCGAAATGATGTGAGGGTCGCCGCGCAGATTGTAAATGGTGCGCGCTTCCTCCAGAAATTGATTCAGCCCGTAGCGGAAATCCTCTGCGGAGGAAAAGGAGGTGAGCGCAGTATCCCCCGGCCGCCGGGTACTCAGCCCGCTCGGCATGTACTCCTTGATCGCAACCCGATGCCCGTCCTGCAGGTCGGCCGCGATATAGGTGATGCCGAAGCCGCCGAATCCAAGAACGGCGCCCGTCAGGTAGCGGCCGTGGAGAACGGTCCCGGGCGTCAGGGCGAACGGCGGCTCCTGGGCAAACCCGGCGTGTGTGCCGCAGTACGCGCACACGCCCCCTGTAACGCCCTCCCGCATGCATTTCAGGCACAGCTTCTCATAATCCATGGCGGTTCTCACCCAGAGTGACTTCAAACATGGTTTCCCGGTTGCCGAGGTAGAACCGCTGCCCGAGTTCCAACCGGGTCTCGGCTCCCGGAACCAGCCGGGTTCCGTTTTCAAGGAAAGTCCCGCAGGAGGAGTTGCAGTCCGTCAGCAGCAGTTCCCCGTTCCGCTTTTTCAGAATGCAGTGAAGGCGGCTGATTCCCGCCGTCGAAGCGGGGAAAATCAGGTTGCAGGTCTTTGGGTCGCGGCCGAACACAAGGCTTCCGTCCTCAACCGGAATCGTCTGACCGCGGTACAGACCGGCAACTCCCGAAACGGTACAGCTGCCCGCCGCTGCGGCCGGAACTGCGGCAGCCGGCATCCTTGCCGGGCCCGCGGCGGCAGAAACCGCCAGCACCTGCCGGATGCCCTTTTGGAGCAGGCGCAGCATGACCACCCAGAGAAGAAGGCTCAGAAGCAGTCGAGACAGATCCAGCGGCCCGATTTCAATGGTCGGGAGAAGGAGATAGTTATTCAGAAAATGACAGGCGATGGAAACAACGGCGAATTTCAGAAAATCAGCGCTGAAAAAATGCCTTGCTTTCAGCGGCCCGGTGCCTTTGACCATCGCGAGCGCGCCGCCCTCTACCCCGGCGTACAGGGCGTGACCGCCCAGATTGTCGAATCCGCGGATCAGAGCCAGATCGATCAGTTGGAAAACGTCTCCGGATTTGTTCATGACGTAACCAGCCGACTCAAAAGCAGCAAATCCAGCCCCGACGGCCGCTCCGATCAGAATCCCATTGAGAATATAGTTCTTGCCGGGTTTTCGAAGGAAAAGCGCAAGCGCGAAAATTTTGGCCGGTTCTTCTACAAATGCCGCGAAATCCCATACCTTGGAGCCGGAATCCGGGACGACTGAGTAGAGAATAATAGCCGTGAAAAGCGACAGAACTCCACCGGTCAGCATCATCAGAAGCACTTCGTAGATCGGAATGTTCCGGGGGATATTCATCTCCCAGAAAAAAATCAGGACTGCCAGCGGCATGGTGCCTGCCGCAAGGATATAATAGGCCGGCAGCATATTGGCATTTCCATAAAGCAGAATCGGAAGGAACGCGCCGATCGCCAGCACGATTCCGATTACGGCCACGCGCAGGAAAAGCCAGGGCTTTTTCCACTGTGCGAGCATTTCCGGTTCCGATGGGGTGGACTGGGACGTCCCGGCAAGAAAAATCCGTTCACCGTCCGCTTTTGAATGATGCTTGAAAACATCGGAAAAAACATCTTTCAGCGTCAGCGTTGCTCCCGCGGCCTTTCCGTAGAAGACCGTGTTCCCGCCGTATTCCATGGAAGCTCCGCAGCGGGGGCAGCGGGAAGCTCCTCCGGTTTCGGCTCCGCATTTCGGACATTTCATGTCGATTCCTCCTATTCCACTTGGAAACTGTTTTCCCGGGATGCAAGATAAAACGAGGAGCCGGGAGCCAGCTCCACCGGCTGATGGGCGGTCAGCTTCCGCCCGTCCGCGAGGAACGTGCCGTAGCTGGAGCCGAGGTCGGTCAGAATCAGGCCCGAGCCGGAAACGCGGACCTCACAGTGCGCGGAGCTGATTCCGGGCGCGTCTGCGGGGTAGACGATGCTGCACCGGTGGGGGTCCCGCCCAAGCAGCACCGGGCCGGAAACCGGGAACGAGGTGCCGGAAAAGATTCCCCCCGCGCCGACGATTTTCCGGGCGGACGGGACGGCGGGAACCGTTGGGAAGGGCTGCGGCGCCGGCGGCACCGCAGCGGCGGGGGCAGCTGCCGGAGTCCCCGGCTTCTTTTTGCGCCGGAAATAAGCAATAATAAGGCCGATTACGGCAGCGACCGCTGCAATGGTCAGATAGCTGACTCCGCCTAAGCTGCCTTTCGAAGACTCCGGTGCGGATGCGGGCTGAGCCGGAGCCGGAGCCTGCGGCTGCACGGACGCCGGTCCCGCAGGCGCCTGAGGAGAGGACGCGGCGGACGCTGTAGTCTGGGGAGTGGATACGGCGGCCTTGGGAGAAGAAGCGGCGGGCGCGGGTTCCTGAGAACCGGAAGGAGCCTGTGTCCCTTCACCTGCCTCGCCGCGGTCGTAGGGAATGTTGTTTTTATCGAGGAAATCCATCACGTAATCGATAAAGATTGAATAGTTGGTGCCGGCTGCCTGGGTTTTATCGTCGTTCAGGGCGCCGCGCGCATTGATGCCGACTACATAACCGTCCTCCGTCATCAGGGGGCCGCCGGAATTTCCATGATTTATGGTTGCATCGATCTGGACAAAGTTCATATTGCCGATCGCCGTCTGCTTTTTGGTTACCGTTCCGGAGGTGACGGTGACGTCGTTGGGCGTAGAGGGAAGCTGATCCCCCTGATCCGTTCCTTTGTCCGCCGCACCGGGGAAGCCGAGCGCGTAGACCTGCTGGGTTACTTCCAGCTCTTTTGTGGATTCAAGCGGAAGCGGAGTGCGGCTCCGGATCGGCTGGGCGGTCTGCAAAATCGCGATGTCGGTGTCGGCGCTGCCCGCAACGACCTTGGCTGGAACAATCGTCTGCTGGTCTGCAAGGCTGTCGAGAACGAGGCATACCTGTTCCGGATTGTCGGCAATCACGTGATAATTGGTCACGAAAAGGCTGGCCGGCTGGCCGGCCTTGCCGACGGCGAAGCCGCTGCCGGTGCTGGCTTCGTCATTGCTTACCTGACAGTACACGCGCACCACACCGTTGCAGGCTTCCTGTATTTTTTTGTTTGTAGCCGCGGCGGGGAACGAAAAGGTCCCAAAGAAGATCGTGCAGGCAGCCAAAGCAAGCAGGCACCTTTTGGAAACAAACTTTTTCATTATTTCAGGATTCCTTTCACCTCAATACGGTCAGACGCACTGAAGAATCACGGCGGTGAAGTTATCCTGCCCCGGCTTTTTTTTGCCGAGAACCGCCTCTTCCAGAACCGAGGCCGCTTCGTAGGCATCCAGCTCCGCCGCCGCAAGAATCTCCTGTTCGGAGAGCGTGCCGAACACGCCGTCCGTCATCAGCAGAACCCGGTCGCCGCGCTGCAGCGGAATCGGTCGGAGGCTCCGGTCGATTTTTTCCAGTCTGCCCATGCCGATGTAGCTGGTCAGCGCGCGGCGCTGCGGGTCGCTGCGGGCCTGCGCCGGTGAAATCTCGCCCCGCGCGGCCTTTTCATCCAGTTCTGAGGCGTACGTGTGTTCCCGGTTGATCGGAATCAGGGAACCGCCGCGCACAAGGCAGATGCGGCTGTCCCCAACCGAAATGAAATGCAGGGAGCTTCCCTTGATCAGCGCCGCCACGACCGTGGAGCCGCTCTGCTCGCGCGCCCCGCTGCTCAGGTAGCGGTTGACCTCGTCGTTGGCGCGCCCCAGCATGGCGAGGAGTTCCTCGGAGCAATCGGCCCCGGCGCGCTGTGTTTCAAAATGCCGAAGCATCACGGAGGTTACGGTCGCGCTGATCTGCGCGCCGTTTGCCAGACCGCCCATGCCGTCCGCCACGACGGCAAGGACCCCCTTTTCCATGCAGAGGGTGGGGTTGCCGATGTCGGAGATTCCGAAGGAATCCTGTTGGTTTTCCCGCGCGCCGATATGGTGGGCATTGCCGATTCTCAGAGAGAAGGCGGCCGAGTCACTTTGTGTGTGAATCAAGGGCGGTTCCTCCGTTTCCGGCGATTCTGTGCTTTTTTTCCGGCGCAGGAGAAAAACTGCGCCGGCGGCAATCAGCAGCACGGCCGCCGCGGCTCCCGCAGCCGGGACGGCCGGGAACGGAAGGGCCGGTTTCCCCGCAGGAGCGGGAGACGGTGAAGCCGGCGCCGCCGCTGCGGAGGAAGACATCCGGGAAGATGCCGCTTGGGAAGAAGGCGCCGGGGCCGCAGAAGAAGCGGCAGGATTTCGCACCGCGCAGGCGGGAAGAAGAGTCAGTAGCAGAAGCGCACAAGCCGCCGCGAGGGAGAAGCTTTTCCGGGCGATTTTCACTCCCAATCGAACTCCTTCCCGCACAAGGGCAGAAACAACAGCTTGGTGTTGCCCACTTCGATCCGGTCATAGGCGTGAATTTCGCTGGTCATGAACAGCGCCTTGTCATTCAGCCGGACGATGCTGCGGCCGTCACCCGGAGAAAAGTAGAAAATTTTATCCCGCATGTCATAGCTGACGACCGCATGGTTTTCCCGCGAAATGGTGTCGTCGCCGTGGATGCAGATATCCATTTTTTCGCCGCGGCCGATAAAATTGTTGTCGGAATGAATCCGGTAATCGCGTCCTTTTTCCGGCCCGTCTACGCAGATAAGCCAGCCCACCACCGGGTCGATGCCGATCCTGTGGCGGATCAGCGCGACCGTGCGCTCGGTGTCGGCGGGAGTTCCTGCCGCGTTACCGGAGAGCGGAACCGTAGCGCCTGCACTCGGCGAAACCGGCATGGTCGGGCCGACGCCGGTGTTCAGGGGAACCGTTACGTTGGCGTTGGCGGAAGCTCCGCTGCAGTAGGGGCATTCCGGGTATTTGGACTGGTCGTAGAAATGTCCGTTCGGGCATCGTTTCATTTCCATCGGTAAATCCTCCTGATTTTATTATTTTAACTCAATCAATTTGAGTAGGTAACGTAAAGAGGCCCTGCCGCTTTATCATACAAAAAGTTAGTGCACACAAAATTGGCTTGATGGGTTCCTTTGGGGATCGGAAACATCAGGTCCATTGTCTCTGTTTGCCCGACAAGGAAGGGAAATGATACCTTTTTCCCGCCTTCCATTAAATAATCCGCTGTACAGATCTGAGATTTGTCCGTGCTGCTGTTCCTTGCAAGCAGCACAAAGTCGCAATCGCCCATTGACATTGCGGTATCCTGATCCGGCGCAACGCCGAGATCAATGGTTACTTTGAGGTAGTCCTGTGAGGTTCCCTTCCCGGAAACCATCGTGCCGCTTTTCACGGTGTAGGAAAAATGATTTTCCGTGGTTACGGTTTTATTTGCGGCGACCTCCTTAATTTGCCCGCTTTGATATCGCGCCTGAATGCTGGGGAGGTACATATCAAGATCGCTGCTTCTCGGTTTGGAAGAAGGTGCCGACGAATCCGGTTCCGCTTCCGAGGAATCCGGCTCTGCTTCCGAGGAATCGGGAACGACGGAATCTCCCGAGGAGGCGGAAGCATCGGATGACACGGCCTCCGACGAATTTTCACCCGACCCGACAAACTCCAGCGTGTTGATAATATCCTTGTAGACGTCGTCGCTGTACCTCGCATCGGGATCCATATTGTCGTCAAGACCGAAGCAGCGGGTATCGATTATAATCCGGGTTTTGCCGTCCGTAATACCATACATTGTAATGGAATTTGAGCTTCCGTCATCGCCTTTGTAGAGGCAGGTAATAACCGCAGCGGAAAAGTTCCCGACTTTTTCATTATTAATGGAGCTCGGTGCTTTCGTTGTTGATACGACCGGTATTTTGCCGAGCATATCAGCAAATATATCCTCGCCCGTGTCCGCGGATTCATCCAGCACGGTAAGCTGATATTTTACGCCGTCCTTCAGCCCCGTGACGGAGGGACTGCCGTTTTTACCGACGGAGGGAACCCAATCTTTCGGGAAGCTGAACCGGATGCTGCCGTCCTGATAAGCTCCGTTCTGAAACTTGCCAGCCGCCGGAGCGGTTCCCACCGTATGGGAAGCCTCGGGGGCGGAACTGATGATGCCGGAGTCGGAGGAGCTGCTTTCGGCGTCGGCCGGAAGCGAACTTTGCGCGGCTGGGGCGGCCAGAGCGGATACAATAATGAAAAGAACCACAATCGCACCGAGTGCCGCGAGAAGAATCACTCTGCGATGCTTTTTCGACTGCTGTGCAGTGGCTTCGGCGGTGCCGCCTCCGTAAGTGAAGCCCGTGCTTGCGGGAATTTCCGAGGTGCCGGCGGTTCCGGTGGAGGCGGAACGCTCCGGCGAGGGATACAGCGGGACGGTTTTATCCGTCGGTGTCGGATGCGGCGCATAGGAAACGGGCGCAGCGGAGTGAAGAGCGGCGGAAAATTCCTCCAGATCCTGAAAACGGTTTTTCTGGAGTACGGCAAGCCCTTTCATCAGGGCGGCTTCCTGACCGGGGGACAGCGCTATGCCGAGCGCGGAGGGCGGGACGAGCCGGTCTTCCCGGAGGCGTTCGAGCGATTCGTCCGGGGTGACGCCCGTGATACATTTATAAATTGTGGCGCTCAGCGCGTAAATGTCTGTCCAGGGTCCCTGTACGCCGTGGGTACGGTACTGCTCTTCCGGCGCGTAGCCGGTTTTGATATTCACCGTGTTGCTCTTTTCGCCGGAGGCGGAAATTTCACGCGCGGCTCCGAAATCGAGCAGCTTCACACTGCCGTCCTTCGTCAGCATGATGTTGTCCGGGCTGATGTCCCTGTGGATCAACCCGGCACGGTGAACCTCGGTCAGAGATTTGACCAGGGGTTCCATCAGGGCGAATACCTCCGCGGCGGGCAGCTTCCCGCCCTTTTGGGCAAGATGCTGCTTGAGCGTGATGCCGTCAAGATACTCCATCACTATGTAGGCGGTCCCATTTTCAAGGAAGAAATCCTTAACGCTCACAATGCCGGGCAGCGTGTAGAATTTGGCGAGCGTTTTCGCCTCGTTGATAAATTTGTCGCGTCCGCGCGTGAAAAATTCGAGGCTGTCGCCGGTAAACGGCGTAATCGAATTGGTGCCGGTGATTTCCCGTGTGACAAAGCCTGCCGGATAGTATTCCTTGATGGCAATCTTCAGGTCAAGGTTGAGGTCCCAGCCGAGGTAAGTGATGCCGAAGCCGCCTTCGCCCAAAATCCTGCCGACGAGGTATTTCCCGTTCAGGATTGTTCGGGGCGGCAGCTGATGCGGGGCGGGCGGGCTTGCCTGCTCATCGAAGCCGCAGTGCGGGCAGGGTCCCTCGGGGTTTTCCCTCTCGGTCATGCAGCCCATGCAAAAATGGTCCGGATTCATCGTGTGTTTCCCCCTCCACTAGAGCTTACTTGAATTTGCGCTTGTTGCTGCAGCCTTTTCTGCTGCATCGCGGTGATATTAAAAAAAAATAAAAGAATTTTAACACGGCGGTATTCGATTTCAGCCGAAATATGATAGAATCAGATCAGTGCAGATTGCCGCTAATTTTTGCCTGTTTTTTAAACCTTAATATGCATGTTAATTTATCTTAGCACAGAGGGGAATCCCTGTGTTCCTAAGAATTTTAGGAATTCCGCCGGATCGGAAGAAAACGGGGCGGAAAGCGGATTTCAGAGGAGGGAATGTGGCCTTGCTGATCGGAACGTCGCCGGGGCTGCCGGGAGAATATCTGCTTGTTTTTACCCTGCTGCTGTGGCTCCTTTTTTTCCTCATTTATCTTGGGAATCCGGGGAACCGGATGAATCGCTGGTGTTTTATCGGCGGAATGATTTACAGTCTCGGGGTATTGAAGGAATACCTTTATTTTTCACTGGCTCCCGAGCTGAACCGCATGTATCCGGGCCTTGTGTCGGAGGCGTTCGCAACGCAGGTCTATTCGGTGATGACCGCAGCCCTTTATTACTTTGCGTTCCCCGCGCAGTTTGTCTTCGGGCTGTATTTCAGCCGTACGGACCGGAAGCATCCGGTGCTTTTCCGCTGGATCCGCCCGCTGATGCTGGTGCCATGCCTGCTGTTCGGATGCTTTTATCCCTATGCACAAACGCGGCATTACCAGCTGTTTGATCACACCTATTACCTTCTTGTTTCCGCGTACAATCTCCTTTATGGGGTTGCTTTCACCGTGCTGATTCTGAAAACGCTGGTTTCCGAGCGGAAGCAGCCGGTTTTCCGGCAGAAGCTGCAGGTCGCCGTTCTGTTTCTCCTGCCGACCTGGTACTGGCTCATCACCGCTTTTGTGTTTCACAGCCTTGGGATGAAATCGCTTTTTAAAGTCTGGCAGGGAAACCTGGTGGTAATCGCCGGTCTACTGGTCTTTTTTGTGTACGGCATCTTCCACGGCGGCATCATGGGTTTCCACCTGCACCGGGAAACATACGACTGGGACTCGGAGTGCCGCGTTTTGAACCGCGGGGCCCAATTCACCAACCATTTTGTGAAGAACGAGGTCGCTAAAATTGAATGGTGCGCGGAGAACATTTCCCGAGGAGGCGAAAACGCGGAGCAGATGGTGGGAATCATCCTCCGTTCGACCGGCCATCTGCGGGAGTTCGTGAAAAAATCACAGCGCTACTCGGAGAATATTGCCGTTTTGCGGGAACCGTGTCCGGTGCGTGAGATGCTTGAAAGCTGCGCGGAGGATTTCCGCGCGGAATTTCCGCAGGTGACGTTCCGGGTTCTCTGCGACGGTTCCCCGGTGCTGCTCTGCGACCGGGGACATGTGGAGGCCGTGCTGGAAAACCTTGTTTCCAACGCGGCGGAAGCCATTCGGGGAGAGGGAACGGTGACGGTTGCCTTTCAGGAACAGGGATGGAACCGAACAATTTCCGTTTCCGATACCGGCTGCGGCATTCCGGAGGAAGTTCTTCCGGGGCTGTTCGAACCGTACCGGACCACCAAGGAGCCGGGCCGCCATTTCGGCATGGGACTTTATTACTGCAGAAACGTCATGCGCAGGCACGGCGGTACAATCGAGGCGCACAGCGTGCCCGGAAAGGGTTCGACCTTTACTCTGCGTTTTCCGGAGAAGGCACATATTTCCGGTCGATTGATGGAGAAAAAGTATGATTTGTGATAAAATCCGCATCCTGACTGTGGAAGACGATCCCGATTTTACCACGCTGATCCTTGAGATGATCGGCCGGCAGGCCGACATGGAGGTGGTCGGCTGCTGTGCCGGTCGGGAAGAGGCGGTCGCCGAAGCGAAGCGGCTGCTCCCGGATATCGTACTGATGGACCTGAATCTTTCACCGACCCAGCTTGACGGGGTGGACGCGGCGCGGGAGATCCGCGTCGAAACGGAGACGAAGGTGATTCTGCTGACGGCGTTTGAGAACCCGCGCATTATCACGGACGCCTGCAGACGCGCGTTTGCCTCCGGCTATGTTTTTAAAAGTCAGTTCAGCTTTTTGGCGGAGACCATCCGCAAGACGGCGAACGGGCACACTCCGCGGAGCATCTGATCAATTCGCTGATCCTCGCGGAGCTTTCCCCGGCGGAGCGGTCGATTCTTGCGATGATGCTGGGTTCGGACCTGCATCTGCAGTCCTCTCAAAAAACCATTTCCAACCAGAAGACCAGCATCCTGAAAAAGCTTGGCCTGAAAAGCCAGAAGGATCTGCTGCACATTTTCCGTGAAATTGACCTGTGAGGAGAATTCGGCATGCCGAAAGTGAAGCTGACTATTCTGAAAAGCGAATGCCGGTGCGGTACCTGCAAAACCGGCGACGAATTTGTTGTGGAGAACCTGTGCCCGCCGCTCTGCCATGAACTGTGGAATGCGGCGTACCCCTATGTGTTTGTGCTGCAAAGCGGCGGCATTCTGGATTACGGCAGCGGGAAGGCGAGAGCCTTCGACATAAAATGCCCGGACGGCGGAAGGGTTGCGCTGCACGGTGAGCTGACGGAGGATTTCAACATCAATGCGGAAAAGGAGAAATAGAGAATGCTGACATTTTTACACTGCACAACGGAAGATGAGGCTTTGGCGGAACTGATCCGGAAGCTGGACGCGGACTTAAGGCGCAGGGAAGGAGATCTGCAGAACGTTTACAGCGCGTATAACAAACTGGACGGAATGCTGACGGCTTTGGTAGCGCGGGAAGACGGAACCCCGGCCGGCTGCGGCTGCCTGAAGCAACAGGACGGCGACACCGTGGAGGTCAAGCGGATTTTTGTCGATCCGGCATACCGGAACCGCGGAATCGCCGGGAAAATCTTGAAGGATCTGGAAGGCTGGGCGGAAGAGCGGGGCTTTGACCGCGCGGTGCTGGAAACGGGACTGCGCCAGCCCGAAGCAATCCATCTGTATGAAAAAAGCGGTTACAGGCGGATCGAAAATTATGGACCGTATAAATCCATGCCGAACAGTGTATGCTTTGAAAAGACGCTTTGCACAGAAGCGGCCGAATCGGAAATAAAGGGAGAAACGGAATGACCGGGATTGGGACTGTCGCCGTGACGCACGGCGGAAAATTTCACGCGGACGATGTGTTTGGTGCTGCGCTTTTAAAAATACTGAAACCCGAGATACGGATTCAGAGGGTTTTTCAGGTGCCGGAAAACTTTGACGGCCTTGTCTTCGACATCGGAGGCGGCCGGTTCGACCACCATCAGGAAGGCGCTGAGGTGCGGGAAAACGGCGTGCCCTACGCGGCGTTCGGGCTGCTCTGGCGCGAATTCGGCGCAGAGGCCCTGCGGGACAGCTGTCCGCCGGAAGCCGTTGCGGAGGAAGTGGCCCGCTTTGACGAAAATCTGATTCAGTCCCTGGACGAGGACGACAACACCGGAGGGGGAAACCCGCTGGCCGGGGCGATTTCGCTGTTCAACCCGGACTGGGATTCGGAAAAGCCTGCCGACGACTGCTTTGCGGAGGCGGTGGAGTTCGCAAAAACGGTGCTTACCAAAAAAATAGCCCGCATCGCCGCAAATTACCGGGCGAAAGGGCTGGTGGAAGCGGCTCTTGCCGAATCCAGAGACCGGATCGTAATCCTTCCGCGCTATGCGCCATGGCGGCCGGTTCTGGAGGCTTCGGAGGCGGAGTTTGTGGTTTATCCGTCCCAGCGGGGCGGGTACAGCGCCCAGACGGTGCCGGATGCGGAGAACAAACGGGAATCCAAATGCGATTTTCCGGAGGAATGGGCGGCCAAGCCGGAAAATGAGCTGCCCGGAATTTCCGGGATCGGAACGCTTCGGTTTTGCCATAAAGGACGCTTCCTCATTACAGCGGGGACGCAGGAGGACGCCGTGGAGGCCTGCAGGGCCGCCCAGCGGGCGGCAGCCGGGGCGCGCGGAAAAACGGAAAGCGATCGGGAATAAGACGCGGCGGCTCTGCGGAATCGACGAAAAAATCATGCGGTTCTTCCACTTATGGGAGAACCGCATGATTTTTTTGACCCTGCCGTGTTTCGAAATGTGCAAAAAACTGCGGTTAGCACGGCAGAGCTGCGCATACAATGGGAACGAGGGGGGATTTTCATGGACCGTTCAGACTGTTCGGCAGAGGTAACTCAGCGGGAGCAGAAACGCGAATTTTCCTATATGGGCACGGCGGTTCTTACGCTTTCCGTTTCCGCGGCGCAGACCCGCAACCCGGTCAGCCTCCGCGCGCAGCGGGCGATTAACAGCCGCGTCCGTACGCAGGTGTGGGATTTTTCCCGCCACGGGGAGGAAACCTTATACCCGAGGGCGGTTCTTGATTACAAGAACGCGCTTGCTAACAATTTT
The DNA here is from genome assembly GCA_023460155.1 of Bacillota bacterium. Taxonomy (GTDB): domain Bacteria; phylum Bacillota; class Clostridia; order Oscillospirales; family Acutalibacteraceae; genus Caproicibacter. The sequence goes on along the minus strand of JAEWRF010000116.1, from coordinate 32,872 downwards.
CCGTTTCATGCCTACGAGGCGGTGCTTCAATATGAGACGGTGTTCAATCAGGATTGCCTCTTGAGCTTCTACCGCGACCAGTACGAATATACGGGCGGGGCGCACGGCCAAACGGTTCGCGCTTCGGATACCTGGAGCCTGCAGACGGGGGAACGGCTTCCCCTCTCCTCGTATTTTCAGCCCGGGGCGGATTATCGGCGCCTGATGCTGGAACAGATTCTGAAGCAGGCCGATGCAAACATGGCGCAGAATGCCAATATCTATTTTGAGGATTACCGCACACTGATCGTGAAATATTTCAATCCGGAAAGCTATTACCTTACCCCCGAGGGCCTTGCCGTGTACTACCAGCAGTACGAGATCGGCCCCTATTCCTCGGGAATCATCGTCTTTACCGTTCCGTATTCCACCCTGAACATCCGCCCGCAGGGATAAAAAAGCAGCCGGTTTTGCCGGCTGCTTTTTTTATAGGGTATCTTCCGACGGCTCCGGAACGGAAAAATCCTCGGAATGAAAATCGGAATAATACCGGCCCTTTTCCGCCGTGAACTTCAGCACACAATAATCTGGGTCGGTTACTCCGAGCTTGTAATACACCGTATCACCTTCGTGCCAGATGCTTTCCTTACTCTCCGGGTCTTCCAGCACCTCCATGGTGCCGGTCAGCATAACGCCCCGGAAAAAGCGCCGGTCGCAGAAGTAGATGCTCGCTTTCGGGTTTTCCCGGTACTGCTTCACCCGCATGGACGACGTATTGGTGGTAAAGTAAAAAACCTTGATCCCGTTCCGCTGACGGGGCGGAAGCATAGCTTTCAGATTCGGAAACCCCTCCGCGTCAACGGAAGCGATAAAGGCGACTCCCTGCTTGTCAATCAGGTTGCCGATGGTGGATTCCGGATTTCTCATCATAATTGTCACCTGCTTATGATTCATTTTTTTCCAGTATACCATGATGCTCCGGACTTGTACAACGCCCGAAAAGAAAAACAGCCCGTCTCAGGAATCACCGGAGATGGGCTGCGCGGTCAATTCAATCAGGAAAGCCGATTCCGGAAATCCTCATAGCCGAACTCCCGCACCACCCGGAATCCCTCCTGTTCGCGGTACAGAACGATCGACGGCAGGTTGACCCCGTTAAAGGTGTTGTTCTTTACCATGGAGTAGATGGCCATGTCGCAGAACACGAGGCGGTCACTGGAACGGAGGGGCTTCGGAAAGGAGTAATCCCCCACAATGTCGCCCGCGAGGCAGGTCGGCCCGCCGAGGCGGTAGGTGCACGGGTGCTCGCCGGGTTTTCCGGCGCCGATGATCTCCGGGCGGTAGGGCATTTCGATCACGTCGGGCATGTGGCACTCCGCGGAGGTATCAAGAATGGCAAGATTCATGCCGTTTTCCATCACGTCCAGCACGGTGCAGACCAGATAGCCCGCATTGAGCGCAATTGCTTCGCCGGGCTCCAGATAGACCTGCACGCCGTAAGTCTCCTGAATGTGCCGGATGCAGCGGATCAGTGTGTCAAGGTCGTAGCCTTTCCGCGTAATATGGTGCCCGCCGCCGAAGTTCACCCATTTCAGGCCCTTGAGATACGGACCGAAATGCTTTTCAAACGCCTGTAGCGTGTGTTCCAGCGCGTCGGAATTCTGTTCGCAGAGCGCGTGGAAATGGAGCCCCTCCAGCCCGGAAAGGCGTTCCGGTTCAAACCGGTCGAACGGAACCCCGAGCCGAGAGAACGGTGCGCAGGGGTTGTAGATTTCGTCCTTGATTTCGGAATAGCCTGGATTCACGCGCAGGCCGCAGCTGATCGGCTTTGGGCAATTCTGCACACGGGCGCGGAAATGTTCCCACTGTGCGAACGAGTTGAATACGATGTGGTCGGAAACGCTCAGAATTTCACCGAACTCGTCGTCCCGGTACGCGGGCGCGTAAATGTGCACTTCCTTGCCCATTTCCTCGCGTCCGAGACGCGCCTCGAACAGGGAGCTGGAAGCGGCGCCGTCCAGATATTTTCCGATCAGCGGGTACACGGCGAACATCGAGAACGCCTTCTGCGCCAAAAGGATACGGCAGCCGGTCTGCTCCCGAACGGATTTGAGAATCTCCAGATTGCGGATCAGTGCCGCTTCATCGACAACGTAGCTGGGGGAAGGGGGAATGCTGAAATCCATCATCCGCGCTGCCTCAGTCGATCAGAGCGGGCTCAAAGCTCTCCTGCCAGGGCAGACCGCAGCGGTTCATCGCTTCCATAAACGGATCGGGATCGAATTCTTCCACGTTGTAAACGCCGGGCTTCTTCCATTTGCCGGTCAGCACCATCATTGCGCCGATCATCGCCGGAGCGCCCGCCGTGTAGGCGACTGCCTGTGAACCGACCTCCGCGTAGCATTGCTGGTGGTCGCAGATGTTGTAGACGTAATAGGTGCGTTCCTTCCCGTCCTTGACGCCCTGGAAGATGCAGCCGATGTTGGTCTTACCCTTGGTCCTTGGGCCGAGCGTGGCCGGGTCGGGCAGAACGGCCTTCAAAAACTGCAGCGGAATGATCTTCTGACCCTCGAAGTCGATCGGCTCAATCGACGTCATGCCGACGTCCTCCAAAGCCTTCAGATGGTTCAGGTAATTCTGGGAGAAGGTCATCCAGAAGCGGATGCGCTTTACACCCTTAATATTCAGCGCGAGAGATTCCAGTTCCTCGTGGTGCAGCAGGTAAATATCCTTCGGACCGATTTCCGGCAGGTCGTACACCCGCTTGATGGACATCGGCTCGGTTTCGATGAATTTTCCGTCCTCAAAATAGCTGCCCATCGCGCTGACTTCACGGATGTTGATCTCGGGGTTGAAATTGGTCGCGAACGGATAGCCGTGGTCGCCCGCGTTCGCGTCCACAATGTCGATGGAATGGATCTCGTCGAAATAGTGCTTCTGCGCATAGGCGGAGTAAACGCCGGTCACGCCGGGGTCAAAGCCGCTGCCGAGCAGCGCGGTGATTCCGGCCTTTTCAAAGCGCTCGCGGTAAGCCCACTGCCAGCTGTACTCAAAGTGAGCGGTTTCCGGCGGCTCATAGTTCGCCGTGTCCACATAATCGACCTTGGTTTCAAGACAGGCGTCCATAATGGACAGGTCCTGATACGGCAGGGCGACGTTGATGACGATGTCCGGCTTCACTTTTCGGATCAGGGCGGCCAGCTCGTCGACATGGTCGGCGTCCACCTGAGCAGTTTCCACTTTGGTTTTGCCGCCGTCCAGCGCCTTTTTAAGCGCTTCGCATTTTGAAAGCGTGCGGCTCGCGATGCAGAGCTCCTCAAAAACGTCCGGGTTCTGGCAGCACTTGTGAGCAACAACGCTCGCAACCGCACCCGCACCGATAATCATAGCCTTTCCCAATTTGTTAGCCTCCTTGATTTTAACGCCTCACGGGCGCCGTCTTGTACTTATTCCACGTCTTCCAGCAGATCGTTCACATAAGTGGGGAGCGAAAAGGCCCCCACATGGAGCTTCGTATTGTAGTATTTTGTCCGAATTCCGAGTTTTTTCCATTCCTGCGCCTGTAAATCCTCGACGGGCCTGAATTTTTTTGAGGCGAAGCCGAACAGCCAGTGTCCGGAGGAATAGGTGGGAATGTGCGCCTGATACACCCGGCTGATCGGGAAGGACTCCACAATCCTCTTGTGCGCGCGCTGCATGGCGAGGGCGTCGTTCTTATAGAATGGGCTTTCCTGCTGGTTGACGAGGATACCCTCCGGGCCGAGCGCTTTAAAGCAGTTGCCGTAGAATTCCCGCGTGAACAGCCCTTCGCCGGGGCCAAACGGATCGGTGGAATCGACGATGATCAGGTCATATTCGTTCTTCCTGGTGCGGACAAATTTCAGGCCGTCCTCATACCGGATGGCGACGCGGGGGTCGTCCAGCTTTGAGGCCGTCTGCGGCAGATATTCGCGGCAGGCCTCCACCACCTCCCGGTCGATTTCGACAAGGTCGATCTGTTCGATTCCAGGGTAGCGCGTCAGCTCGCGCACCGCGCCGCCGTCCCCTCCGCCGATGACCAGTACGCGCTTCGCCGCCGGGTTCACCGCCATCGGCACGTGGACAATCATTTCGTGATAGATAAACTCATCCTTCTCCGTCAGCATCATGTAGCCGTCCAGCGTCAGGAAGCGCCCGAACTCCGGGGAATCGAAGATGTCGATCCGCTGGAATTCACTCTGCCCGCAGTAAAGCTGCCGGTCTACCTTGACGGAGAACCGCACGTTCTTCGTGTGCTTTTCCGTAAACCAAAGATCCATTCTATCCGAACTCCTTTTTAGCGGTTACTGAGAACTTCGATGCGTTCCAGCTTTGTGTCACGGGCGCCGGTCATGGAACACCCCTTCATTTTTGCGTACCGGATATACTCGACGACCGCCGGGGTAATCTTTTCCCCCGGGGCAATCACCGGGATCCCCGGCGGGTAGCACATAACCGCTTCGCCGCTGATCCGCCCGGCGCTTTCCTCCACGGGAACCGGTACCTTGTCGGCGTAAAACGCTTCCTGCGGCGGCAGAACGACGCAGGGCGGTATGTATTCCTGCGAGAGCATTCCGGCTTTGTCGCTGCGCTCGTAGCGCCGCCGGATCTCCGAAAGCGCCGCAACAAGGCGCTCCGAATCCAGAAGCCGGTCGCCCATCGAAATGTAGGCGAGGATGTTCCCGATATCGCCGAATTCGATCTGGATGTCGTATTCGTCGCGCAGCAGGTCGTAGACCTCGATTCCGGCGAGGCCGATGTCAAGCGTATGCACCGAGAGCTTTGTCACGTCGAAATCGGCGACGGTGTCGCCGTTGATCAGCTCTTTGGAAAAGGCATAATAACCGCCGATTCGGTTGATCTCCCCCCGAATGTATTCCGCCGTTTCCGTTACCCGGCGGAAGGTTTCCTTCCCGCGCAGAGCAAGGTTCCGGCGGGAAATGTCCAGCGATGACATCAGCAGATAGGAGCCGCTGGTCGTCTGGGTCAAATCAATAATCTGGCGGACATGACCCTCATCCACCCGTTCTCCGGTCAGAAGCAGGGAACTTTGGGTGAGCGACCCGCCCGACTTGTGCATGCTGACGGCGGCCATGTCCGCGCCCGCCGCCATGGCGGAAACGGGCAGGCCCTCGCCGAAATAGAAATGCGTGCCGTGCGCCTCATCGGCCAGCACCAGCATGCCGTGCCGGTGCGCCAGCTCCGTAATGGCGCCGAGGTCGGAGCAGATGCCGTAATAGGTCGGGTTGTTGACGAAAACGGCCTTTGCATCCGGATTTTCCAGAATGGCTTTTTCCACGTCGGAGACGGACATTCCAAGCGAAATGCCGAGCTCCGCGTTGGTGCCCGGGTTGACGTACACCGGCACCGCGCCGCAGAGAATCAGGGCGCTGATGGCGCTGCGGTGCACGTTGCGCGGCATGATGATCTTTTCGCCCTTCTTGCAGGCGGACATCACCATCCCCTGCACGGCAGAGGTTGTCCCATTGACCATGAAACAGGCGTGCGCGGCGCCGAACGCGTCGGCAGCCAGCTCCTCCGCTTCCCGAATCACGGAGACCGGATGGCAGAGGTTATCGAGCGGCTTCATCGAGTTGACGTCCACCGTCAGGCATTTTTCCCCGAGAAACGCGGTCAGCTCCGGGTTTCCCCGGCCGCGCTTGTGCCCCGGAACATCGAACGGGACGATGCGCATGGATTTAAACCGGTTCAGCGCTTCGAGCAGAGGCGCGGATTCCTGTGAAAGCTTCAATTCTTACTCCCTTCACCGGCGGGGGCGTATACGTTCGCGCCGCTGAAAATTTCGATCATTTCCCGTCTCAGGTTTTCCGTAATGGTCAGCCGCCGCTGGGGCGGCAGTTCGTATGCGTCGGTATTGAACAGGTAGTTCTGCAGATCAATCTCTTTGATGAGCAGCTTCGTGTGGAACAGGTTTGCCTGATAGACGTTGATGTCGATCGCATCGTATTTCTGCAGCGTCTTCGCGTCGATGTAATCCTGAATCGACGTAATATTGTGGTCGATGAACAGCTTTTTCCCGCTGAAATCCCGCGTAAAGCCCCTCACGCGGTAATCAGCCGTAATAATGTCGGAATCGAAGCTGCCGATCAGGTAGTTGAGCGTATCGAGCGGCGTGATCTGACCGCAGGTGGCAATGTCGATATCCACCCGGAAGGTGGCGATGGCGTTGTCCGGATGATATTCGGGGTAGGTGTGCACGGTGACGTGGCTCTTGTTCAGATGTGCCACAATCTCCTGCCCTTCGCCGATGCGGCCGAGGTTGCACGAGCGGTCGATGCGGTCCGGAGGAAAATCCTGCTCGGCAATCAGGAACGCGACGCTCGCGCCCTGCGGGTCGTAATCCTGCTTGCTGATGTTCAGAACCTGCGCGCCGATCATTTCCGTCACGTGGCAAAGTATGTCTGTCAGGCGCTCCGAGTTGTACTGCTCGTCAATGTAGGCGATGTAATCCCGCTGCTCCCGCTCACTTTTGGCGTAGCAGACGTCGTAGATGTTGAAGCTGAGAGATTTTGTGAGATTGTTGAAGCCGTAAAGCTTCAGCTTGTTTTCCAACCCTGACATCCGACCTTCCCCATAAAATCAAACCTGCCTGTTTTTAACAACGATCGCAAAGAATCTAAATTTTCTCAAAAAAGTTCAGGAAAATCCTGAATTTTCGGCCGATAATTCAACTTACATCCGAAAAATCTTCTGAAATCTTCCGAATTCACTGCGCTTCTCTGTTTTATACGGTTAAAAAATCAATTTATATTATATCCATAAATACCGTTAAGTCAAGGAAAATTTGTTTAAACTTTTGCAGTCTAAAACAGAAAAGGCTCACATCATGACACCTCCGGCGGCGGATTTGAAGCAACTGGCGGAAATTATGAGAAAATCGGTCAGTTCGGGAGCCGATTTCCCGCAGCCGGCATATACCGTTACGGGCGGCTTCCCGCTGATTGCTGCGGGGAACCGTTCCCGGAACGGAGGGAACCGGAATGACGGTCAGCCTTTGCATGATCGTAAAAAACGAGGAGGAAAATCTTGCGGAGTGTCTCGGCAGCGTCGGGGACATCGCGGATGAGATTATTGTGGCCGATACGGGTTCCGCGGATGCAACCCCGGAAATTGCAAAACGGTTTGGGGCGAAGGTGTACGCGGCCCCGTGGAACGACAGCTTTTCTGAGGCGCGGAACTTCTCGCTTTCCAAAGCGTCGGGGGACTGGATCCTTATTATGGACGCGGACGACCGGCTGGAACCGGAGGACCGGGAGGCGCTGCGGCAGCTTGCGGAGCACGCCCCGGCGGACACGGACGTATACTGCTGCCGGACGCTCTGCTATTCCGGAGAGACCCCCGACCTGTGCAGCGCGCTGATCAACTGGAATATCCGGCTGATCCGCAACGGGCGGGGCTACCATTATACCGGACGAATTCACGAGCAGCTGCACCCCGGCGCGGAAGGAGCCGGGTCCGGCCGGGTCTGCGCGTCGGAGGTGCGGTTTTCGCATTACGGATATCTTCGCAGGGAAATGGAAAAGAAGGAAAAGCACCGCCGGAATATCGCGCTGCTGGAAAAGGAGCTTGCCGACGCCCCGGACAGCGCGTTCTGCCTGTTCAATCTGGGGAATGAATATCTTGCACAGGGGAATGCCGAAAGGGCAATGGAGTATTACAGGCGCAGCTTTCAGAATTTCGAACCGGGAGGAAGCTTTGGGCCGATGCTTTTTACCCGGGCGGTCGTCTGCTGCGACCGGCTCCGCCGCTTTGCGGAGCTGGACCGCACGGTTTCCTTTGGACTGCGCTGCTACCCGGACCATACGGACCTGGAATTTCTGCGCGCCGGTTCGCTGCAGCGCAGAAAAAAATGGGAGGCGGCGATCCGTTCCTATCGGAGATGTCTCCGAATGGGAGAATCGGAGCGCGGCGGGATGGCGGGCGTGGGGACGTTCCGGCCGCAGTATGAGCTTGCTTGCCTCTGCGCGCGTCTCGGCGACACGGATTGTGCTCTCCGGCACTGCCGGAAAGCGCTTCACCTTTACCCCCTGTATCGGGAGGCTATGAACCTTACGGCTGATCTTCTGCTGCAGTGCGGAACGGAGCCGCGGAAAATAAAAACAGCTCTCATAAGCCTTTCGGGGCGGAGCGCGGAGAGCCTCCGCATGCTCTCCGATCTTTTTTATGACCGGCGGTGTTTTCGGGAGGCTTTGCAGCTTGCCCAGCTTCTGGAGAAGCAAAGTACGGTGCCCGCTGAGGCAGCCTACCGGCAAGGGGTATGCCTTTTCAGTCTGGGAAAGTTCCGCCCGGCGCTTCTCTGCTTCCAAAAAGCGAGGGGCGGGGAGTTTTCCAGCCGTTCGGCCTTTTTCCGGAGTCTCTGCCGGTGCTTTTTGCAACGGGACGCTTCCGACTCCCTTTCGGAAGCGGATGGGCCTTATCGGATGGCGCTGGAGGACTTTTTTTGCCTCCTGTCCGGACACGAAATCGTTCCGAAGGAGAAAGAAAACCGTTCCCCGGAGTACCGGGAAGCGCTGTTCGGCCTGCTGAAGGTGCTGCTTCAGGCCGGGTGCTGCAGGGAATTCCACACGGCGCTGGAGCTCCTTGGCAGGCTGGAGGATCCAGATGCCTTCCTCCGCTTGGGAAAGCTGTACTACCGGTCCGGCTGCGCAAAGCTGGCTTACTGCGAACTGGCGAAATCCATCCGGCTGACGGGCCGCATGGATGCGGAGGGCCTTTGCATCATGAAAAACACGATTTCAGAATTCGAATAAAAATCCGGCCGTTCCACCCAATGGGGAACGGCCGGATTTTATGTAAGGAGAGAGTGAAGTTATCCCATGGTTACGCTGACCTGATGCTCTTTTCCGTCGCTGAAAACCGGAAGCAGGGCCCCTTTGACCGCGCTGCCGTCGACCGCAACCGCTTTGATTCCCTTTTCTACGCCGGCGGAATTGTCCACACTGATTACGTACGTTGCGCCGCGGAATTTACGGGTAACGGTAAAATGACGGAAGGAAGCGGGAATGCACGGGTCGACCTGCAGACCGTCGAACTGAGGCCGGATCCCGAGAAGATACTGGGAAACATTGTAGAACGTCCAGGCGGCCGTACCGGTCAGCCAGGAGTTTTTGGCTTCACCGAAGCGCTTCGCATCCCGTCCGGCAATCATCTGGGAATAGACGTACGGTTCGGTGCGGTGAATTTCGCTGATTTCCTCCAGATAGGCGGGGCAGGTTTTGCGGTAAACCTCAAAGGCCCGGCCGCCTCGCCCGATTACGGTTTCCGCAATGGAAATCCACGGGTTGTTGTGGCAGAAGATACCGCCGTTTTCCTTGTATCCGGGCGGGTAGGAGGAAATTTCGCCGAGGTTCAGCCGGTAGGAGGTATAGGAGGGGGCGTTGAGCACAATGCCGTATTTCGTGTCGAGCAGCTCGTGCACGGAATCGAGCGCCTGCTTTGCCAGCCCTTCCTTGACTCCGATGCCGGCCATGACGCAGAAGCCCTGCGGCTCGATGAAGATTTTTCCCTCGTCACATTCGTTGGAACCAATTTTTTCTCCGTATGCGTCGTAGGCACGGAGGAACCATTTCCCGTCCCAGCCGGCGCTCCGGACGGCCGCGTCCATCTTTTCAATTTCACGGCGGGCCGCATCGGCTTCTTCCTTCCGGCCGCTGCGTTCCAGAATTTCAGCGTAAGCCGGGCCGATGAATACGAACATCCCGGCGATGAAAACAGATTCCGCAATCCCGCTTTCAAAATTGGAGCAGGTCTGGAAGGACTCGCCCGGCGTTTTGGAGAAGCAGTTCAGGTTCAGGCAGTCGTTCCAGTCCGCCCGGCCGATCAGCGGCAGACCGTGCGGCCCGAGGTTTTCCGTGACGTGCCCGAAGGAACGCGCCAGGTGCTCAAGGAGCGGCGCGGCTTTCGTTTCGTCGTTGTCAAAGGGAACCGATTCCTTCAGGATCGTCCAGTCGCCGGTTTCGCGCAGATAGGCGTTCACGCCGAAAATCAGCCAGAGAGGGTCGTCGTTGAAGCCGCTGCCTACCTCCAGATTTCCGCGCTTGGTCAGCGGCTGGTACTGGTGGTAAGCGCTGCCGTCCTCCATCTGTGTGGCGGCGATGTCCAGAATTCTCTGCCGCGCGCGGGAGGGAATCAGATGGACGAAGCCAAGCAGATCCTGCGTGGAATCACGGAAGCCCATGCCGCGGCCGATCCCGGACTCAAAATAAGAGGCGGAGCGGGACATGTTGAACGTTATCATGCACTGATACTGGTTCCAGATGTTGACCATCCGGTTCAGCTTTTCATCGGAGGAATCCACCTGATAGGTGGAAAGCAGTTCCGTCCAGTAACGGTTCAGTTCCTTCAGTGCCTCGTCCACCTGCGCGTCCGTCCGGAATTTTTCCAATATTTTTTTTGCCGGAGCCTTGTTGATCACGTTGGGAGCTTCCCATTTCTCTTCTTCGGGGTTTTCACAGTAACCGAGGACGAAGATGAAGCTTTTTTCCTCGCCGGGAGCGAGTGGAACTTCTATGTAATGAGAACCGATCGGCGACCAGCCGTTTGCCACCGAGTTTCCGGCTTCCCCGCGAAATACGGCATCCGGGTGGTCAAACCCGTTATAGGAACCGAGAAAAGTTTCACGGTCCGTATCAAAGCCGTTCACCGGCGTGTTGACGCTGAAAACCGCGTAATGGTTGCGGCGCTCGCGGTATTCCGTTTTATGGTAGATCTCGCTGCCGATTACCTCGACTTCGCCGGTATTGTAGTTGCGCTGGAAATTCGTCATGTCGTCGTAGGCGTTCCACAGGCAGAACTCTATAAAAGAGAAAAGCTTGACCTGCTTCGGCTCAGCGGATGTATTTTTCAGGGTGAGGCGATGAACTTCACAGGGGGAATCGAGGGGGACAAAGCTCAGCTGTTTGGCGGAAAGTCCGTTCAGAGAGGATTCAAATACGCTGTAGCCGAGCCCATGGCGGCAGCGGTAGGAGTCGAGCTTCGTCTTGGTCGGGGCCCATCCGGGGTTCCAGACCGCGTCGCCGTCACGCAGGTAAAAATACCGGCCGCCCGCATCGGTGGGCACATTGTTGTAACGATAGCGCGTCAGGCGGAGAAGCCTCGCATCCTTATAAAAGCAGTAGCCTCCGGAAGTATTCGAAATAAGTGAGAAAAACGCCGTATTCCCCAGATAGTTGATCCATGGGTAGGGAGTGTCCGGGCGTGTGATCACATATTCTGCCTTTTCGTCGTCAAAAAACCCGTACTTCATTGATTTATCCTCCAAACAGGTCGAAATATAAAAGAAAACGTTTTCGTAATAAGGGCAGAATTACTTTCCTGCACATTCCGCCATTGAAACAATCTTTAGTTTAATGGTTAGCGGCTATAAAATCAAGAGATTGTTGCAAATTTGTAATATTACACAAGGAATTGAGGGAACTTTTCGTACATAAATTAAAAAATCGGGCAAAAGAAAAATTTTTTGCGGAATAGGAATTTTTTGCCGAACTGCGATAGAAAACCACGAAAATGTTTTCGTACATTGGGAGCAATATATTTGTATAGGGGAAAAAATTGTGCTTAATCTCTTAATTATTGTGACATTATGAAAAATATGGCATCCAAAAATTTAAAATAGATACTTTTTTGAAAATGAGTATTGCAAAATTGTTGATAATAGATTATACTATGTTTGCGAAAACGGTTTAGGGAATTTTAGAGCATGCTTCAAGCATACATAGATGGGAGAAAACCCTGTGGCAAACATCAGAGAAATCGCGGAAAAATGCGGCTTATCCATTTCAACGGTAAGCAAGGCGCTCAACAGCTACAGTGACATCAGCACCACCACACGGGACAAGGTCCTGAAAACCGCTGAAGAATTCGGGTATTTTCCAAACTCGCTTGCTCGTGCACTGAAGACAAACCGCACTTACAATATTGGGGTTCTGTTTTCGGATGAGGCCCAGAGCGGGCTGACACAGGAATATTTTGCCGCTGTTCTGGACGCGTTCAAGGTGGAGGCTGAAAGCCATTCCTACGACATTACCTTCATCAATCACAATATGAACATGGCAAACCACCCCATGAGCTACCTCGAGCACTGCCAATACCGGAATGTCGACGGCGTGTGCATTGCCTGTGTGGATTTTGTGCAGCCGGAAGTTCTGGATCTTATCAACAGCAATTTCCCGATCGTTACGATCGATCATGTCTTCAACAACCGCACAAGCATCAACTCCGCCAACGTTCAGGGGATGCATGAGCTTGCCAGCTACATATACGGCATGGGCCACCGGAAAATCGCCTATGTTCACGGAAGAAAATCCGCGGTTACCGAACAGCGCGTCACCAGCTTCTGCAAAACCCTGGTGGATTTCGGCGTTGAGGTGCCGTCCGAATATCTGGTGCTATCCGCGTACCACGATGCGCAGGAAACCAAAAAATGTGTCCGCCAGCTTCTGAGTCTGTCAAGTCGGCCCACATGCATCGTCATGCCGGATGATTATGCCGCTCTCGGCGGCATTGAAGCGATCGAGGAAGCAGGCCTCCGGATTCCGGAGGATATCTCGGTTGCCGGGTACGATGGAATCCCCCTTTCCCAGGTGATCAAGCCCCAGCTCACGACTCTGCGGCAGGATACCGCAAGGCTCGGGCGGGAAGCGGCGTCACGGCTGATTCAGCAGATCGAAACCCCGCTGACCACCATTACGGAAGCCGTAACGGTGACAGGCAGGCTGATCGAGGGCCATTCCGTAGGGCGCATTGAACGCTGAAATCCTTTTGTTCATTCTTGCAGATGAGAATCTGACGAAAGATCATTCAATTATATATACACTTCATTGAGGTAAAGGAGGAGCAACAGAATGTCAGCAAAACAGGCCAGTGACATATTGCCGAGCGAGAGCATAGGCAAGCCTGTCGAGTCATCAGGAAAATTAGGAATGAAAAAGATTAAAGGCGCACGCAAGAGGGAATTGGCGTTTTATTTTATGCTTTTACCCGGGGTGCTTGTTCTGCTTATCAACAACTATATTCCTATGATCGGCGTGCTTATTCCTTTTGAAGACTACAGATATGATGTATCGAAGGGCTTTTTCAAAAGCCTTTTTACCAGTAAGTTTACAGGACTCCAGAACTTCCAGTTTTTGTTCCAGTCTTCCGACTGCGTGAACGCGACCATCAATACGGTTGTCTACAACATCATATTTATTATACTTGACTTGGTTGTTCCGATTGCGCTTGCAATTTGCATGTCTGAAATGTGGAATCAGAAAAAAGCAAATGCCTATCAGACAATGATGTTCCTTCCGTATTTTATTTCATGGGTTGCGGTCAGCTATGTTGCCTATGGCTTTTTCTGCAACGCGGGCTTTTTTGATAAAAACCTCCTCCCGCTGCTTGGCATACAGAACATCGATTTTTATTCCAGACCGGAGTTCTGGCCGGCGATCATCATTTTCTTCCATCTGTGGCATTACAGCGGATATAACCTGATTATTTATATTGCCTCACTGGCAGGGATCAGCAGTGAGTATTATGAAGCGGCCGTGCTCGACGGCGCGACAAAATGGCAGCAGGTGCGGTACATAACGCTGCCGATGCTCAAAACGACAGCAGTGATTCTGTCGCTCCTTGCGGTGGGCAGAATCTTCAACGGAGACTTCGACCTGTTCTACAATGTTCCGAAGAACGTCGCTCAGCTTTATCCGACCACAAGCATCATTGATACTTTTGTTTACAATGAGCTGGTCAATCTCAGCGATGTCGGCATGGCTGCCGCAGCCGGTTTGTATCAGGCTGTCCTGGGGTGCGTGATTGTATTTGCCTGCAACTTTGTAGTTAAAAAAGTCGATTCGGATAATGCACTGTTCTGATTCGGGAAAATATTTGAGGGAAAACATGAATCACGTCATCCAAAGGAATTAGGGAGGTCGCAATGACTAACACAGGTACAGTTGAAAAAGAACAATATGAGTTTAACAAGATAACGTCGCGCTCCAATTTCTTTATCAACCTTATTTTTATAATTATCTGCATTGTGTTTATCGCGCCGCTGGTTCTGGTATTCATGGTATCGATCAGTTCAAAGCAGTCTCTTGACGCAAACGGCTATCAGTTTATACCGTCAGGTTTCAGCACAGCGGCTTATACCTACATATTAAAATACAGCTCCGATTTACTCCGCGCGTACGGCAATTCCATTATTGTTACGGGAGTCGGTTCCGTCGTTGCAACAGCTGTTGTTGCCCTGTATGCGTATCCTTTGTCCCGGGGAAATTTCAAACACAAGAACGCTTTTGCCTTCTTTGCTTTCTTCACAACAATCTTCGGAGGCGGCCTCGTACCGTGGGTTTATGTTTATTCGCAGTTCCTGAAGATCAACGATACGCGGTGGATTCTGGTTGTGCCGTATCTCGCAAATGCCTGGTGGATTATCGTGATGCGCACATTCATGAAGCAGTCGGTACCGGAGGAACTTGTTGAAGCCGCAAGAATTGACGGTGCCGGAGAATTCCGGACGTTTTTCAGCATCGCCCTTCCGCTTTGCAAAGCAGGTCTTGCAACAGTTTTTCTGTTCTGCCTTGTCCGGTTCTGGAATGATTATTATCTCTCACTGATTTTCATCAACGATCATCACCTTTATACCATCCAATATTACCTCTATCAGATGCTTGACAATATCAACTATGTGCTGAACAGTCCGAATTTACCGGCACAAGCCAGAATGAATCTTCCAAGCGAGGGTGCCCGAATGTCACTTGCAGTGTTTGCGGTGGGGCCCGTTGTGTTCACTTATCCGTTCTTCCGCAAATTCTTTGTAAAAGGCCTTATTGTTGGTGCAGTCAAGGGTTAACGCCGAGAAATCGGTTAAACCATAGAATTTTTTTAGAGGAGGAAAATTGTAATGCATAGTGCAAAAAAAATCTTGAGTTTTACTCTGGCATTGGCAGCGACTCTTCCCGTAATGCTGACTGGCTGCGGGGGTTCCCAGCCGGCTGCTTCCCAGGCTCCTGCCGCTTCGTCTGAGGCCAGCGCAGCAGCCAGCAGTGCTGCAAGCAGCGCTGCAGCTTCCAGCGCTCCCAAAGAAACGGTCACCCTGAAGATTATGACCGGTGATAAGGCGATTCAGGGCCTGGACCGTGTTCAGGGAGCAGTCAACGACTACCTGAAGCAGAAGAACACCGGGCTCCAGATCGCTTGGGAAACCTATACTTGGGATGATCTTTCCAAGAAGACGACAACCATGCTGCAGACCGGCCAGGCGGCTGATATCATCAACACGTCCAGCTGGATTGCCCCGGGCTATGTACAGCATGCACAGAAGGGCGAACTGACCGACCTTACCAGCTATGTCAACGATCCTCAGTATAAGGACGTCGTGGACATCATCGGCAAGGATTTCCTTGACGGCACGAAAGTAAACGGCAAGTATTTCGGCATGCCGACCAACAAGGAAAAGGCCCACAATTTCGGCTTCCTTGTTCAGACTTCTGAACTGAAGAAACTGAATATCGATCCGAAGAGCATCAAGACAATGGACGATCTGGCAAAGTATTTCGACAAGGTAAAAGCAGACGGTCTGACCCCGGTTTGCGCGGCTCAGATGGATAACCCGTTCAAACTCCTTGACTGGGATGCTTTTGACGCTGATCTCTCGCCGTTTGCATTTGACCCGAATGACGAGACAAAGGTTGTCAATCCGTTCACTGCCGACAAGACCATTGCCTTCTATAAGGAAATGAAGACTTGGCAGAGCAAAGGCTATTTCAGCCCTGACATTCTGACTTCCAAAGGTGAGGAAACCGATATGGGCACCGGCAAGTATTTCTGCGGCAGCTGGTCTCTGATGCCCGGCAAAGCACTTACCGAATCCGCTTCTCTGAAGCTTGATCTTACTCAGATCGACATTACGCCGGTTGAGAAGACCAACCGTGAGACCCTTGGCGCTCTGCTGGCAATTCCGGCATCCTCCACGCATAAGGACGAAGCCTTCAAATTCATCTCCATGCTTTACACCGACAAGAATCTGATTAACCTGATGACCTACGGTGTGGAAGGCAAAGATTACACGAAGAAGTCCGACAATGTCATTACAGTCAGCAAGGATACGGACTTTACTTCCGCCGGCGGCTGGATCATGGGCAATGAATTCAACAACTTCCTGACGGATGCCCAGTCCCCGACCCTGTTCACGGATATCGAAGCCTACAACAAGAGCGCGAAAGCTCTGGACGACCTCGGATTTGTCTACGACAACTCCAAGTGCAAGACAGAGTATGCGGCTTGCCAGGCAGTAGTTCAGAAATACTATCAGCAGCTTTTCGCCGGCAAGGCCGATGTTGATTCGACCGTTGCAAAGATGAAAGCCGACTTCAAGGCCGCTGGTGAAGACAAACTTCTTGCGGATGTACAGTCTCAGTACGACGCTTGGAAGAAGAGCAAATAATTAACCCTCCCTTTCAATTTTCATTTGGCTGACGCCGGTAATCCGGCGTCAGCTTTTTTTTGTATTACGAGAACCCTCGGCTTTGCCGGGGGTTGACTATTGCGCCCCGATTTCTCCGCCAAAATACAGTATTGCCACGGTACAGAAGGAATTCGGAAAATTTATTCGGGTCACAAAATTACGTTTCAATTTAGCAATTACAATATTTGGCAAAATAACAAATTGGAAAAACATTACTGGAAAAGAAAGTATAATTGGGGCATGACCCTTTATTTTTCAATTAAAATGAAAGAGGCGAAGGAAGACATGCTGGAAAAGATGAAAATCGGGAAAAAATTGATGCTGGGGTTCATTTTGGTAGCGGTCTTGTCGGGAATCGGGGGAATTGTAGGCTACAATGAAATGACCGGTATGAATGAACGCTACAGCGATGCGTTGACGAATTACGGCTTTTCACAGGGAGACCTTGGAAAATTCAATGCAGAATTTGCGGTCAGCCGTTCCAATTTGAAAGATGTTCTGATTTATACGGATCAGAAGAATATGCAGGACGCAGAGGACAGCGTCACGCAGTCCAATCAGAAGCTCAATCAGTATCTGGTAACTTTGAAGCGCACCATGGTAAATGATAAGGAGATTTCTTACTACAATACGATCAAAGACGAATTTGCAAAATATGTTGCGATCGAACCGAAAGTAATCGATCTGGGCAAGCAGAATAAGAAAAAGGAAGCGCAGACGGTCCTGGAGTCGGAAGCTGCGCCTCATTCGGATAAGGTAAAAGCGGCTGTTAGCAGTCTGATTGATGAAAAAACTTCTACAGGCGATCTTTTGGCGGCTCAGCTCTCCTCCGAAGGAACGAGAGCGAAAATATGGATCCTTATTGTAATTCTTGTCTCGTTCCTTGCTTCGCTCTTCATCGCCCGGACTTTTGCGCGCGGTATCAGCAAACCGGTGGGGGAAATGGCGGAGGCGGCAAAGCATTTGGCCCAGGGAGATTTGAACGCGCAGGTTCAAATTCATACCGGAGGGGAAATCGGCGAGTTAGGGAGCTCTTTTTCGAATACGATTGCGGCATTAAATCTCTATATCACGGATTTGTCTGAGAAACTCTCAAAAATGGCCAATGGCGACTTGCGCATTGAAAAAACGGTGGAATATAAAGGCGATTTCATTGCGCTTGAACTCTCGATGGAAAAGATTGTTGAAGCGCTGAACCATGCCATGAAGCAGATGAATCAGGCGTCCGATCAGGTTTTTACCGGCTCGCAGCAATTGTCCAATGGAGCGCAGACTATGGCTCAGGGAGCGACCGAACAGGCGAGCTCCATTCAGGAACTTTCAGCGTCCATAACGGAAGTATCCGCCCAAATCAGGGACAATGCAGCCGGCGCCGGAAACGCAAGCTCCGATGTCAATCAAGTGTGTCTTGAAATGGAGAACAGCGACCGCCATATGAAAGAAATGGTGGAAGCCATGGCGAAAATCAGCGAGTCGTCCGGCCAGATTGAAAAAATTGTTAAAACCATTGAGGATATCGCTTTTCAGACAAATATACTTGCGCTCAACGCGGCGGTGGAAGCCGCACGGGCCGGCGAGTCTGGCAAAGGATTTGCAGTCGTTGCGGATGAGGTAAGAAATCTCGCTGGGAAAAGCGCGGAGGCTGCACGGAATACGACGGCACTGATTCAAAATTCGAAAGAGCAGGTTCAGAACGGTTCAAGAATCGTGGATGAAACGGCTCAGTCGCTTGATACGGCGGTGAAGCATGCACAGACCGCTTCCGAAACCATTGTAAAAATTTCCAAAAGATTGCAGAAGCAAGCAGATGTGATCGGACAGGTGACGCTGGGCATCGATCAGGTATCCGGGGTTGTTCAGATGAATTCAGCCACTGCCGAAGAGAGTGCGGCGGCAAGCGAGGAACTTTCCGGTCAGGCTTCCGAGATGAAAAAACTGGTGAGTCAGTTTCAGCTAAGCTAACCGGCGGACATAAAAATTTCCCGAAGAAGTTAGGCGCTTTCGTGCCAAGCTTCTTCGGGAAAAAATTAAAATACTCCGAAAATCACGCTGTTTTCATGTGCAGCCTGAGCCTGTCTGAAATCATTGCGATGAATTCTGAATTTGTGGGCTTGCCGCGGGATGTGTGGATTGTGTAGCCGAAATAGGAATTGAGAATGTCCACGTCTCCCCGGTCCCACGCGACCTCAATGGCATGGCGAATGGCGCGTTCCACACGCGACGCCGTCGTATCGTACCGCTTTGCAACACTGGGATAAAGCTGTTTTGTCACTGCGTTGATAATATCCGGAGTCTCAATTGCCATAATAATGGAATCGCGAAGATAATGGTATCCTTTTATATGGGCGGGGACACCGATCTGATGGAGAATTTCGGTAACCTGGATTTCGAGGGAAGGCTCCGCCTCAGCCTGCTGTACTCTGACGGTCGGCTTCGGAGCGGAAAAATCCAGACTGCAAAGCTGAATGATCCGCTCGGAAAGGTCGGCGGCGTCGAACGGGCATACTGCGAAATAGGAAGCGCCCGACATCATGACTTCCCGTTCCAGGGTTGGGCTGGTAAAGTTGGATACAATCACGAACAGCGGTTTTGCTCCCGTAAGCTTTGTGCGCGAGGCTTTCATGACGCCGATGCCGTCAAGACGGGGCATAAACAGGTTCGAAAGAACAACGTCCGGATGGTTTGTCTCGATTTTCTCAAGAAGCTTAATACCGTCTTTCGGTGCATAGCTGACATCCAGACCGGAATTTTCAAAAACGTGGCCGTAATCGTTATGAAACTCCACGCTGTCATTCGCAATCAGGAGCTTGATCCGCTTATCCATTTTTGTATCCCCCTAAATGTTTTATTTTAACGATATAATACCATATATTGGAAAATATGGCAATAGTATGGCAAAATATTTTTTTGATTTAAGGGGAAAATATTTGGGTAATCAGGCATTTAGGATGCTTTTGAGCTTGCGGAAGAATTGACCGATTGAGATGCATTCAGCATACTTTCGGCGAAAATCCCGTATCCGCGGGTAGGATCGTTTACAAAAACATGAGTTACTGCGCCGGCGAGCGTGCCGTTTTGTATAATCGGGCTCCCGCTCATTCCTTGGACAATGCCGCCGGTTTGGGTAAGCAGACGGCTGTCGGTGATGTGAATTACCAGATTTTTGCATTGAACATTGTCACGGTAATCAATTTTTTCAATCTGAATGTCGTAATATTGGGGACGGCCGCCGTCAATTGTGGTCAGAACCTTTGCGGGGCCGGTTTTCACTTCCTGTTTCATGGCAACCTTCAGTGCTTTTCCGGACGGTGCTGAGTTCAGAGTGCCGTAAACGCCGGAATTGATGTTTGCGTTCAGGCTGCCGATTGCCTTATCGTCGGAGAAATAGCCGCGGAGTTCTCCGGGCTTTCCCTCTATTCCTTTGGTAATGCCGTTAATGGTAACGGGGACGATGTCTCCGGTCAGCAGAGGCATCAGTTCGCCGGTGTCGGAGTCGCAGATGCCGTGCCCAAGGCCAGCAAAGCTTTTTGCGGTCGGGTCGTAAAAGGTCAGGGTGCCTATTCCAGCCGTACTGTCCCGCACCCAAAGCCCGGCTTTGTAAAGGCCATCCGAGCTGGAAATTACGGGGTCAAGTTCGACGGAAACCGTAGAGCTGTCGCGCCGGACAATCATGGAAAGCTCTTTGCCTTCGCTGTGTTCCACAGCGTCGGCAACCTCGCTGTTGGTGTTCACGGTGTTTCCGTTGACGGTCTCTACCACGTCGCCAATCTGCAGACCTGCCTGTTTTGCCGGATTTACAGGGCCGTCGGCGGTTTGAATATCGGCAAGGCCGACGATCATGACGCCGTTTGTAAACATTTTAATGCCAAACGGTGTTCCGCATGGAATCACGCAGGTCTCGTCAACATAGCTTACGTCCACTGCTTTGACGGGGATAAGGTTGTAAAGCATGAGTTCACCCCGGTAGGTTCTTGGAAGGGCAGCATTTGTGCTTGCGGAAACGTCGGGATTATCTCCGGCAATGGAAAAGGCGCCGGAGAGCCATTCCAGCCTGCTGCCTGCCGTGACGGTGAAGGAATCAGGGGTAAAATAATCCGCCGTCCCGAGAACGACAGCCAGCAGGAGTCCCAGAACGGCAGAGGTTGCGGTTAGCAATTTGATCAGTTTTTTCAAACTTTCACCTCCCTTGCACCGCCTTATTAATCTGCTCAAGGGGAGGGTTTTTATGTTGTCAATTCTGATTGTTTTTACCAGATGTTAGGAGGAACTGCGTCTTTTCGGCATGAACGTCCATTGTTGTCGGATATTGCATAAGGTGGAAATTCCGAATCAGGATTTCATTCGTATTATAAAACAGAATAAGGAAAAATTATGGAAAAATGAGTTTGGGGAAACGGACAAAGGCTGATTTTCTTTCTATTGATAAAGTTAAGATGCTTCAAAATTGATTTTTTATGAATCCGATTTCAGGGAAAACGGTCGGAGGTGCCCGACCGCCGCAAAAGACCGGCTTATCGGTTGACAGATGCCTTAACGGGTTATATGATAAATAAAAAAACAATAGGAGGGCTTTTCGATGAAATGTTTTCGCGGGCGAAAACCCCTGCTGTTTTCCAAAGCTGCCGCATTGACCTTCGGGGTGCTCTTTCTGGCGCAGTGCGGACTGAAATTCTTTTTATCACACCCTTTCCTGGTTCCCGGTACACTGAGGGAGCCGGAAGGCGTGATCGGAGAGGCCGACGGTCCTACATCCATTTTGATATCCGACGGATTTAGCCGGGGCATTAGCCTTTCCGATGGAATCATACTTTCATTTGTACTTTTTGCTGCTTCTTTCATGGGGACTGTTTTACTGAAGAGGAAGCAAAAGATCTGAAGAGCGAAGGAGAAAGCTGAAACGTGAACGGTAAATTGCGCAGTGATATTTCGATTGGCGCGCTGGTTGATATCGTGCTGAAAAAAGATCAGCCCACGGGCAAACTGACCCGCGGGCATGTCAAACGGATCCTTACAAACTCCCCGACCCATCCCCACGGCATCAAAGTGATGCTGGTGGAAGGCGACCAGGTTGGGCGGGTGCAGAATATTTTGGAGGAAAAACAGAATGGCTGAAATTTATCTGGCCGGCGGATGTTTCTGGGGCATGCAGAAATATTTCGACTCAGTTTCGGGCGTCCTTTCCACGGAGGTGGGTTACGCGAATGGCCCCGCGCTTCATCCGACCTATGAGCAGGTCTGTAAAAGCTCCGGTCACGCGGAAACGGTTCGCATTGAGTACGATCCCGCGGCTGTGCCGCTTCCGTTTTTGCTGGGTCTGTATTTCGACGCGGTCGACCCGACCTCTGTGAACCGTCAGGGCGGGGACAGCGGCATTCAGTACCGCACGGGCATTTATTATACGGATCCGGCCGATCTGGCCGTCATTCGAAACGAACTTGCCAAGCTGCAGGAGAAATTCGCAGCTCCTCTGGCGATCGAAGTGGGGCCGCTCGAAAACTTCGGCAGCGCCGAGGAATACCATCAGAAATATTTGGACAAGAATCCGGGAGGATACTGTCATATTTCCCCGGAAAAGTTCCGAAAAGCCAAAGAAGCCGTCTATCGGAAAGAATAAAGTCAGGCCCCGTGAAATTGTGATTTCACGGGGCCTGATATTTTGAAAATCAGATTTTATTTTGTAATGAGCTCAATGAGCAGCTTTTCCGCTTCCTGCGGGTCGGCGCGTCCATGCGTTGCCTTCATGACGGAGCCGACAATTGCCTTAATTGCTTTTTCCTTGCCGTTCCGGTAGTCCTGCGCCGCGGCCGGATTCTCCGCCACTGCTTTTTCACAGATGGCTTTGAGATCTCCGGCGTCCACTCCGGCAAGATCCTTTTCGCTCAGGAATTCGGAAGCCGGCTTGCCGGTATCCAGCATCTTCTCCAGAGTGGTTTTTACGAGGTTCATCCGGATTTTTCCCTGATCCAGGAAAACGAGGAGCGCGTTGAGGTTCTCCGCGGAAACCGAAACCCCGAAGCTTTCCTTTTCCGCTTCGCCTTCCAGACGGGCGAAAATCTGCCCGGTGATGCAGTTTGCGGCGGCGCGGGGATTTTTGAGTCCCTTGGCGGCGGCCTCAAAGTAGTCCGCAATCCGACGGTGCTCGACCAAAAGCCGCGCGTCCGCGTCCGGCAGGGCATAGTCCTTTACAAACCGGGCAAGCCGTTTCTGCGGGTCTTCCGGCATTTTTTCCTGTAAAGTCTTTACCATTTCGTTGGTAACCTGAATGGTAACAAGGTCAGGTTCGCGGAAATACCGGTAATCGTTCGCGTCTTCCTTATCCCGCATGCCTTCGGTTTCGCCGGTGCCCTCGTCGTAGCGGCGGGTTTCCTGCTCCACCTTTTCGCCGCTTTCCAGCAGGTCAATCTGGCGGTTCATCTCGTATTCCATCGCCTTGGTGATATGCGTGAAGGAGTTCATATTCTTGATCTCCGTGCGGGTGCCAAGCGTTTCCTGACCCTTCGGGCGGACGGAAATGTTCACGTCGCAGCGGAGAGAGCCTTCCTGCATTTTGCAGTCCGATACGCCGATGTAGCGCATGATCATCTGCAGCTTTTCCACATACTCGATTGCCTCGTCGATCGTGCGGATGTCCGGCTCGGAGACGATTTCAATCAGCGGAACACCGCCGCGGTTGTAATCGATATAGGTGTTGCCGCGGTCGTGTACCAGTTTGCCCGCGTCCTCCTCAATGTGAATGCGCGTCAGGCGGATTTTCCGGCCATTGGAAAGCTCCACCCAGCCGTTTTTGCAGAGCGGCATGTCATACTGGGAAATCTGGTAGGCCTTCGGCAGGTCCGGGTAGACGTAGTTCTTCCGGTCCATTTTTGCAATCGGGCTGATTTCGCAGTTGGTCGCGAGACCGGCCATCACGGCGTATTCCACCACGGCCTTGTTCAGCTTGGGGAGCGTGCCCGGCAGCCCGATGCAGATCGGGCAGCAGTGCGTGTTCGGTTCGCCGCCGAATTCGGTGGAGCAGGAGCAGAAAATCTTGGTTTTCGTTGAAAGCTCCACATGGGTTTCCAGACCGCACACCAGTTCGTAGTTCATAATGTCACCCCCGAATTTACGGTACGGAACACCGTGTCGTGTGCTGCGCTTTCGTACTGATACGCGGCGTTCAGCAGGGATGCCTCGCTGAACTTGTTCCCGATCAGCTGCATGCCCACCGGCATGCCGTCGGAGCCGAAGCCGCAGGGCAAGCTGATGCCCGGCAGACCGGCGATATTCACCGGAACGGTGCAGATATCGGTCATATAGCTTTCCACGGCGTCCTTGCAGGTGTAATTCTGCGGGAAGGCCGTCGTCGGCACGGTAGGAGCAAGCATTACGTCGCATTTGGAAAACGCGTCCTCGAACGCCCGGACCAGAGTACCGCGCAGATTCTGCGCCTTCTTATAATAAGCGTCGTAATAGCCCGCGCTCAGCACATAGGTGCCCAGCAGGATGCGGCGCTTTACCTCCGCGCCGAAGCCCTCGCTGCGGGTTTTGCAGATCATTTCGTTCCGGTCGGCGTAATGCTCTGTGCGGTAGCCGTAGCGGATGCCGTCGTACCGGCCGAGGTTGGAGGAAGCCTCCGCGCACACGAGAATGTAATAGACCGGCAGGCTGTATTTGAGGGAGGGCATTTCGAAGGGAACGATTTCCGCACCGAGCGATTCATAGACTTTCATTGCGTCCTGAACAGCATCGGTCACGTCCTTGCGGACGCCGTCGAAATATTCTTTTGCAATTCCGATTTTCAGGCCCCGGATATCTTTGCCGAGGGACGGAACCGTAGCTTCCGTTTTCCCACGGCTGGTCGAGTCCATGGGGTCATATTGGGCAATCGCGTCGTAAACGAGCGCGGCGTCCTCCACGCTCTGCGTGATGGGACCGATCTGGTCGAAGCTGGAGGCGTAGGCGATTAAGCCGTAGCGCGATACAGCGCCGTAGGTTGGCTTGAGGCCCACAATGCCGCAGAAGCTCGCAGGTTCGCGGATGGAGCCGCCGGTGTCGGAGCCGAGACCGTAGACGGCGAGGTTATCCGCGACCGCCGCGGCCACTCCGCCGCTGCTGCCGCCCGCCACACGCTCCGGGTTATGCGGGTTCTTTGCTCCGCCGAAGCAGGAATTCTCACAGGATGAGCCCATCGCGAATTCATCCATATTCGCTTTGCCGAGCAGAACGGCGTTCTGTTTCTTCAGAAGATCCCAAACCGTCGCATCGTAAATAGGGGTATAACCCTTCAGAATCTTGGAACAGCAGGTCGTTTCAATGCCGTTCGTGGACATGTTGTCCTTGAGGGTCATCGGGATGCCCTCAAGCGGAGCGATCGGTTCGCCCGCCGCAATTTTAGCGTCTACCTTTTTTGCGGTTTCCAGAGCGGTTTCCGGCGTCGTCTTCACATAGGCTTTCAGGTCGCCGTTCTCCTTCTCAACCGCGTCAAGGTACCGTCTGGTCAGTTCCTCGCAGCCGATCTGCCGGGTGACAAGGAGCTCGTGCAGCCGCGCGATTTTTCCGTATTTTCCCATGAGTTCCTAACCCCTCCGTTTCACAAGGAAATAGCCGTCTTCCTGATTCAGCGCGTTTTTCAGGATTTCCTCCCGCTGATAAGAGGGCTCGGGGACATCCTCGCGGAACACATTCGAAAGGCCGTTGATATTGTCGAAGTCGGAAGCATCCGTGCCGACGCGGCTGACGGTATTCGCAAATTCGATAATCCCGTTCATATCGTCCGTCAGACCGTCCAGCTCCTCAGGCGATACGGAGAGTTTGGCAAGCTTTGCAATTTTCAGGATTTCTTCATGGGTGACCATCGGGATACCCCTTTCGTTGCTTATTTTCTTAGCTTAATATGCGCCTCACGCAGCTGCTGTTCCGTCACTTCGTTCGGCGAGCCCATCATGACGTCCTGAGCGTTCGAATTCATCGGGAACGCTATGACTTCGCGAATGTTTTCCTCGTCCGTTAAAAGCATCAGCATGCGGTCGATGCCGGGCGCCATGCCCGCATGCGGCGGCGCGCCGTACTGAAACGCGTGGTAGAGCGAGGTGAATTTGGTTTTCAGATCCTCTTCGGAGTACCCTGCAATTTCAAAGGCTTTTTTCATAATGTCGATGCGGTGGTTCCGAACCGCGCCGGAGGAAAGCTCCACGCCGTTGCAGACGATATCGTACTGGTAGGCGAGCACGTCCTCGGGCTTTTTATTAAGCAGCGCGTCCATCCCTCCCTGAGGCATGGAGAACGGGTTGTGCGTAAAACCGATCTTGCCGGTTTCTTCGTCGGGCTCGAACATCGGGAAATCGGTGACAAAGCAGAGCTCAAACCGGCTCTTGTCGGTCAGGCCAAGGCGTTCGCCGAGTTCGTTTCGGATCTGCCCGGCAAGCTTCGGGGCGATGTCCGCGTCGTCCGCGATGAAGAAAATGACGCAGCCGGGTTTCAAGCCCGCACGCCGGGTCAGCTCATCCCGCCGGTCGTCCGGCAGGTACTTGTTGATCGGGCCCTGATATTCGCCGTCGGCCGTCACCTTGATATAGCCGAGGCCCTTCATGCCGATGCTCTCGGCAAATTTGAGCATATTCTCAAAGAAGCTGCGCGGCTGGTCGGCGCAGTTCTCCACGTTGATTGCCCGAACGGTCTTGTTCTTGAACGGGCCGAACGTTGTGCCCTCAAAAATATCCGTAATGTCAATAATTTCGAGCGGATTGCGCAGATCCGGCTTGTCCGAACCGTATTTCAGCATGCACTCCTTATACGGAATGCGCTGAAACGGCGGCTTGGAAACGGCCTTGTCCGTGAATTCCGCGAAGGTTGCGCTCAGAACCTGTTCTGCGACGGCGAAAACGTCTTCCTGCGTCGCGAAGGCCATCTCAAAATCAAGCTGATAAAATTCGCCGGGCGAGCGGTCCGCGCGGGCGTCCTCGTCGCGGAAACAGGGGGCGATCTGGAAATAACGGTCAAAGCCCGAAACCATCAGGAGCTGCTTGAAAATCTGCGGTGCCTGAGGCAGAGCGTAAAACTTGCCCGGGTGGCGGCGGCTGGGGATCAGGTAGTCGCGCGCTCCCTCCGGCGAGGAGGCGGAAAGAATCGGGGTCTGAATCTCAAGAAAGCCGAGCTCCGTCATCTTCCGGCGCAGACCTGCAATCAGCTGCGAGCGCAGCACGATGTTTTTGTGCACCTTCGGGTTGCGCAGGTCGAGGTAGCGGTATTTCAGGCGGACATCTTCCTTGGTTTCCAGCGACGTGGTCACTTCAAATGGAAGGGGCGCAAGCACTTTGCCAAGTACCTCAAGGGTTTTTACCTTTACTTCCACCGTGCCGGTGGGGATTTTCGGGTTGATTGTGTCCTCGTCGCGCAGCACGACGGTTCCAGATGCCGTCAGAGTGCATTCGCGGCTGATTTCCCTGAGCATTTCGTCGTCGTAGACTACGATCTGCACAACTCCGTAATGGTCACGCAAATCGATAAACTTAATGCCGCCGTGATCGCGGATATTTTCCACCCATCCGGCGACGCGAATCTCCTTGCCGATATCCTTTTCGCTGACTTCTCCGCAGGTATGCGTGCGGTATTGGTTGACACAGTTCATTTCCGCAAATCCCCTTTTGCATTTTTCCGTAATAAACAACTCATTATAGCATGAAACGGGCTGCCTTTCAACTTGCAGTCCGTTCAAAATAACTCAATAACAGCCTGCGTGCCGCCGGTTAATCCGGAACGATTTTTCATCGACTGCGCGCTGCACCGCGAGGATTCCGTCCAGATGGTCGTATTCATGCTGCAGCAGTTCGGAGAAGTCCTCTTCCGGCTCCCAGACATGCTGATTCCACGCAAGATCCTGAAAGGTGATCCGGCATCGTTTGTACCGCCGCACCTTCACTTCCAGCCCGGGAAAGCTCATGCAGTCATCCCATAGTGTGAACTGTTCGCCGTCGGGAAATTCAAGTTCCGGGTTTAAAAACACCGTCTCCTGCCCGCCCGCATTCAAATAAAGAATGCGGCTCAGCTCGCCGATCTGCGGCGCGGCAATCGCCCGGCCGAAGCCGTATTTCTGCCGGAACGCCGCCATCGTATCGCGCAGGTCGCCGACAATGCGCTCCGCCGTTTCCCGCTCTTCCGGAAGAACGGGCGCGCTGGTTTGGTACAGCTTTTCGTTTCCCAGCAGCAGGATTTCTTTCACAGCCACAGATTTTGCTCCTTTATCGAACGCTTTACCGGATTACTATAGCATATTTTCAGACAAATTGCGAACCTTTTCCGCTTTTCAGGGAAGCAGTTCAATCCAGTACCGCTGCACCTGCTTGCCGTTCTCCGAAACTTCGTTTTCCAGCACACCGCCGCAGTGCAGAATCGTGCGGGCGGAGGCAGTGTTGCTTTTGTCACAGGTGACGAGCGCCCGGTCGATTCCCAGCATTTTCGCTTCCGGCAGCGCGAGCGCAAGCATTGCTTCCGCGTACCCTTTCCGCCGCTCGGAGGGACGGATGCCGTAACCGATGTGCCCGCCGCTGAAGAGCAGGCGTTCGTTCAGCCGGTGTCGGATGTGCACGGCGCCAATTACGGAGCCGGAATCGTCCGTGAGCAGGAACAGGCTGGCGGTGACGAAGTTTGCCGGTACCTCCGTCTCTTCGCGGAGCGTATCGCTCAGCCACTCTTCGTAACTGCGGTCCAGCAGGCGGCAGGCATAAGGGGTAATTTCTTCCGGAGCGTGCTTCCAATCGCTCACAAAATCCAGATATGCTTCTTTGAGGGCCGCGTTCGGCCGTTCCAGCTTAAGGCTCATTTTCACTTGCCTTCTTCCTGCGGTGCCCGGACGAGATTCACAAGCACCTGCGTCATCTGATCCATGGCCTGAACCGGGATATATTCGTACCGGCCGTGGAAGTTATGCCCGCCCGTCGGAAGATTGGGGCACGGGAGTCCCATAAAGGAAAGCCGAGCTCCGTCCGTGCCGCCTCGGATCGGAACGGATTTCGGATTCATGCCGGCTGCCTCCATCGCTCGGACGGCGCGCTCGATGATCTCGGGATGCGGCTCGATCTTTTCCTTCATATTGTAATAGGAATCCCGGATCTTCAGTTCAAACGTATTTTCTCCGTATTTGTCGTTGAGGTAGTCCGCAATTTTCCGGAGCCGGTCCTTCCGGCCCTCGAATTTCGCACGGTCGTGATCGCGGATGATATAGTGCAGTTCCGCCCGTTCGACATCCCCCTCCATGCGCATCAGGTGGTAGAAGCCTTCGTATCCTTCCGTGCAGGCGGGGGTCTCGTTTGCCGGGAGCATGGAACTGAATTCTGCGGCGCAGAGGACCGCGTTGCGCATCCGGTTTTTGGCGTCGCCCGGGTGAATGCTGATTCCGGCGACGGTCACAACGGCTTCGGCTGCATTGAAATTTTCATATTCCAGCTCGCCGATTTTTCCTCCGTCCACCGTGTAGGCAAAATCCGCGCCGAAGCCCTGAAGATTGAACCGGTCGGCACCCCGGCCGATCTCCTCATCCGGCGTAAAGCCGACGGAGATTTTTCCGTGCGGGATGTTCTGCGAGGCCAGTTCCTCCACGGCGGTCAGAATTTCCGCAATGCCCGCCTTGTCGTCCGCGCCGAGCAGGGTGGTGCCGTCGGTTACAATCAGGTCCATGCCGAGATAATCGGAAAGGTCCGGGTTCTCCGCCGCACGCAGAACCCTGTTTTTCTCCGGGTTCAGGACGATATCACCGCCGCCGTAGTCTTTTACAATGCGGGGGTGAATATTTGCTCCGCTGACGGCGGAACTGGTGTCCATGTGAGCGATCAGGCCGATCACCGGGAGCGTCTGCACGCAGTTCGCCGGCAGGGTCCCGTAAAGGTAGCCGTCCGAATCCGCGTGCGCATCCGTGAGGCCGGCCCGTTTCATTTCCTCCACGAGATATTTTCCGAATATTGTCTGTCCTTCGCTGCTGGGGCACCGATCCTCCGGCGCGTTCTCATCGGAGGTGGTGTCAAAGGCGACGTACTGCAGAAGACGTTCATATGCTCGCATGATTTCAGACCCTTCCATCAATTTTTCCTATTATACAACGCCGGATGGAAAAAGGCAAAGCCTGCTTAATACGGTTCCCATGCCTGTTTCAGACAGGCGACGGCGGCGGGAATCTCCTCGGGGGGGATGCCGGAAAAGCCCAGCCGGATCCGTCCGCCGCCGGAATCCGTTTGCACTCGGACTCCGTTTTCCAGCGCAAGGCGGCAAAGTTCCTCTGCCGAGCAGTCGAACCGCGGGGTCAGCAGCAGGCAGAGTGCCGTTTCCTCCAGCAGAATGTCGAACCCGGAGCCGAACGCTTCCTGAAGGGACTGGACAAGCAGACTGCTTTTCGCGCCGTAAAGCTTGCGCAGGCGGCGGAGATGGCGCTCCAGCTGCCCGCTTTCAATGTACTGCGCCAGCGCGAGCTGTTCGATTTTTGAGGCGGTCTGGTTGTAGTTGCGCGCGCGGGGCAGATAACGCTCCAACAGTTCGGGCGGCAGCGCCATGTAGCCGATGCGCACGGAGGGCAGCAGAAGCTTTGAAAAGGAGCCGATATAAACGACGCTTTTTTCTCCGCCGATGCCCTGCATGGCGGGGATCGGCCGGGCTCGGTAGCGTAGTTCGCCGTTGTGGTCATCCTCGATCAGGGTCGCTCCGGTTTCCTCCGCCCATCGGAGCAGTTCAAAGCGCCGGCTCATCGGGATGCTCGCCCCGGTGCGCACGCGGTTCGACGGGCCGACAAACAGGAGCTTAGCGCCGCAGCGGGCGAGGGCATCCATCCGCACGCCTTCGCTGTCGCCCGGCAGCTTTACAACGGGGAACCCACAGTCGGAGAACACCTGCTCCGCCTGTGGGAAGCCCGGCTCCTCCATCGCGACGGCCCGCGCGGGACCAAGCAGCCCGCACAGAATCGAAAGCAGCGGCTGCGTGCCCGCGCCGATCACGATACGCTCGGGCGGCGCGATGACCCCACGGACTCCGTAGCTGTAGGCGGAGAGCGCCGCGCGGAGCTGAGGCTCACCCTGATGGTCGCCGTAGGAAGCGATCACGCGCTGCCGGTTCAGCACATCCCGGATGTGCCGCCTCCAGATTTTCAGGTCGATGCTGCCGCTGTCCACGCTCCCGGTGCCGAAATCGTAGCGCACTGCGGGTCCGGGTGCCGGGGAAGCTTCCGCGGGAGCGGCGCGGGGGCGCGGGGCGCTGCGCTGAGCGCCCTGCGCAAAATAGCCCCGCCGGGGCTCGTTTCGGATGTAGCCCTCCACGCAGAGCTGCTGATAGGCGCTTTCCACGGTTGTGCAGCTTAAGGCGAGGTCCTCCGCCAGCTTGCGCACCGAGGGCAGCCGGTCGCCCTTTTTCAGATGCCCGGTTTCTACGGCCTCCTGAATGGAGCGGTAAAGCTGCTCGTAAAGGGGAACTTCGGCTCCTTTGTCGAGTTGGAGATAGTCATAGGTCATGCGGATTCCTCTTTCTCTATCTGTACTTATCATATTTTTATAAACTGTGTATTTTAATCACTACAGATTTCCGCTATCATTATAGCAATCCATTTGAGAAAAATCAATTCCGTGAGGTGGCAACAATGCAGAACTCTTCGATTCGGAAATATGTGTTCGCAGGCATGTTCGCGGCCATGACCTTTCTGGTAACCGCGTATGTGCTTCATATTCCGACCCCCGCGACGGGCGGATACATCCATCTGGGCGACGCCTTCCTGTATCTTTCGGCCAGCCTGTTGCCTGCACCCTGGGGCGCCGCCGCTGGCGCCGTCGGGGAGGCTCTGTCGGATCTGCTGACGGGCAGCGCCGTTTACGCCGTGCCGACCCTGCTGATTAAATCGGCAATGGCGCTTTGCTTTACCTCTACGGGAAAGACGATTGTCACCAGGCGGAACACCGCTGCCTCCATCGCCGCCGGGCTGATCTGCGTGGGCGGCTACTATCTGACCGAAGTGATTCTGTACCACAGCTTTGTTGCTCCGGTTCCGGAAATACCGGCCAATCTTGTACAGGCCGGGGCGAGCGCGGTAATTTACCTGCTGGCGGGCCGGGCCCTTGACCGGGTGCACGGCAAAAGCAGCCTGACCGCTCTGCTGGCCCATTAAGAAGATTCAGTATTTAATAGATAAAGAGGGGTATGATTATGAATCGAACGTTCTTTTCCAAAAATTCAACGGTCAATCTGGCCTTTACCGGCCTGATGGCTGCGCTCGTCTTTGTGGCGACCGTGTTCTTCAAAGTGGAAATTCCGGTCGGCGGGGATAAGACGATGATCGGCTTTGCCAACGTGTTCTGCATCCTTTCCGGGCTTTTGCTGGGCCCGATGTACGGCGGCCTTGCGGCGGGCGTCGGCTCGTTCCTGTTCGATCTGGTTGGCGGCTGGGCCTCCAGCGCGCCGGTGACCCTCGTAACGAAATTCGCCATGGCGTTCATCGCCGGGCTGATCGTCTGGGGCGGTGATAAGCTGGGCCGCAAACTTTCCCGCGTGATCGTCGGCTCGGTGACCGGCTCGCTTTCCTACTGCGTTCTGTACCTCGGCTATTCGTACCTCAAGCAGTTTCTGCTCGGCTCCACGGCACAGGCCGCTGCGGTGATTCTTGCCACCAAGCTCGGCGCCACGCTGACCAACGCGGTTATCGCGGACGTGATTGCCATCCCGCTGTATTTTGCCGTGCGAAGCGCGCTGGAACGCAATAAACTGGGGAAAGCAGGCTGAAATCCTTCCTTTGCTTGTACTCTCTTTCCCGAAATGCTATAATAACTCCATCTGACTGATAGATGGAGTTATTTTTATGGGAAAAACAAAGACGAAAAAAGTCCACAGTGATATTGTCCGCGATTCCATCAATACCTTCGGCACGAACGCGATCGGGGCGCTCCTGAGCCTGATCGGCAGTCTGCTTGTGCTTTCACGCGTTGCCCCGGACGTCAAGGGCCTCTATAATCAGGTGCAGACCTGGGGCTCCGGGTTTAATTCTATTCTGGGGCTGAGCATCTCTGCCGCGATCGTGTATTTTGTCGCCCGTTATACAATTGGAAACACAAAGAAGGCCATTCGCAAACTGACGTTTTCCATCACCCTGTTGATTTTAGTGGTCGCTTCGGCCGTTCTGATTGCGCTGCGGCACAGCTCCTTTTTTGCGACGACTTCGACACAGTTCTTAGTTGGCATCGTGGTTTACGGAATTCTGTCTCTGCTGCTCAGCGTTACCAACATGATGCTGCGCGGCGAGAATAAGTTTAAATCGTACAACCTTGTGAACCTGACGCAGCAGGTACTCATTTTGGCGGTGTATGTCGTGGTCTTTTTCCATCCCTCCGCCGCGCTGTGGGTCTGGGCGACTAACGGGGTCACGTTCCTGATGATCTGTTTCTCATTTTATGGGGTGCTGCGTTGGAA